>CALXXQ010000155.1 GCA_944392715.1 uncultured Brachyspira sp.
TTTTCCTTTCAATTCTATCATAAATCATAAACCTCTGTTTTATTGAAGCCGTATTATGATTATAAATACCATAAATGACAAAATTTGTCAAAAATAATTTATTTATAAAAATTGTATATTAATTTTAATAAATATACTTGATAAAAATATTAATATACAGTATTATATATAAATACAATATTTTGATATAGTTTAATAAAAGAGATTTATAAGAATGCTTAAATATAGAGAAATCAACTGCAAATCAGCACTCAATAAAGTTGATAATGAATATGGGTTTTGCTATGATTTAAATATTTATAGAGGCTGTTTGCATAAATGCTATTATTGTTTTGCTGTGTATTCTCATAGATATATTAATTCAAGAGATTTTTTCGGAGAGATATTTGTAAAGAAAAATATTTCTGAAGTATTGGAAAAAGAATTATCATCAAGAAATTGGAATAGAGATATTATTAATCTTGGAAGCGTTACTGATAATTATCAAGATGCTGAAAAAGATTATAAGCTTATGAGAGATGTTTTAAAGCTTCTTATAAGGTATAAAACTCCAATGTGTATATCTACAAAAAGTGATTTAATATTAAGAGATTTTGATTTGATAGATGAGCTTTCAAGGATAGTACCTGTAAGAATAGCATCCACTATAACAACATTAGATGAAAAGTTATCATCTTTGATAGAGCCTAATGTAATAAGCCCAGAGAAAAGATTTAATATGCTTAAAGAGTTCAAAAAGACAAAAGCAATAGTAGCTGTTCATGCTATGCCTGTAATGCCTTTTATAACAGAAGATGGTATTGAGGATATTTTTAAAAAAGTAAAAGAATATGGTATTGACTATTGCGCTACTGATGCTTTAAAATTAAAAGGCGAATGCAGAAAGATATATTTGAATTTTGTAAGGCAGACTTTTCCACAGCATTATAAAAAGTATTTATATATTTATGGAAGCGACGGGCTTTTAAAAGATGAATACAGAGAAAAATTATATTCAAAAATAAGAGTCTTGGAAGAGAAATATAATATCATATACAAAACTAAAGAAGAACTCAATACAGAAGATAGTATTTATAATAGATATAAAAATAAAGTTTCAGAAAAAGAGCCTAGCTTATTTTAAAATGTATTAATATTGATAATCTTATATTTTTATGATTTTTATATTAAAAATATCATTATGGATTTTATATATTTAATTATTATGTGAAAATTAATACTAAAAAATATATACAATTATTAAAAAATTTATTATACTTAATATAAGATTGATGTTTTATATATGTGATATAGGTATACATAATATATTTGATATCAAAAATTCTAATAATTCGGAGTTCTTTATATGAAGGATAAAATTTTCGGTGTATTGCAGAGAGTAGGAAGATCGTTTATGCTTCCTATAGCTGTTCTTCCTGTAGCAGGTTTATTTTTAGGTATAGGTAGTTCATTAACTAATACTACAATGCTTCAAACCTATAATTTAATTGGTATCTTAGGACCTGGTACTATTGCTTATGATATATTATCAGTACTTAGTGAGGCAGGAAATATAATATTTGGAAATTTGCCTATTATATTTGCTATGAGTGTAGCTATTGGTATGGCAAAGAAAGAGAAAGAAGTTGCTGCTTTATCAGGCGCTATAGCATTTTTTGTAATGCATGCTTCTATAGGTAAGATGATAACAGTTATGGGAGGAGCTGAAAAACTATTAGCTGGTTCTACTACAAATGTTGTTGGTATATTATCTCTTCAAATGGGTGTATTCGGAGGTATTATAGTAGGTCTTGGCGTAGCTGCTTTACATAACAAATATTATACTATAGAGCTTCCTCAGGTATTATCATTTTTCGGCGGTACAAGATTTGTTCCTATAATATCTTCAATAGTATTTCTAGTTGTTGGTATATTGATGTATTATGTATGGCCTCCTGTACAGGTTGTAATGAATAAATTGGGAGATTTAATAGCTGGTTCTGGTTATATAGGTACTCTATTCTATGGTATAATAGAAAGAGCATTAATACCATTTGGACTTCACCATGTATTCTATACACCTTTATGGCAGACTTCTTTAGGCGGTACTATGATGATAGACGGCAATTTAGTAGAAGGTGCTCAGAATATATTCTTTGCTCAATTAGGTTCTCCTACAACAACATCATTCAGTGTTGATGCAACAAGATTTATGACAGGTAAATTCCCATTTATGATATTCGGTTTACCAGGTGCTGCTTTGGCTATGTATAAAACTTCAAGAGTAGAGAAAAAGCAGGTAGTAGGTGCTTTACTTTTCTCAGCAGCTTTAACAGCTATGCTTACAGGTATTACTGAACCTATAGAGTTTACATTTATATTTGTAGCTCCTATATTCTATGCTATTCACTGCTTACTTGCTGGTATATCTTTTATGCTTATGCATATACTTCATGTTACAGTAGGTATGACTTTCTCAGGCGGTTTTATAGACTTGTTATTATTCGGTATAATACAAGGAAATGCTAAAACTAATTGGATATGGATTGTAATAGTTGGTGCTGCTTATTTCTTTATTTATTATTTCTTATTCTCTACTTTAATTAAGAAATTTGATTGGAAAACACCTGGAAGAGAACCAGATAGTGAGGAACCAAAATTATATAGAAGAGCGGATGTTGCTGCTGCTAAGGCTGCTGCAAGCGGAGAGGCAGTTGATACTAATCCTTTATTCCAATATGAAGAAGCTCCTTTAATAACTGCAGGTCTTGGAGGAAAGAAAAATATAAGCGATGTTGACTGCTGTGCAACAAGACTTCGTATAACAGTATTTGACCCTTCTAAAGTTATTGATGCTACATTAAAAGCAAGCGGTGCTGCTGGCATCATAAAGAAAGGAAATGGTATACAGGTAATATATGGACCTAAAGTTACTGTTATAAAATCAAGATTAGAGGATTATTTGCATGACCCTATAAGCGATCAGGAAGCTCCTGCTTCAGTAGATAGTGCCCCTAAAGCAGAAGAGAAAAAAGAAGAAAATAAGGGAGAATCAAAACAAGCTTCAGGCGAAGTAGTTGATAAAGTTTATGCTCCTATAAAAGGAAAAATAGTAAAATTATCAAGTGTTCAAGACGAGGCATTCTCAAGCGGTGCTATGGGTAAAGGTATTGCTATTGAGCCTTTAGAAGGTAAAGTTTATTCTCCTTTTGATGGTGTGATAGAAACTGCTTTCCCAACAAAACATGCTATAGGATTAACATCAGATAAAGGTGTTGAGTTATTAATACATGTTGGTATGGATACTGTAAAACTTGGAGGAGCACATTTTATCTCTCATATAGAAGAGGGACAAAAAGTGAAAAAAGGTGATTTATTATTGGAATTCGATTCTGAAAAAATAAGAGAAGAAGGCTATCCAACTATAACACCTGTAATCGTTACAAATTCTGATGATTATAATGACATTTCTGAAACTAGTTCTAGTTCTGTTGATATCGGTGATGATTTACTCGATATAAAAAAATAATCATATTAAGATAGTTTTTAAGGGGACTTATTAATTTAAGTCTCCTTTTTATTAAAATATTCCGATATTATGTAAAATAAAAATACTTGACAATATGAAATTAGAAATTATACTAAACATAATACTAATATTAATCAAATATTGTTTATTTGGAGATGTTTATGGGATATATTAAAAAGAAATATATTTTAATGTTAAAATTTTTGGTTCCTTTTGCGGCATTTATACTGATTATTATTATAGCTCTAATGTTATACTTTATACCTAGATATAAGAGAGAATTCTTATCAGATATAGAGGCCAATATGTATGAGAATGAAGCTTCTGTTACTTCTTGGCTTAGTTATTTCTATTCAGAGATAGATGTATTAAGTTCTTATTGTAAGTATGAAACTGATTACACTCAAATGCTCAATTCTTTTAAAGAATTAGAACAAATAAAAGATGAAATTGAAAATATACATTTTAGCGGTACTGTATCATATAGAGACGGAGGCTTATTAATTATAGTACATGGTGAAAATATAGAAGGATTTGACCAAACTACAAGAGAATGGTATCAAGAAGCTATAAAAAATCCTTCTTCCCCTTTTGTAAGTATGCCTTATAAGGATGCTGAAACAGGAGATACTGTTGTAACCATATCAAAGGCTGTTTTTTATAATAATGAGCTTAAAGGAGTAGTAGGGGTAGATATATCTTTTAATAAAATATCAGAGACATTAACATCTTATCAAAATAATAAATTTTTTATAGCATTGGATGATGGAAGATTTGTTACGCATACAGATAAAACTTTATTATTTAATTCTCAAAGAAATATTTATACAGAATTAAATGCTCCTAATCTCAATGGTCAAAATTACTCTGTTGTTTTAAATAATAGTTATTGGACAGCAGTTTATAAAATAGCTAATACTCCATGGATTATTGTAGGAAATGGAAGCTCTGAAAATCTTGTAAAAAAAGTAGTTACTTTATCTATTATAATGATTATAGTAGCAGCAGGCTTTTTAGGCATTCAGTTTTTACTCGTTATGTTTAATGTTAATCCATTAGCTCATACTTTGGATAGGGCTATAGAAGTTATTAAAAATATGACTAATAAGCATTTTAATGCTGTTTTTGAAGATAAATTATTAAATAAATCTGATCAAACAGGAGTTTTAGTTAATGCTATTAAGGATATGCAGAAATCTCTTGGAAGTTCTATACATTTCTTTCAGGAATCGCTTAATTTTATTAATAATGAAATAGATACTGTATCAGATGGTACTGTGAATTTATCGGATAGAAGTAATACTCAGGCTAGTTCGCTTGAAGAATTATCTAGTTTAATAGAATCATTATCAACATCTCTTGATGAAACTAATGTTCATTCTGAAGATGCTAAAAATATGAGTGCTAAAGTTGCAAATGCTACTAAGGTAGGGGTAGAATCCTCTTCTGAAATTATTAGCAGTATGAATGAAATATTAGAATCAAGTAAGAAGATAGCGGATATGACCAAACTTATACAGTCAATTGCATTTCAGACAAATATATTAGCTTTGAATGCGGCAGTAGAGGCAGCACGTGCTGGTGATCAGGGAAAAGGTTTTGCGGTTGTTGCTAGTGAGATACGTTCTCTTGCTCAGAATGTAGATGAAACTGCTAAAAATATAACAGATACTATAAATGATGCTTTATCTAAAGTAGATGTAGGAAATAAAGCTGTTGAGAATTCATCTAAAATATTAGGAGAGATTGAAGCTTTAGCAGAGGATATGCTTAATAAATTAACTTCTATATCTGAACGTGCTGTAATGGAAGCTGATAGTATTAATCAGATAAATATTTCTGTAAGACAATTAAATTCTATAACAGGTGAAAATAGCATATTGGCTGAATCTAATGCTAGTTCTACTAAAGAGGTTAGAACAAAAATAGAAGATATGGTAGATCAAATTAATAGCTTTAAGTTTTGATAAAATTTTATAAAGAAATGGCTTTTTATAGTCATTTCTTTTTTATTGTTTTTCTATACAAAATATATAATGAGGCATATCCATATTATAATAATGCTTTATTACAGTGTCTATTATTTTCATACCATTTCTTATAGCAATTTTTTGAGATGATATATTATTATCTCTTATTATAGAATATACTCTATCAGCATTTAAAATATTGAAAGCATAATTTTTACATGCCAATGCAGCTTCAATTGCAAATCCTTTATGCCAATATTTTTTATTAAATAAATATCCTATTTCAAGAAGTTCATAAGAATTATGTATTTTTTTATCTATTTTTTGCATTGTAAGTCCGCATTGACCTATAAATTCATTATTTTCTTTTAGTATACAAGCCCATAATCCAAAACCATATTTTTTATATCTATTTATTTGATTATTAAACCATTGTATAACCTCTTCATCAGAAAAACCATGCTCATAAGCATACATTGTTTCTTTATCTTTAAGTATAGAGCATAGGGCAATATAGTCATCATTATTATTTTCTTCTAATTCTCTTAATATAAGTCTTTCAGTTTCTAATATTTTTTTCATAATTATAAAAACATTTCAAAGTATTTATTATAAAATTTTATGATTTTTTTATTTTTATGTATTGACAAAGTTAAAAAATATGTTAGAATATACTAACAAATGTTAGAGAACATTAAAGATGTCAACAACTTTGTATCCCTAAATTGATACAATATATTTTATAACCTTCATTTAATTAAACTGTTTGGCTCCTGTCAATGATAGGAGCCTTATTTTTTTTTAATAAAATCAAATAAAATATAGAAAATTATTTTTTATAATTTATAATATTCTATCAATAAAAATAGAGTCGGAGGATTAAAAATATCATTATGAAAGCTATAGCAATTATAGTATTACTTATATTGTCAAATACATTTATGACAATGGCTTGGTATGGACATTTGAAATTCAGCGAGATGAAAGGTTTTGCTAAATTATCATTGCCTATAATTATATTAATAAGCTGGGGAATTGCTTTATTTGAATATTGTTTTCAGGTTCCTGCTAATAGAATAGGTTTTCAAGGGAATGGAGGACCTTTTTCTCTTATGCAGCTTAAAGTTATGCAGGAAGTTATTACATTAGCAATATTTACTATTTTTACAGTTGTATTTTTTAAAACAGAAACTTTAAAAATTAATCATTTTATAGGTTTTTTATGTTTAATATTAGCTGTATTTTTCATTTTTAAAAAATAATTTTTATTAAAGGATATTAGTATTATATTTTATAATGCTTATATACTAAAAATATTTATTATTATAAACTTTTACAAATATATTATTTTTATTTATTATATCAAATTAATATAAGTATATTATTTTATCATTAAAATTTTTATATGTATAATAGATATTATAGTTTATATATTTTTGATTATTTTTTTATCAGATAAAAAAGGCAATTATATTAAAATATAATTGCCTTTATTTTTGTCTATTTATTTATCTTATATTATGTTTTTTTACTCTAGCATCTGCTATATTCTGAGCTTCCCATTGTGCCTGTATTAAATCTATTCTTCTCATTGATAATGTTCTTTTTAAAGCATTTTTAGCTGCTGCATTCATGCTTGTAAGAGTTGCCATATTAGGTTTTTCTTCAGAGATTAATCTCATAACAGCAACACCATTATCCAATTTTATAACATCACTTACTTGATTTGTCTGTAAAGAGAAAGCATGCATGTAGAAAGATTCTGTAGAAGAATCAGGAATAATAGCTCCTTCAGCAGTATTTAATCTTCCTTGATTATAAGAGAATGGCTTATCTGGTTTATAGTATCTTATATATCCATTTCCATTTAAAGTTGCTAGATTATTAATATCTGATACAGCTGCTTTTAATACTTCAGCCTGCTTAGTTTTTTCAGCTTCTAAAAGAGATTCCATATTAGTATTTAAATATTCTCTTCTTAATACCTCCTTATTAACATCAGTATATTTTTCAGGTATTCTAATATCATTAACTAATACAATATAGTAGTAGCCATTTGCATATATAGGCTGTAAAAGGTTATTTCCTTTATTATTAGCGAAAATTTTATTAGCAAAATCTTCATTAGGCATTTGCATTCTTGTGAGATATCCTAATTTATAATTATTGCTATCAAAGCTTTTTTCCATAGCTGTTTTTTCAAATAAAGTTATATCATCTTTCAAAGTTTTATATATATTATCAGCTACACCGCCGCTTTCAGTTATTATCCAAGAAATATCAGCCTGAGCAAAATTAGTTTTATTGTCATTAAAATATTTCTCTAAATCAGCAGCAGCTATTTCATTAGACTGTACTATTTCAGAAGCATTTATATATACCATTTCAATATCTTTTCTAGTAAGATTTTTTTTCTCTTCTCTTTGCATTTCTAAAGAATTTAATTTTACAGAACTAAATAATTCGGCAGAGGCTGTTTGTGCTAAAATATTTTCTTTTATATCTTTTTGTATTTTTAATTTATCAGACTGAGAAGAATTTTTTATGAATGATTCATAAGCCATTTGATTATAAGCACCATTTGTATCTATAAATTCACTTTTCATAGCTTCAACTATAAAGTTATCGCTTACATTTATATTTTTTCTAGCTACATCATTTAACAATATAGTAGAAACAGCTCTTCTAAATGCTAAATCTTCTATATAAGAATACATTTCATTATTTATTTGTATTCCTAGCTGCTGATAATAATTTTCTATTTGTCTGAAAGCTCTTCCATAAGGACTAGTACTTGTATAGTATATTGGTTTTCCATTAACAGAACCAATTGTAGGAGTTTTTTGACTTCCTCTAGTATCCACTACTAAAAAATATATTATTAAAAGTATTGAAACTGCAGATACTCCAAGCCATTGTAAAGTTTTTACTACTGGGCTTTTCTTTTTAGGTACAAATTTTTTATTAGATGACATTATATATATCCTTAATTCTTTTAATAAAAATAGATTATAATTTAATAATTATATAAAAATAGCTTAAAAAATTCAAGTTTTTATAAAATTAAATTTTTGCTGCTTAGTAATAAACTCATTTAAAAATAGCTGATAACTTTTTATTTATTAGTTATCAGCTAATTATTTATAACTTTAAAAAATTAATAATTATTAATAGTTAGGTGCTTTAGAAGTGATTTTTACATCATGCACATGGCTTTCAGCAAGTCCCTGATTAGTTATTCTTATAAACTCAGCCTTTTCCTGAAGCATTTGTATATCTTTAGCACCTATATAACCCATACCAGCACGAATGCCTCCTACTATTTGATATACAACATCAGCAACATGTCCCTTGTATTCTGTAACACCCTCTATTCCTTCAGGTACAAATTTTGATTTATTAACAACCTCACTTTGGAAATATCTGTCTTTGCTTCCATGTATCATAGCACCAACAGATCCCATTCCTCTATAAGGCTTATATTTTTTACCATCTATTATAATAACGTCTCCAGGAGCCTCATAAGTAGATGAGAATAATCCCCCCGCCATAACAGCATCAGCTCCTATAGCAAATGCCTTTACTATATCTCCAGAATACTTTATTCCTCCATCAGCAATAGCTCCCACATCATTTTTTTTAGCAATTTCAGAAGCATCATGTATAGCTGTAAGCTGAGGAACTCCAACACCTGCTATTATTCTTGTTGTACAAATGGAACCTGCACCTATTCCTATTTTTATAGCATCTACTCCAGCATCTATTAATGCTTTAGCTCCATCTGCAGTAGCTATATTACCTGCAATTACATCAACTTGATTGTATTTATCTTTTATTTCTTTTATAGCAGTAAGTACATTTTTTGAATGTCCATGTGCTGTATCTATAACTATTATATCTACTTTAGCTTCTATAAGCTTTTCTATTCTTTCATATCTGTCTTCAGATATGCCTATAGCAGCTGCTGCTATTAAAGAACCATCACTTGATAGTGTTGCTTTTTCTTTATCCTCTATATCCTTAAAACTTTTTACTATTTCTACCTCTTTTACCTGCTGTTCTAACGGCATATTTTTATGTATAACACCTAATGCTCCGCATAATGCCATAGCTATTGCCATTTTGGATTCTGTTACTGTATCCATTGGAGAGCTTATTAATGGGGTATTTAATGTTATTTTTTTTGTAAGTTTTCTTCTTAAAGAAACATCTTTAGGAAGTATATCTGATTCTTTTGGTACTAATAATACATCATCGAATGTTAATGCTTCTTTTACCTTAATAGACATATTGATTTTTCCTCTTCAATTTTTAGATATGAATTTGAATAAAAAGATATTTTAATTTTTAATTCTATAGTAAAAAGATTTTAATTGCAATAATTTTTTATCATTAAAATTCATATTTTTGTTTAAAACATTAAAATGTATAAAATGTTATATATTATTTAATAAGAATGTAAAATTTAATCAATTTTTTTATTTTTTAAGTAAAATATATTTACAAAAATCTAATAATGCATTATAATATAATTGTAAAGAAAGTTTACTTTTAATTAGGAGTGTGAAAATGAGTATTAGTATAAAAGATAATAATTTATTAGATGTATATAAAAACTATTTTAATCAAGATGATTTAACTTTAAATGACTTTGCAAATATAAAAAGAAATCAAATACTATCTTCTATGATTAGTGAAATAGACAGTATCAATATTAAAAAAAATGATATATCAGAAAAAGAAATAGATAGTATATATTATATATTGGTAAAGCTTTCTTTTATTGCTAGAATAGATTTGGTTATGGCTATGAACAGAATAAAAAATAGAGACAGATCATTTAGCAGAAATATAAGATATTCAAGAGATATTATAGATTATGTTTTAAGGGTGATTATAAAATTATTAATAAGAATGGATGATGAACATATAGGATTATACTATAATAATAAATTCATAAATAATGATAGTATATCGCACAGCAACAGAGTTTTTATCATGTTAATAAGATTTATGAAATATTATAATAGCAGTATAGATAATAATATAGTTTCAGAGATAAGAAGAAATTTCAAAAAGAAATATGCTAAATATTATAAAGAAGTATTATATAAGTTTAATATCAATAAAAAAATATCAAAATTAGAGCATGTATATAAATATGGTTTAAGAGATGTTTTATTTAATGAAATAATCAATGCTGCTATAGCTGCATTTTGGCATGATATATCTAATTTATTTAATACTTATAATACAGAATATAATACAGTAAAATGTTATTCATATTTGAAACATTTTATTTGCTATAGTTATGATGTATCATTGACAGTTGGACTTCATAATGAATATTACGGATATGGAAACGGAGTATTTTTAAATTATTATAATACAATTTCTAATTCAAAAACATTTTCTTCTCCTAATTATATTATTAGCTTTGATTATAATGATACTTTAAGATTAAATAGTTTATCATATTTTCCTTCAAAGGTACTTGAGATAATAGATTTATTTGATATGCTAAACTATTCTAAAAATAATGGGAATAATAATGTATTATTATTTATGAAAGAAAATTATTTGGATAGAGAGGTAAAAATAGATCCTATAATTTTTGATATATTTAATTCTTTTATCAATGAGAATGAAAAGCTGCTTATAGCTTAAAAATATTATTTATTCCATAAAAAGAAAGAAGAGGGAGTTTTATTTCCCTCTTCTTTTTTTATTAAGAAATAATTATTAAAAACAATTAAAAGTTTTCAACACGTACTTCAAAGAATTTTTTAGCATGTTTACAAACAGGGCAAAGTTCAGGAGCTTCTTCGCTTTCTACGATGAAACCGCAGTTTCTGCATTTCCATTGAACTTTAGTAGCTTTTTTGAAAACACTTCCGCTTTTTACAGCTTCTCTTAATTTAGCATATCTTTCTCTGTGTTCTTTTTCAACATCACCGATTAATTTCATAGAACGAGCTATTTCTTCAAAACCTTCTTCAGTAGCTTCTTTAGCCATTCTTGGGTACATATGCTCATATTCTTCATTTTCACCTTCCCAAGCAGACTGTAAGTTTTGAAGAGTATCACCTATACCATTAAGATATTTGAAGTGTATTTTAGCATGTTCTCTTTCATTTTCAGCTGTTTCAAGGAAAATAGCAGCAATTTGCTCATATCCTTCATTTCTTGCTACGCTAGCGAAATAAGTGTATTTGTTTCTAGCCATAGATTCGCCAGCAAAAGCTTCATGTAAATTTGCTTCAGTTTTTGTACCTTTTAAATCCTTCATTTTAATTCTCCTAAAAAAATATATAAATAATTAGTTATACTAAATTATTTAGCGCTTTTTATTCTCTCAGCAACATAATCCCAATTTACTAAATGATCAACAAAAGTAGTTAAGAAATCAGGTCTTCTGTTTTGATAATCTAAATAATAAGCATGTTCCCAAACATCGCAAGTTAAAACACCATGTACTTTATCAGCAACAGGGTTCATAGCATTAGGATATTTTCTAACTTCTAATTTTCCATTATTCATTACAAGCCAAACCCAGCCTGAACCAAATTGAGTTTTACCGCCAGTAGTAAATGCTTCTTTAAAAGCATCAAAAGAACCAAAATCAGCTTCTATTTTTGATTTTACTTCAGCAGGTATAGCAACATCTTTCTTTAACATTTTGAAAAATTCTTCATGATTATATACTTGTCCAGCATTATTGAATACAGCTTGTTTATCAGCATTGT
>CALXXQ010000156.1 GCA_944392715.1 uncultured Brachyspira sp.
ATGGAGCAGGAAGAGTTTTATCAAGAATGCAGGCAAGAAAACAAATAGATATGAAAGATTTTATTGATTCAATGAAAGGTATTTATTCAAGCAGCATATGCAAAAATACTTTAGACGAAGCTCCTCAAGCCTATAAAGATTCTAAGGAAATAGAAACCCTAATAGAACCAACAGCAAATATAATAGACAGATTAAAGCCTGTATTAAATATAAAAGCTTCTTCATAAAAAATATTAATGGTATAATTTTTTATCTAATAAAATTATTTAAATATTTTGCATAAACTGATTATAATTTTTATTCTTCAGCGCCTAGTTCTTTTAGTTTTTCTATTGCAGCATCTTCATCAGCATAATATAAAACACCGTCGCCATCTTCATCAGTACTATTTATATCAATACCTAAATCATTTACCAAATATTCAAATACTTCTACATTATTATTTAAAGCAGCCATATGAAGACCATTTGCATCATAAATATTTTTAGAATCAACTAAATCAGGATCAGCCTGTACAAGCATTTTTATTACATCAACATTTCCAGTACCGCAAGCCCATAAAAATACATTCCATCCATCATCATCTTTAATAGTGGTATCAGCATCATTATCAAGCAAATATTTCATTATACCTAAATCTCTATAAAATACAGCAAATACCAAAGGTGTAGCACCCTCTGCAGAATAAGTATTATCCATAAATTCGCTATATAAACTATCTCCAGAATAAGTTTGATTTATAGAATCACCTTCTTCAATTAATTCCTCTACTCTCTTTAAGCTATGATTTTGTATAGCCTCAAATATATCATAATCTTCGCTATATTCTCCTTCTTCTCTATTACCATAAGAAAAAGCAGAGTTCATATTAACAAATTTACCTTGAATCTTTACAACATTAGTATAAGTTTTATGATATATATTTTCAGGAGCACTTACATACACAGTATTATTATTTATATTTGAACTAGATTCTTCTTTTTTACCGCAAGAAACAATAAAAGTAATCATTAAAACAAAAGAAATTAGTAATATTCTCTTCATAGTATACCACCATAAGTAATTAATAATTTTAAATATTATACTACAAAAATGAATTATTTTCTATTGTTGCTAATAAAAATTGTTTGCTAATTTGGTCTAGCAAGGACTCTGTCCGCTAGACGCTCACAATTTTCATATTGTGCTAATAAAAATTGTTTTATCAAATAATTAAAAAATCTAGCTTTAAGGCTATAGCACGTCTTTGGCGATTGCTATACACTAACTATTTTATTCTTCGGCACCTAGTTCTTTCAATTTTTCTATTGCCTCATCTTTCTCAGCATAATATAAAACGCCGTCACCATCTCTATCTGTACTATTTATATCTATACCTAAATCATTTACTAAATATTCAAATACTTCTACATTATCATACATAGCAGCTACATGGAGTCCATTTGCCTCAAAAATATTTTTAGAATCAACTAAATCAGAATCAAACTCTACAAGCATTTTTATTGCATCAACATTTCCTGTACCGCATGCCCATAAAAATGAATTCCATCCATCTTCATCTTTAATATAAGGATCAGCTCCATTATCAAGTAAATATTTTACTATACCCAAATCTCTATAAAATATAGCAAATATTAAAAGAGTAGCTCCATCTGCAGAATAACTGCTATCTAAGAAATCGCTATATAAACTATCTCCAGAGTAAGTTTGATTTATATCTTCACCTTCTCCTATTAATTCTTCTACTCTTTTTAAACTATGATTTTCTATAGCCTCAAATATATCATAATCTTCACTGTATTCTCCTTCTTCTCTATCAGCGTAAGAAAAAGCAGAATTCATATTAACAAATTTACCATGAATCTTTACAACATTAGTATAGGTTTTATGATACACATTTTCTGGAGAACTCACATAAACTGCATTATTACTTATACTTACACTAGCCTCTTCTTTTTTACCGCAAGAAACAATAAAAGTAATCATTAAAACAAAAGAAATCAATAACAATTTTTTCATATACAACCTCATAGTAATTAACAATTTTGAGTATTATACAATAAAAACAAATTATTTTCTATTGTTGCTAATAAAAATTGTTCGCTAATCGGGTCTGTCAAGTAAACTTGCCAGACGCTCACAATTTATTATTTATTATATTGTTGCTAATAAAAATTGTTCGCTAATTGGGTCTAGCAAGGACTCTGTCCGCTAGACGCTCGATTTTTTAATATATTCATCTTATTAAATATATTTATTTAAACGCTCACAATTTATTATTTGTTGTTACTAATAAAAATTGATTTATTAATAATTAAAAAATCTTGCTTTAAGGCTATAGCTATTTTATAGTTTATTCATCTTTAAAATATGTTAATGTATTACACAATTTATATTATTTGGCACCAAGCTCTTTTAATTTTTCTATTGTCTCATCTTTTTCAGCATAATATAAAACGCGTCACCATCTCTATCTGTACTATTTATATCTATACCTAAATCATTTACTAAATATTCAAATACTTCTACATTATCATTTCTAGCAGCAATATGAAGTCCATTTGAACCGTAAACAGTTAAAGAATTAACCAAATCAGGATAAAACTCTACAAGCATTTTTATTACATCAACATTTCCAGTACCGCAAGCCCATAAAAATGAATTCCGTCCATTTTCATTTTTAATATAAGGATCGGCTCCATTATCAAGTAAATATTTCATTATACCCAAATCCCTATAAAATATTGCAAATATCAAAGGAGTAGCA
>CALXXQ010000157.1 GCA_944392715.1 uncultured Brachyspira sp.
TTTCCATTTTATAGCATTATCATAATCTTCTATGGCTTCTTTAAATAAACCTAATTCTTTTTTTGAATTTCCTCTATTATAATAAGCATCTGAATAATTTGGATTAATTTCTATAGCTTTGTTATAATCTTCAATAGCCTCTTTATAAAGTCCCAAATCATTTTTAGAATTGCCTCTGTTGCTATAGGCACAATAATTATTAGGCTCTAACTCTAAAATCTTATTAAAATCTTTCATAGCCTCATCAAAAAGCTGTAAATAATTTTTGGAAACTCCTCTATTATATGCATCTATATTTTTATTGTCTAACTCTATAACCTTATTATAATCTTCAATAGCTTCTTTGTGTAATCCAGCATGATTTTTAGCAACTCCTCTATTATAATAAGCATCTTTATAATTTTTACTTAATTCTATAGCTTTGTCGTAATCCTTTATAGCTTTCTTAAAAAATCCTAAATTATTTCTAGCAAGTCCTCTATTATAGTAAGCTAATGCATAATAATCAATTAAGTCTATAGCTTCACTATATTTATCTATAGCATATCGATATGATCCCATATTGTTTAAAGCAACTCCATTAGTATTGCAATCGAAATATTCATCTAAAGTATGTAAATCATTAATATCAATTTCATCATTTTCATCATTAAACATAGTTTTATCATAATGAAAATACTCAATAAACCTATTATAAGTATAAAGCTCATCAGGCTCTTTTATATAAAATGTTTCAAGTATTCTGTTTAATTCATCATTAAATTTTTCTGCCTTGCTGTTGAAATCATAAAAATCAGAATAATTGAATGCATCAATGCTATTTAAAAAATTATTTGCCTCACATAGAACTTTTTCTGCTTCTTTTTTAAAATCATCTTTTAAATCTGGAATTTCTCTTTCTTCAAAAGCGTTCAATGATATTTTGCATTTTTCTATATGTTTACTAAAAAGATAATTAGATATTTTTGCCATTTATAATCCCTATTATGATTTATTATGAAATAATTTTACAATATTATAATACAAAAATAATTTAATACTATAATAAATTTATTTTCTAATAATATTGAAAATATTGATATATTTTTATTAATTAAAAAAATCAAATAATTTATAATATTTTATTATATATAAAATAATTGAAATTCCAATTCCTGCAATCATACCAGTAAAAACTCTTCTTTTATTAGTGCTTTCTTTTCTCGTAAAATACTGATACATATAATCTATGATAGTTGGAATCATAAGAATAAATGAAAAAATTAAATAAAGAATAAAAAAATTATCAATATTAATATTTATTTTAACCAATAAAAAATAAAAAATTAACATAGATAATATTATAGATGTACATCTGCAGCATAGCGGAAAACAAAAACCTTTTATAAAAAAGCCCCTAGATGCAGTTAAATTGCATAGAGGAGCTTTACCAAAATACTTTTTAAAAAATCTTATAATCATTATACTTTTCTGGAATTAAGATAAGAAAAAGCACAGCATATAAGAACTACAATTATTGCACCTATTATTACATATGTCATAAACAACCTCTCTAATTATTATACATAAATTGATTCCATTCTTTTTCCAAATCAATTCCCATATTGAATATTTTATTAATTTTATTTACCTCTTCTTTCATATCATCTTCATTAACATTTAAAGAAGCAATATTTGTCATAATATTAAAAATATTTGATTCAACTTCGGCAATCAATTTATCAATATTAGTATAAGTGTTTTCCTCTAATTTTTTTATCTGGGCTTTATACTCTTCCCTTTCTTCTTCAAATATTTCTTTTATTTTTTTCATCATTAATCCATATCTTACATTAAAAATATCCATCTTTTGAAGTATAAGCATAACTATATTTGTAGTCATAATTGTTATTATAACTTGCAAAGGATCTGAAAAAGGCTTCATAAATGGAAATTGCACTTCCAAATATTCTATTAAAACATTTACAACTATACCAGATATTGTAATACCTAAAGTAGTAAATATAGCATCGGCTTTTTCAGCAGCAGTTCTATTTTTATCTCCAAGTATTTTTATAGAGTTAACTAAAGCCATCACTACCTGCTTTATCATTTTCATAACCCTTTTTACAGTAGCTTTTAACATTTGTATAATAATGTCAAAAAAATTTCTTAGAAAAGTTTTTAAAGAATTATGGGCAATATTTGATAGTATATCTTTCATTTTCGACTGCATATACTCCAAAACTCTTTGAAATGCTTTTTGAATTTTCACAAAAAAACTATCTAAATCAGTATCTTTTTGAGTAATTATTAGCTTGGTTTCATATATAATAGGAGGAACCCCATAATATATAAGCTGACCCGCTAAAATACTGTAAAAAGCATTTGCGGTATTTCTTAAAGCGGTTTGACTAACTTTACCATAATTAATACCTTTTAAAACTGTTATACTTTCACCATCCATAGATTTTTTCATATTATTTATATAATTTTTTTTAGCTTTTTCTGTTACTTTACCATTTTTATCTAGAAAACCTTGTTCCTTTAATTTTTCTATCTTTTTACCTGATCTAGTTTCTTTTTCCCACAATTCAAATGCCGCCTCTGATAATTGTTCTGGTGTCGCTTTATGTGTTATATCAGCACCTGTATCTTTATCGTAAACTCTTACATCTCCTTTTGAAGTATTTGCAGAGGCATGCATTATTTGAAAATTAGTAGGACTATTATAAAATTGCTTTAAATTTGCAATACCTTCTTCAGTCATATATTGAGAATTATATTTAGCTGCTTCTCTTGACTGAATATGATCAGCATGCATATTGCTTACTAAAACCTCTTTTCCATTTTTTTCTATTGTAAAAGTATCTCCTTTTCTTCCTGTTATTTCATCGTATATATCTCCATTACTATCAATTTTACTAGCCCTATAATCTAATTTTCCTTGTCTATCTAATTTATCCTGACTTCTATCCTCCGTAAATAATTTTGTTTGACTTAAATCATTTTCTTGAATTATTTTATCTAATTCCTGCCTATTCTCATTATTATAAAAATCTTTTCTTAATTGATCATTAGAAGATAAAGGATCTATATCATTTTCATAACTGAAATGGAGTATTCTATCGAGCATTTGATCGGCTGTTATATACATATTTCCTGTTTGTCCTACTGGAAGCATCCTAACTATTTCACCTGCAAAATCCCTAGCACAATTTTGAATAAGCTGATTACCAAGATCATTTTTTAAAAGGTCTTTCATCTTAGTATTAATCTGATTTACCATTCCTAAATATAATCTTTTTTCTTCTTCAAAAAATTCATCTCTCAATTTTGTTATATCATCTAATTTGCTCATATTAGCTTACTCCTTAAATAGAATTATCTTCTAATGCTTTCACCTGTGATGCATATAATGTTTTTTGTCCGTCTAATTTTTTTATATCACTGTCAGTAATTGTCTTATTTTCTAATAACTTAGTAAGTATAGGAGAAGAATATATCGTTGCTGATAATATATAAAACCAAAAAGCATTTCTAATAAAATTATAATGCTTTTGATATATTGTATTATTATAAATCATAATATCTTTTTCATACTCAACATTTGAAAGTTCTTTGACTGATGTATCAGCTATATAAGCATTTTTAACACTTTCGCATTCTAAAAAGCTTTCTATTAAATATATTTGCGGAACTATTTTCTTCTCTATATAATCGCATATATTAGTGACTAATTGAGTATATATATCGCATATTCTTATATCAACTTTTTCAAGCATTGTTATTTTATTATTAAGTTTATTTTTCATATGCATAACTTCATTTCTAAACTCTTCAAGTTTTTCAAGCATTTTCATATTTTGCTGTTTAGTAAAAA
>CALXXQ010000158.1 GCA_944392715.1 uncultured Brachyspira sp.
TAAATTGCTGTCCAAAGAATATACCGAGCAGAATTCCGATGATTAGTCTAGGTACTAATCCAAGTTTAAATTTTTTTTCCATTCATTTCTCCTAAATTAATATTATACTATATAATATATACAAAAAAACTAATTTGTAAATAGATATCACATTTTTTTATTATAATATCCCTAATATCAGCATTATATATATAAAAAATATTATATACAGTATTACTATAAGAATAAAAAATATTATATATTATAGTATTTATTCAAAAATATAAAATATTATATATAGCAACAAAAAAGTATATAAATAAGTATTAAATATATAAACTAGTTATATTATTCAGTTTTTATATCTGAAGTGCAATTTGGGCATTTAATGGCATTTATATTTATTGAAGAGCAGCAATAAGGACAAATTTTTTCTTTTTTTTCGTCATTATTTTTTTTAATAATTTTATCCTGCATTTTATTTAAAACTTTTATAATTATAAATATTGATAAAGCTGTAATAAAAAAGCTTATTATAGCATTAATAAAAACACCAATACTTATAATCACAGCTCCTGCACTTTTAGCAGCTTCTATTGAATTATAAGGACCTGCATTTTCTACACCTTTTTTAATAACTATAAATATATTAGAAAAATCTATACCGCTTAATATAAGTCCTATAGGAGGCATCAGTATATCCTGTACAAAAGAATTAACTATACTTGTAAATGAAGAACCAATTACTATACCTATAGCCATATCTAATATACTGCCGCGCATAATAAATTTTCTGAACTCTTCTATAATAGAAAACATAAGAAACCTTTAATAATTATTAAAATTAAGTATATAGAAAAATTGTTTTTTTGTAAATATTATTAAATTAATATTTTTTTAAATAATAAAATAAAAGAGGTAAATACATTATATACTTACCTCTTTTTAATAATTCGTATATTTTATTTTTATCTGTAATAATATCTCATTCTATAACTGTTTAACTGTTGTAATTGTTCATCAGTTAATACATCTAACATAGATACATCTTTTTCTACTCTAAGATAATCTATATCTTTTTCTAAATCTTTCTTTTGATTGATTAAATCTTTTATTAAGTTTAAATCAATATCTATTTTTTCTCTTTCCATTCTGAATTTATAATCAATAGTTCTTTTTTGATATTCTAAATCATTGATTTTTAATTCATATTCATAAGATATTCTGCTGATTTCATCAATTTGTTCATCTGTTAAATATATTCCAGCATTTCTGCACATTCTATAAATATCACCTCTTGGTCCTCCTCTATGTCTTGGAGGTAATGGTTCTCTTTCTCTTGGAGCAGGCTCATATCTATACCTTCCGCCATTTGCAGCTTCAGGAGGAGGCAGAGGAACTTGAGCAAAAGCCATTGATGATATTAAAGTGATTATAAAAAGTGATAATAATAATTTAGTTTTCATTGTTTAATCTCCTTAAAATAAATTACAATTTCTAATTCCTATTTGCTTTATTAGACGATGTATATTAACAAAAGTTCCCAATGAATATAAAAAAATAACAAAACTATTGATAAAAAACAAATATTGTTATATAGTATTACTTTATATGGATATTTATTTTAGGAGGTTATAATTATGGAAGTATATGATATTGAAATGATAAGATTATTTTATAAGAACTATTCAAATAAAGTTAGTAATATAAAAACAAAATTAAATAGGGCATTAACATTATCTGAAAAAATTTTATATGCTCATTTATATAAAGAAAGTGATATAAAAGATTTTAAAAGATCTGAGGATTATGCTGATTTCAGACCAGACAGAGTTGCCATGCAAGACGCTACAGCACAAATGGCACTCCTTCAATTTATGAATGCTGGCAAAACTTCTTCTGCAGTACCAGCCACAATACATTGCGACCATTTAATAGAAGCTTGTAAAGGTGCTGAAGAGGATTTAAAAAATGCACTCAATACAAATAAAGAAGTTTATAATTTTTTAGAGAGCATTGCTAAAAAATACGGACTTGGTTTTTGGGAGGCAGGTTCTGGAATTATACACCAAATAGTATTAGAAAATTATGCTTTTCCTGCTGGTATGATGATAGGAACAGACTCTCATACACCTAATGCTGGAGGACTTGGAATGCTTGCTATAGGTGTTGGAGGAGCTGATGCAGTGGACGTTATGACTGGTATGGAATGGGAATTAAAAATACCTAATATAATAGGAGTAAAATTGACTGGTTCTTTAAATGGTTGGGCTAGTGCTAAGGATGTTATATTGAAATTAGCAGGAATTTTAACAGTAAAAGGCGGTACTAACTCTATTATAGAATATTTTGGAGAAGGTGCTTCTACCCTATCTGCTGCTGGTAAGGCTTCAATATGTAATATGGGTGCTGAAGTTGGAGCTACTACTTCAATATTTCCTTATGATAATAATATAAAAGAATATTTAATTTCTACAGGACGAGAAGAAATTGCTAAACTTGCTGATGAAAATATAAACAATCTTAAAGCTGATGAAGAAGTATATCAAAATCCAGAAAAATATTATGATAAAATAATAGAAATCAATTTATCCGAATTAGAACCATACTTAAACGGACCATTTACACCAGATGCAGCTTGTGCTATAAGTGAGTTTGCTAAAAAAGTAGAAGAAAATAAATATCCTACAGCTATGGAAGTCGGGTTAATAGGTTCTTGTACTAATTCTTCTTATCATGATTTAAGTAAGGCTGCTTCAATTGCTCGCCAGGTAATAGAAAAGAAATTAAAAGTTAAATCAAAAATAATAATTAATCCAGGTTCTGAGGCTTCTTATAAGGCGGCTTTAAGAGACGGTATAATCGATGATTTCAAAAAAATCGGTGCTGTTATAATGACTAATGCATGCGGACCTTGTATAGGACAATGGAACAGAGAAGAGCCTGATAATACAAGAGCAAATTCTATAGTAACATCTTTCAATAGAAACTTTGCTAAAAGAGCAGACGGCAACC
>CALXXQ010000159.1 GCA_944392715.1 uncultured Brachyspira sp.
CAGGTAAGGCACTTAATACAAGACAGCTACCAAATGCATCTTTGTTTTTCTTTAAAGCACCAACTGTAGTCATAGCAGAAATAGAAGTACCAACTGCACTACCAATACCAGACATACCTACCATTAAACCTGCTCCTATGTATCCTAATAAAAGCGCTGTGTTCATTGTAAAACCCATAATAAAATCTCCTTTTTAGATTAATAAAATATAATTTTCTATTTAAATAATTTGTTATTTAATAACAATCAATTTTTAAGCCGCTTTTTTAAGAGGCTTATATTCTTTTCCGCCGCCTTCAAAACCAACATTATTGTAGAACTCTACAAATGTAAGTCTCAAAGGGTGTACCAAAGCACCAAGTATGTTCAATAGGAATATAGCAATATGACCTACTACAAGGAATACTACCATAATCACTGTTCCAACACCAGGAATAGCTTTGAAACTCATACCTATCTGATTTATTACCAATGCTAATATAGAACCAGATGCACCTAAGGCAAATAAACGTATATAAGAAAGTGTATCACCCATTATACCAGTAGCAGCGAAGTATACGCCAAGTATAGAGTTTAATACATCAGGTTTCTTACCTACATTAGAAAGTATTACTAAGAATACCAAACCAACAGCTATTAAAGCATAATATATAGTGCTGAATTGCTTAATAACTTCCATTTTCTGCATATCGCCAAGGAACCATAAAACAAGTCCTGGTATAAATAGAAGCTTACCAATAGCGGCTAATATATCACCTATAGGGCTAGTCTTAATTCTATCTATAACACCAACCAATAAAGCAAAACATATATGAATTACTCCTATAAGCAATGCTGTATTAAATGGAGTTAAGAACCAATTTTCTTTAATATCAGTAATTATTAAATACTTACTTAAAGTAGCAAACAAAGGTATTTGAGTATTAGAAGGTATGCTTACACCAAAGAAGCTTCCTCCATTTATAACACCCATAATAGTAGTACATATACCTAATGTCAAAGCAAATATTCCTATACCCCTTAATTGTCCTTTTAGCACTGTAAATAAACCTGCTAAAGCTACTATAGTTAATACTATACCGTAACCTGAATCACCGAAACAATAAGCGAAAAATAATGGATAGAAAACAGCAATCATAGGAGTTAAGTCTATCTCAAAATAATTCGGTAATTGGAATAATTTTGTAATAAGCTCATAAGCACCTGAATACTTATTATTTTTAAGCTCAACAGGAACTTTATCATCTCTAGAAGGCTCTTCCATTATATAAGCTATATTCTTGCTGTCGAGTAAAGATTTAACTTCAGACTCTTTATCTCTAGGTACATAAGCTTCAACATAAAGTATTTTGCCCTCAGTACCTTCGCTAGCTACAAAACTTTCTTTAGCCTCTTCAAAATGATTAGATATATCAAGATTTTCTATTTCTTTATTAATAGAATCTATATATACCTGATTTTTGATAATCTCAGTATCATTGTTTTCTATCTCTTTATCAAGCTTAGATATTTTTTCATTTATATCATTATAAGATTGACTAGGCATATTAACTATATCAAAAGGAATAGTCTCTTCACTGCCCTCTTTTTTGAAAGCAACAAAATAAACTTTTCCGCCTTCCTCTTTAACGGTACAAGTAAATATATCATTAACTTGAGAGAAATTATAATCATTATATTCTTTAGCATTAGCACTATAGAATATAATATTGTATCCTGTTTTTTCTTTTAAGTCATTAACTTTGTCAAGGCTAAAATTGCCGAAAGGAGCTATAATAGATAATTCCTTTTTAAGAACATCTCTTTCAGCTTTCAATTTATCAGAAGCTTGAGAAGTATTAATAACAGCTTCTATAACCTCATCAGCTTTTTTAGATAAAATTTCAGCTTTTACATTAGAGACATCTTTTTTAGCCTTTTTAGCATCAGCCAAAGCATTATTAATAATATTTTTAGCTCTTAAAGCATCATTTTTCTTATTTGAAATATTTTCTATATTTTCACTAGAAACACCATTAGCTATTTCTATATGAACAAGTCCAAGTGATGCTAAATCGCTTAAAGTTTTTTCCCTATCCTCATGAAAGACAAAGAGAGAGAGTTTCTTCATTTTTCTAATCATAAAGACGCCTCCTTAGCTCTATTTCTTTCTTTAACTATCTTTTGAGAAGATTTACTTAAATTATCTTCATCCTCCATATACCTTTTAATTTTGATTATGGCAGTTTTATACTCAGGAATCTGTACTTTCTCATAAAGGTTAACTTTCTGAGTAGTTTTTTTCCTAGCATAAGCTAAAGCATTTAATCTAGCCTCAGTCATTTCAATTTTTACTTGAATAGTCATAAGACGTTCAAACATACTTATAGCAAGCCTAATCCAAGAAGGCATATTAAAAAGGCTGACATTTTCAATAGCAAAATCTATGTTAGAAAGTATATGAACTTTAACACCAGCAATGTTTTTTAATTCTGAATTGATTTTCTTGATTTTTACTATCTCAGGAAATTCAGTCCAAAAACCATTGTAGTTTTGATTTTCTTTAACTAACTTTTGGTATTCTTCTTTAAGTAATTCAATCTCAGCGGTAATCTTTCTCACCTCAAGACGAAGAGCTGCCTCTTTAC
>CALXXQ010000160.1 GCA_944392715.1 uncultured Brachyspira sp.
CAAAGTCATATATTAAATGAAGAATATGTAGAAAATCTTATATCAATGGAAAAATATGTATATGATTTTGAAGTAAACGATAAATATTTTAATTATGTAACTATATGGAAAAGAGATAAAAACGATGAAAATAAAGCACAATTTATAACAGGTTTTTATCCAATGCAAAATGATGACTACTCACAAACTTATGATATTGCCTCATCAAAAAATTACGTTACAATAGAAGCAACAGATGACGGTACATATTATTATACATTCATAATAGAAAATAATGATTTTTATTTAGATAAATTTTCTATGGAAAAATATAATCTATCAGATAATAACAAAAAAGAAGAAGAGCATTATTATAATTACAAAACAGATGCCAGTAAATTTAATCATACCAGCAGAATAAAAGCTATTGATTTAGAAAGAGGCTTCTTTAGTAATTTAATAGAAGAATACAATAAATAAAAAAATAATAAAGGGCTTTAGTTTTTAATCAACTCAAAGCCCTTCGTATTAAAATTAATTATATGTTATAAAAAATTAAATTTCCTCGCCGCTCTCTATTTTTGTAAGTAAATCAACTCTTCTAGCATGTCTTCCGCCTTCATATTCAGCATCAAGCCATTCTTTGACTATCATCTTAGCCAAATCAACGCCTACAACCCTAGCACCGAAAGCTATTATATTAGAATTATTATGCTGTTTAGAAAGCTTAGCAGAATAAGGTTCGCTGCAAACTGCCGCCCTTATTCCTTTAACTTTATTAGCAGCAAGTGAAATTCCTATACCTGTTCCGCATATTAAAACACCGCATTCGCATTCTTTGCTTACAATAGCATCAGCAACTTTTTTTCCATATATAGGATAATCAACACTTTCTGTTGTATGTGTGCCGAAATCTTTTACTTCATGTCCTAATTCTTCCAAATATTTTATTATTTCTTTTTTTAATTCAACAGCTGAATGATCGCAGCCTATAGCTATTTTCATAATCTTATTCCTTTCATAGTTTTTTATAATTATAATATATATATTTTTAAATACAATTATTATATAAATAAAACAATTACTAAATAGATTCGTTAATTTTAAATTTATAATATTTTGAGGTTTATTGAGTATAGTATTAATATTGAATTAATATTGAAATATTTTGAATTATTATTATATATACTTTTTCTATATTTTTATTATTTTATTTTTTTTAATGTTACAAGTATATCTTCATTTTCTATATGCTGAAAAGTTCCTTCATATCCATATTTTTTACATCCTCTTATTACACTCTCACAGCTTGAATGTCCGCTTACCAAAACTTCTATAATAGTATTTAATTGATTATTATTAATAGCGGCACATTTAGCTTGAAAAGATGCTTGAGAACATGACATTCCTCTAGTATCTACTTTGATAGTATTAGGCATAATAATTTTTCCTTTAATTATAAAAAATTAATAATATATTTTATTATGATATGAAAGCAATATACATGAAATTTTATTATAACCTCTGCCGCTGCCTTGTATTATTATAACCTTATTTAGTTCTAATAATGCAAAGCAGGGGCAGAGTTCATTATATAACTTCCAAAAAATTCATACGGTATATTTCTATTTATATAATGACAACACACGGTTGCGCTAGAAATATATCATTCGGCGGTATTTTCTTTCATTGTAAATCCAATGATTATACAAAATACCAATCCTAAAAGAACAGCTCCCATTCCATATACCGTAGGTCCAGCAGTTGAACTTGCCAAATTAAAATTATGAGCAAATCCTGCACCTACAAGCATTCCTATAACAAAAATAAAGCTGTCCATATTACCTTCCGCAGATTGTATCATTTGTCTTCCAGGACATCCTGCACCTAAAGTAAATGCTAATCCTGTAAGAATCATTGATACAGTATTCCATAAAATATTTGTATGGGCTATTGGCTGATTTTCCATAGAAAAACTAAATCTGTTAGTTGCTATATTCACTATAAAAGCTGCTATTATAAAAGCTATAACACCTTTAGTCATATGAAAATCTTTCATAAATATTCCGTCTCTAAGTCCGCCTACAGTACAGAACCTTGATTTTTGAGCTATAAATCCTATAACTATAGAAGCTATTAATCCTACAATTATAGGAGCCTTCATACTTCCAGGTCCTGATTCAGAAAAGAATATTGCCCCGCCTTCCGAAAATTTAGTTTGCTTCAATAATAAAATCAAAAGTATTATTGATACTACTAGAGGCAAAAATCCTACAAGCTTGTTTTTATAAGCTTTAGGCTGACCCAAAGAGAAATTCTGCTTCCAGAAGAAAACACCAATTCCTCCGCCTATAATAATGCCTATTAAACCAAATATTCCATTTATATCTCCTCCAGCCACTCTAAGCAAAGTTCTCCAAGGACAACCTAGAAAAACTAAAGCTCCTATCATAGCAAAGAAGCCCAAACAGAATCTTATAATAGGCGAACTCCCTCCCTTAGGAACAAATTCCTTAGAGAGCATTGCTGAAGCCGCAGCACCGATAACAAGTCCTATTAATTCAGGCCTTATATACTGTACCGCAGCCGCCCTATGCAATCCGACAGCTCCAGCCAAATCACGGGTAAAGCATGCTATACATATACCCATATTAGCAGGATTGCCCATCACAGAGAGCCAAGCAGCTATAGCACCTATAACAGCACCAGCTATTATAACTCCTATAGAGCTCGTGAAAATGTCTTTTTTCATTTTCAACTCCTTAGTATATTTTTATTAATTTTATAGTAAAAAATTGTAATTATCAATATTAATGTTCTAATATATTTATTTTATGTATTTATAAATTAAATAATATAACAATAAATACTATATAGTAAATATTGTTATATATAATTATTTAATATGTAAAATTTATATTGACATTTGTAATTTTATTTTTATATTTAAAAATGTTAGGGGCATGATATTATGATTAAATATTTAATTACTATAATATTATGTATAAGTTGTATTGGTGTTCTTTATTCTCAAACTTCTTCTGTGGATATACAAAATTTTTATAGTACTTATTTGAATTCTAAAGGATTAAATGATCCTGATATAGTAAATTGGGTTTCTCAAAATAAATACCTAGAATCTTTTTTTGAAGGTGCCAAGAATTATATAAATAATATAAATCCTGATGATTGGAATAAAGTGATTAATGATCCTTCTCTTATTTCATTGTATACAGAAAATGAATATCCAATATTAATGATGGCAGGTGCTGAATATTTGTATAATACATATGTTTTAATTTAGGTATTTCTTCTCTGGTAATGGATAAATTAAAAAGAAAGGTATTTTTTAATGCTGCATCTGGAGATAATTATGGTTTAGTTATACCGATGCATTTTCCATTGGGTACTATAGGAATAGGAACATATGTCAATATGACTTATGAAACTTTTACAAAAAATGAAAAGCATGATAATAATTTTATTAATTTAGTTAATGCTATAGATAGAGTTGCGCTTCCATATGTTCAAATTTTTTCTTCTATTAATGCATGGACTGCTCCATTATCAATTGGATTAAGAGTTGCTTTTATGCCAGGATATAGTGATTTATTTAAACCTTTTATAACAGATACGTATGTTGAAGCTTTAGGAGTTCATGCAGGTTTAGATTTAAAATTTTATATATATAGAAATAAATATGTATTTTTGGATGCAAGAGCAGATTTAAATTTTGATTATGGCACATTAAAATTATCATATGAAAATTCTTCTTCTTATCAAAGTATTGATGCAGATCACTCGGTAAATACAGGTGCTTTTATAACTTCAGATGCAAATATAAAAAATAAATGGATTAGTTTTGCTGTTACTCCAAAAATTGTATTTGGATTTAAGCCTCAAAATAGAGTTCCGTATATAGATTATTTTTCAATTTATGGTTTTGTAGGCGTTGATTTTATATATTCTGCTTTAGATTTTAATGGTCAATTATCTTTAAATACTATTAAATCAATAATACCTAATAGTTTAGCATATGATTTTTATACTGATATTCCTTCATTTGGTCTTAAAGATTCATATTTTTATTATGATATAAGATTTGGACTGAATATAGATATATTTTATCAATCTATATCAATTGAATATGCATTATACTCAAAGAGTTTTTCTTTTAATTTTATACCATTTGTTTATAAGTTTGGAGGAGAACCTAAAAACAATTAATTTATTTTTTGGAGATTAACTTATGAAAATTCTATACTTATTATTAATAATTTTTGTTTTATATTCATGCAATAGTACATTTCTCAAACCGCAAGAAGAAGTATCAGATTTAGATTATACTAAATATTATATACATTTGGATTATACCCCTGGCGGCGGGACTCAATTTTCTTGTGAGGATATATTATATTCTATAGAAAAAAGCAGTGCTAAAGATATGCTTTGTATAAGGGGGATAGTAAATCCTGATTCAATAAGAAGTATAGCTAGCTGCTTAGAGAAAAATAAACTTTTAGTATATTTAGATTTAAGATATGCATCATATAGTAGAAGCGATGGCACTAAATTATGGGGCAGTTTTTTTCAAAATAAAACTAATTTAAAAGCTATTTATTTTCCTTATAATGTAGGAGAAATATATTATAATGTTTTTAAGAATTGTTCAAATTTAGAAATTTTAATTATACCAGCCAGTTTAAATGCTATGCGTCCTCATATGTTTGGTAATTGTACAAAATTAACAACAGTTTTATATTATGGAACTAAAATCGGATTTAAAGGAGGAGACACCCCTGGACAATCTTGGAGCGGAATACCTCTAGAACAAATGACATTATATTTGGCTAATCTTGAGAGGAGTAAAGTTCCAGATTCTGATATGAATCCTAATCCTAAATCTGGTTATGGTACTTGGCCTAAATGGGCAGGCTATAAATGGAAAGAAATTAAATTTAAAGGGGAGTTTGATGAGAAATCCATTACACGTTAATTTATATTAAAAAAATTATATATAAAAAATATTTTTTATTCATTTTATTGATAATTATGGTAATTTAATTTAGAATATTAATTATTTTTTATTGATGGATTTATAATGTTTTATTTACAAAAAGAAAGTGAATTTTCAGATGATTGTAAGGATATTGCATTTGCTGTAGGGTCTCCTGACTTTTTTGCTGCAAGATTTGAAAATGAGGATAAAATTAATGTCCTTATTATGTGCATTGCATATAAAGATATTGAAAGCAATTATATAGAAAAAGATAATAAAATAGTTGTGAGAATGAAAATAGATGAAAAAGAACTAGATCATTATAAGAGTATAATAAAAAGAGAATCTATTGTCAAATTAAGTGTCAGATGTGAAAAAGAACCTGGTTATGAATTATCAGAGTTTATACTTTCAGATATTATAGATACTGATTATAAAGACGAAGATTTAAAGAAGATACTTGATGAATATTTAGAACCTATTTATTATAATGATGAAGTTTTAGGTGATTTTTCATATAATAGAATGATTGGTACTTTCGATAAAGAGTTAGAATGGATTAATAATAAAAAAATTCTATTTTCTTTTGATGATTCTGATGATGATGATAAAAATAAAGCATGTGTTTTTTTAAGAAAATTATTTTCTAATAAAGAAGATTGGGATAAAAAAATTAGAGATTATTCTTCAAAGAAAATAATCAAAGAGGGAAATTATATTACTGAAAAAAGCGGAGGAAATTCTATTAAAGAAGAAACATTTATTAAAGAGTTTATGGGTAAAATATATTTTGTATCCGTTATGGTTCATGAAAAAGATAATTATGTGAATTATATATTGGGTAATAGAGCAATATTTAATGTAGATATAATCGTAGAAGGTGATTTAAACGGTAATTTATTTAATGCATTTATTAGTTCTTTCTAACTTAATAAAGTGCATTTACATAGATAAATGTATGATATGTATGATTAGTATGAAATATATTATAGTATATAATAACTATTATTAATAAATATCTTTAATTATAATATTGACATTTTCCAACATATCAGTAAAATATTTGTAAAAATTAGTTTTATGGATTTAATATTATGATGAGGAGTATCATAAAATCCAAAATACATAGACTCACAGTAACGAGAACAGATTTAAATTTTAAAGATTCAATAACAATAGATGAAGCTTTATTAGACAAATCTGATATAATGGAGGGGGAGAGGGTATCTATCATTAATTTAAGTAATGATAATCGTTTTGAAACTGTGGTTGTTAAAGGTATAAGGGATACTGGGGTTATTGGTATAAATGGAAGCAATGTGCATAAAGCCAAAAAAGATGATACTATAATAGTTCTTTCTTATGGACATATACCTGAGGAAAGTATAAAGAATCATAAATCCAAAGTTGTATTTGTAAATATGAATAATATGATAATAGAATAAAAGTTAATATTTTAAAGATAGGAGAGATAATTATGGAAAAATTTTTTAAAGCAGGTATTGATATTGGATCAACTACAGCCAAAATGGTTGTATATGATGACAATGATAATATGATATTTAAAACTTATGTTAGACATAATGCCGATGTAAAAGATACATTATTATCTATACTTGAAAACTTAAAAGCTATGCATGGTGATTTGACTTTATCACTTGCTATGACAGGTACAGCAGGTATGGGTATTTGTGAAAAAACAGGCACTAGCTTTGTTCAAGAGGTAATTGCTTCTTCAACTGCTATTAGAAAGATTTATCCTTATGGAAGAACATTAATTGATATAGGCGGAGAAGATGCTAAAATTATAGTATTTGATGATAATTTCAAAGCAGACATAAGAATG
>CALXXQ010000161.1 GCA_944392715.1 uncultured Brachyspira sp.
ATGCTGCCGAAAAGTTAGGAATAATTATACCAGAGAATATAACAAATAATTAATTTTAATAATGCATAATATAAAGATAACAATACAATATGACGGCACAGATTTTTATGGCTGGCAAATACAGCCTAATTTAAGAACGGTTCAAGGTGAAATATATAAAGCCGTTCAAAAAATATATGGCGAAAAGATAACTATATATGGCTGCGGAAGAACTGATGCTGGTGTTCATGCTTTGGGTCAAATCGCTAATTTTAGAGTACCTAAAATGCTTGTTCCTATTAATAAGGTTCATATAGCTTTAAACTCTTGTATGGATAGAGATTTGAGAATAATAAAAGCCGAAGAAATGCCAGATGATTTTAATGCCAGAGCTTCTGCTACCTTTAGAGAGTATTTGTATATAGTTCATAATAGCAGTACATCTTTTCCTTTTTATGAAAGATATGCATGGTTTTATAGAAAAAATATTATAGATGAAAAATTAATTAATGAATATGCTAAGTATTTAATAGGAGAGCATAATTTTACTTCATTTTGCTCTACAGAAGATGAGAATGATTCTAAATTTAGGTATTTGGAGAGAGTAAAAGCTATAAGAAAAGGAGATACAATATATTTTATTATAAGAGGCAATGCTTTTCTTCATAATATGGTTAGAATAATAGTAGGTACTTTGGTAGAAGGACAGAAGAAGAAAATGCCTATTAATTTTATAGAAGATATTTTAAAAAGTGAGGATAGAGCTAGAGCATTTGTAACAGCCCCAGCACATGGACTTTATTTTAGAAGAGCTTTTTTTAAATAGTTTAATGATAAAAGTACTTGAAATAAATTTTTTATATGCTATAATGTAGAGCATATTTATTTGGAGAGTTCGTTCAATTGGTAGAGCAGCGGTCTTGAAAACCGCCGGGCTAACACCCATGTGGGTTCGAGTCCCACACTCTCCGATTTTAATTAATTTTATAATAGCTTCTTTATATAAGGGGCTTTAGCTCATCAGGATAGAGCACTGGTTTCCTAAACCGGGTGGGCAGGTTCGAGTCCTGTAAGCCCCAAAAGTTTATCCTAATATTCAATAAAAGATTCTTAAAATGACTATCAGAGACTATATTTCATATCTATTTAATATCAATAAATTAAAGAAAATTAAACTTTTAGTATCAGATATAGATGGAGTTATGACTGACGGCAGACTTATATTCGATGATAATGGGGTGGAAAGTAAATTTTTTCATACTCAAGATGGAATGGGTATAGTTATGGCTTTGAAGGCTGGTATAAAAGTTGCTGTTATTTCTGGAAGCAATTCTAATGCTATTAAAACAAGATTTGATAAATTTAGAAAGCATGGTTTTGAAGATTTGATATTAGGACATGAAAATAAAATGCCCATTATTTTAACTTTAATTGAAAAATATGGTTTAAAAGAAGAAGAGATAGCATATATTGGCGATGATTTGATAGATTTGAAAGTTATGAAGTATGTTGGAATATCATTTTCTCCTAAAGATGCACATCATGAGGCTTTAAAGATAGCTGATATTGTGATTAATAAAAGAGGAGGATATGGTGCTGTCAGAGTAGTTATAGATATGATTTTAAAAGCAAAAGGTATTTATAATGAATTTATTAAAGAATTTTAGCATTTTATTATTTTTTGTTATTTCATTTGTATCCTGTACAGATTTTAAGAATCTTGGTAAAGAATTTATTAATACTAATGCTAATAATATAGATTTTGATAAAATTCCAAATATGGAGTTTTATGGATTTAGAAGAGAAAGTTATGATACTAATTTTAAGCAATTAGATTCTTTTGCTACAAATGCCAAATTCTTTAATGATAAGAAAAAAATAGAACTTTATGAAAGCAGAAGTTATACTTATGAATCTAATAAAACAATAGCAGCAAGTATATCAGGTGAATTTGTTCTTATAGATCAAGATACTTTATATACACAAATATATACAAATGTAATTGCAAAATCTTCAAATAATACAATTCTATATACAGAATATTTACAATGGGATAATGAAAAGCAGCATTTTAAAAGTCCTGTACCTATAAGAGTTGAGCAGGAGGATGGAAGCTGGCTTACTGGAAGCAGCATGGAAGGTGATATGGGATTAGAAAATATTACTATATATGATGAAATTGATGAAGGTGATGCTGTAGGAGTACCAGTTGCAGAATAGAAAAAAAATTTTTTTTATAATATCAATATTATTTATATTTGCATTATCATTAATAGCTCAATCAAGAAGAAGTGCTGATAAATTTACTTACAATAATAAGAAAAAAGTTTTTCAATATACAGGAAATGCTAAATTAGAAGATTCTTCTGCTGTTATTACAAGTCATGTTATGACATTTTATAAAGAAACAGAATTGGCAACATTTAGCGGCGGAGTTAGACTTTTAAGCAGAACTAATGGCTCTACAATAACAGGCGGATATGCAAGTTATAATGGAAAAACAAGATATGCATATGTAAAAAATAAACCAGTACTAAAATCTCCTACTAATAATATGACTATAAGAAGCTCTTTTATGGAAAGAGATTTTAATACTCCTATTGCAAAAGCTATAAGCAATGTTCATTTAACTCATATTGATAAAGAAAATAATAGAAAAACAGACGGATATGCTGATAATTTGATTTATGATATGGATACTCAAATATCTATACTTACAGGTAATCCTAGACTTTATCAGGGTTCTGATAGGCTTGAAGGCGAAATATTGGAATACAATGCTAAAACTGCTACTGCTAATGTTATGGGAAGGGGTAAAGTATATATTCTTCAGACTAATAATTATGTAAACTCCTCTGAAACTAATAAAAAAAGCAATGGTGAAGTGAGTAATTATAATATTATAGTGGCAGATAGATTATTTTTGAATGAATATGGAGGAAAAGATAATAATACTCGTGTTTTATATGCCTATGGTAATGTTACAGCATTTTTCTATGAAGAGAATATGATACTTAAAGGCGGATATATAGAATATGAGATAGATAATGAGCATGTTTATATGTATAATGATCCTTCTGTAAGAATACCTGACAGAGGAATTATAGCTTTTGGGGAATGGATAGAATATAAAAAAGATGAAAAATTTAAAGATGTTATATTCCATAATGATGTTGTTATGATTGATTATGATGAAAGCTTATCGCTTGAGGGGGATTTGCTTCATTTAGATCCTGATACAAAGGTGGCAACTGTAAGTGAAAGTCCCAAGGCATATGTTGAAAATAGAAGCATAAAGATTACATCAGTTACTATGCAGATGTTTAATGATGAAGAAAAATTAAGGGCCAATGGTAATGTACTTGTTGAAGGAAAAGATATGAATTCTCAAAGTGCATGGGCTACATATTTTGATGAAGAGAAATATTTAAGACTTTGGGGTGAAAGTCCTTATTTAAAACAGAAAGATAGTGTTGTAAGAGCCAGAGAAATAAAGTATT
>CALXXQ010000162.1 GCA_944392715.1 uncultured Brachyspira sp.
AGCAGCAGCAAGTTCAGATAATCCAGCTACAAGCTGAGTTTCTTTTGGAGCTATTCCAAAATAATTTAATGCCATAGCAACCAATAACACATCTACAGCAACAAATATGAAGAATAAAACTTTATGAGCTTCAGCAGCACCAAAAGTCAAAGGTACAACGAGGAATAAATATGCAACACATACAACACCAAATTGCTTCATATCAAGAGTGTTTTTCATATCTTCTCCGAATACTCCAACAGATATAAGCCAAACAACAGCTACTGCAAACCAGAATAATCCGAAAGAACCAAATACAGTTGCGCCGAATACATTATCTTTTTTGAAATCTACAATAGCAGCTACAAATTGAGGAATACATCCTAAAAATATAGCCCAAGGTATAAGACCTGATACTCCTGTAGTTATTCCTAACTTTTGTGTAGATGCTACAAAAGTGATTACTGCAAGACCGAATAAACCGTACGGTGCAGGATCTGCTAGTGTTTGAGTTACTTTTACTTCATTATTCATAATAAATACTCCTATACTGTTTACTTATTAACTAGTATAGAAAAATATATTTGTATGTCAAATTTATATACGTGTAAATTCAATTTTTTTTACAAAAAAAATAATTTATTGTGATATTTTGTATTTTATATTTATATAATAATGTTTCATTTTAGATTTTTATTAATTAGTTCTTCTAAGTATGATCATGCTTATATCATCAGATAATATATTACCAGAGAATGATTTTAATTCTTTTATTATATTGTCTTTTATCACATTAACATCCTTATGTGCATTTTTTACAAATACATTTTTTAATCCCTCATCTCCAAACATTTTTCCTTCAGGATTGAATATTTCATATGCTCCGTCTGTAAATATAAATAATATATCATTATGATTTAATTTTATATGCACCTCAGAATATTCGCTATCTTCAGACATTCCAACTAAAGGACCTTCTATATTAATTTCTTGTGCCGAATCTTTAGAATAAAATATAGGTTTAGGAGACCCTCCAGATGAACATATGAAATCTCCTGTATCATTGTTATATATAGCATAGAATACAGATGCAAATAAACTTTTATCAAAATTTTCTTCTATAAAGAATTGATTTAGTTCTTTTATAAAATTGGCTGGAGATGTATTTTTATAATTTGTTATTATATGGGAATCAAAAAAAGATTTTATAAGTATTGTAAGCATACTGGCTGCTACTCCATGACCTGATACATCTGCCAAAAGTATAGCATACCATCCGTCATTAATGCTTTTTATTCCGCTATAATCTCCTGATACTTCATTAGGAGCATAATGAAAAATTGATATATCATTTTTAGGTATTGAAGTATTTCCGTATGAAAGAATCGATTTTTGAAGTTTAGAAGCATATTCAATATCTTGTTTCAATATATTCATATACATAATATTAGATTCTATTGCTTTTTTTAATCTAATATATGCTTTCATTTTTGATAATAAAATATCTGTATCTATAGATTTTAAAAAAAAGCCGTCAGCTCCGCATTCATAAGCTTTTATAAATTCAGCTTTACTATTAGTTGCTGTAAGAAAAAGTATTGCTATATTTTTTAGTATATTATCATTTTTTATATGTCCTGAAAGCCTTGATGCTCCTGCATTTGGAAGCATATAATCAACCAGTATACAGTCTGGTATTTTATCATAGGCCATATTAATAGCTTCTTCATAAGATGATGCTATATATGATAAATAACCTGATTCTTTTAAAAACTTCTGTAAAAAGTTAGCATAATCTATATTAGAATCTACAATTAAAACTTTTTCTGTTAAAATATTGCTTTTCATACTAATTACTTTTAATGAACATATCTTCTAGCTTCTACATTAAATATCAAACCTATTGATATAGAGAAAGTCCATATAGATGAACCTCCGCTGCTTATAAAAGGTAATGTTAAACCTGTAATAGGCATCATTCCCACAACCATACCTATATTAATAATAACATGGCATAAGAACATAGCTATAACACCTGATACTATCAAAGCACCAAGTCTGTCTTTTGCAAAATATGCAGCCATTGTTCCTCTAATAAATATAACAGCATAAGCCAAAACAACCAAAGCACTTCCTATAAATCCCCATTCTTCACATATATTAGAGAATATAAAGTCATTTACCTGCTGAGGTATGAAATTTAATTGCGATTGACTTCCATTTAAAAAACCTTCTCCAAGAAGCCCGCCGCTTCCTACAGCAATAAGAGATTGTATTATATTATACCCAGAACTTAGTCTCGTTAATTGAGGGTTCATAAATACCAATAATCTTTGCTTTTGATATTCTTTTAATCCTATATCAAATATAAGTGCAGCCCCCATACATAAAAATAATACAAAGAAAGTAAATGATAATAATCCCACATATTTGCTGTTCATATAGAAGTTTAATGTAAGAAGAAGTGCTGATACAAATAAGAATATACCAGCTAAATATCCTATATATATTCTTTGAGAAAAGAAATTAAAAAGAATATTATCTATATCATCAGACATTCTTTTATATTCAAGAAACATAGGTATAGAAAGCCCTATAACACCAATACTTATTAATGCTATAATATATCTAGTAGGTACTCCTCCTACAAAAAGCATTATAAATACTATAAAACAATATACAAGCACAGTACCTAAATCTGGCTGTAATAATACTAAACCTATAGGTATAGCAATAAAAATACCTGCCAAAGCAAAATACTTTATTTCTTTTATTCTATCTCCTATTTGATCTAAATATCCTGCAAGAAATATTATAACAACTATTTTACCAAACTCAGAAGGCTGCATACCAAATAGCCAACTGCTGCTGCCGTTTACCGTAGTTCCTATTCCAGGTATTAATACCAATATTAAAACGCCAAGCATAGGTATGTATAAGGACATTCTATGTTCTGCTAATTTAGTATAATTTATAAACATACTTATAAATACTAATACTAATCCTGTGGCACAGAAGAATATAAACTTTAAAAACATCCAGCTTGTTTTTCCAGATTCTGGAGAATATGTAGATGAATATACTGCTATAGCTCCTGCAACCATTAAAAATATTACAGCTGCCAATATTTTCCAATCGAAGACAAATAATTTTTTTAATTCTTTTTTATCATTCATATTTTATCCTCTCATCGTCTTCCTGAGTTTTTTCTTCTTTTTGTTCTCCGTCAATATTTTCTAGAGTCTCTCCATTTTGCTGTGCTTTCATCTGTTCTCTAGCAAGTCTTATTTGCTGATAAATATACTGCATTCTAGCATATATAACATTTCTAGCCTCTACAGCATCCTCACCGCCTAATATAGAACGAAGCATCGCTGTTGCAATAGGTCCTGCAGTAGTACCACCACCACCACCACTATGCTCTAACATAACAGTAACAGCTATCATATCATCAGTAGGTCTAGGATTATAAGGTCCAAATATTGTAACCCAAGTATGGTCCTTACCCTGAGCATTTTGAGCAGTACCTGTTTTTGCTGCTAATTTTATATTAGGAGACCAAGCACCATTTCTAGCAGTACCTCCAGTTACAGCCATTCTCATTCCTTCTTTAACTGTAGTAAATATATTTTTATCTATATCTAATTTCTTTATTATTACTTTATCATTATTGTATATAACTTCATCAGTTTGAGAACTTCTAATTTCTTTAACAACATGAGGTCTGTACATAACTCCGTCATTAATTATAGCTGAAGTGGCCATATGTACAGCAATAGGAGTAGCAGACATATAACCTTGACCCATAACATATTGAATAGTGTCTCCATCCCACCAATATTCTCCTATTTTTCTTCTCTTCCAATCTGCACTAGGAACTACTCCCACTTTTTCACCAGGTAAATCTATTCCTGTAATATCTCCGAAACCTAACATTTCAGCATATCTTTTAATGAAATTAGGTCCTAATTCATATGCTAAATTGTAGAAATATGTATTGCATGAATATTGTATAGCTCTATACATATTTACATAACCATGCTGTCCTGTACATCTATAGAATCTATTTTCAAGAAGCATACCGCCGCCGCAGTATCTTGTAGTATTTACTCCTATTCTTTTTTCAGTAAGCGCACCTACTGCTGTTACTAATTTAAATGTAGAACCAGGAGGATATCTTCCTCTTATAGCTTTATTCCAAAATGGATTTGCAGGATTATTAATAAGTTCTGCATATTTTTGTCTGTCTATTTTTCCTATAAATATATTAGGATCATACCAAGGAGAACTTACCATTGCTAATATTTCTCCTGTTGTAGGCTTTGATACTATGATAGTACCAACCTGTCCTTTAATTAGATCTTCTGCATCTTTTTGTACTTTAGAATCTATACTTAATATAAGTTTCTTACCTGGTATAGGCTTACCTATAGTAGGGCTTATAGTTTCCTTTACTCTGTTTCTTGAGTCTACTATCCATTGTTCATAGCCATCTATTCCTCTGAGTTCTTTATCATAAAACTGCTCAACCCCTTCTTTACCTATAACACTGTTTCTCCTATAACCTTCAGCCTGTTTACTTTCAAATTCTTCCTGAGATATATTTCCTATATAACCTAATACATGCGTCATAGTCTCGCCAAGAGGATAATGTCTTATAGATTTGCTTCCATAATAAACTCCAGGATACTCTTCAGATCTTTCAGCTAAATAACTCATTTGAGACATTGATATATTTTCAGATATTTCTACAGATTCATAGCTGTTTTTTGGAACTTTTTCTAAGCTTGTTTTTATATGTCCTAAATCTATATTAAATACTTTTGATACTCTATATAATAATTCTTCTCTTTCAAAATAATTTTTAGGTAAATAAACAGGTATCATATACATTGTGTATGTTTTTATGTTTTCAGCAACTATAATACCATTTCTATCGTAAATTTCCCCTCTATATGCATCTATTGGTATTATTTGCTCTTTATTATTTCTTGCCAAACTATCATAATGTTCATTCTGTATTATTTGTAAATAGAATAATCTTATTAATAATAGAGAAACTACTAAAACTGATATTATAAATACTACTATTAATTTTTTCCTATATTTAAAATCTTCGCTTATTATTTTTTTATCTTTATTTAATTCTATTTCCAAAAAATTCATAAACAAACCTTTTACCTTTTAAGAATTATTATTAATATGCTAATATTATATTAACAAAAAATTTTTATCAATACTATAAATAACGGTATTTTTTAGCATATTATTAACCTATTAAATTGATATTATGTTAATTTAATAACAAAAAAATGATACAATATTTTACATAAAATTTAAATAGATAAAATATGAATTTGATATAATATTTATATTTTTTATAAATTTATTTATTTTAATTAAACAATTTATAAGCTATTGAAAAAATATTGATTATAGTATATTATGTTTATATTATAATTTAAGGATATAATAAAATGACTACAGATAAAGAAGAATTAGAAGCACTTTTATATCAAACAAGATTAAGAATAGAAGAAAATCAAAAAGATGAGATGTTAGATAGATTAAATAAGGATTTAGAATTTATAGAGGGTTTATTTGATGTTAATGTTGAAGGTATAGATCCTTTATATCATGTTATAGATTTACCTGAGTATTTGAGAGAAGATGTTCAGGGTCAGACTTTAGATAATGAAGTTATAATGAATTTATGCAGAAGCGGTGAGTATGGATATATTGTAGTTCCTGCTGTTCCTGCAGCTTTAGAAAATAGCGAGCATCAGGCTAAAAAATCTTAAAATATTTTCAATTATAGAGGTCATCAATTATAGATGAATTATTCTTATGACAGAGAAGAAATAAAAAAAGAGAAAAGAAATGCTATAAAGGCTATATTAAAGCCTTTTATTTTTATTTATTATAGAAGCGATAGTTTACTTTATAGAGCTGTTGCTAGATTTATATTAGGTTTTATTATAACTTTTATTTTATTTGGAATTCTTACTTTATTTGTAAGATTTGACAGAATGAAAAGTTCAACTATGATGAATGCGATAGAGCCTAATGAAATATTGGTTACTTCTAAATTGAAATACGGCATTACTTTAAAGCCTTTCGTTTCATCTTTTACTGGAAAAACAATTGTATTCTCAAGACCTAAAAGAGGCGATATTGTTCTTATGGTAGATCCTAGAACAAAAAAAGAATTTTTTCTTAAGAGATTTGCATCATATTTCGTGTATTTTTTTTCTTTCGGCAATTTAAATATATCAAGAACTAGATATTTGGTAAAGAGGGTAGTTGGTCTTCCAAATGAAACCATTGAAATAAAAGATAAGGTTGTTTATATAAATGGAGAAATTTTGAATGAGCCTTGGGCTAATATAGATTTTGACACTAGGGTATTAAGTAAAGAAATTTCTACCAGAGATAATTTCGGACCTTATATCATAGGATACAATGAGTATTTTGTGCTTTCTGATAATAGAAATTATGGATATGACAGCAGAGATTTTGGGAATGTTCCTTTTGCCAATATAGACGGTAAAGTTATTTCTAAATAATATAATCAATATATATTTTTTATTTTGTTAATATAAAAATAGGTTTTTGAATATTAAATAATAATAAACAAAAACCTAATAAAATAATATATTTAAATTTTAAAATTTATGTATATCTATATTTTTTTCGAGTCTTTCTAATTCGCTTTTTAGGAATTCTTTCCATTTTTCAGGTCTGAATATAGGTGAGGTTATAAATATATCTTTATCTCCTCTTCCAGACATATTAACTATAATTACATCATCTTTAGTATATTGTTTTGCATATTCTATAGCCTTAGCACCTGCATGGGCACTTTCTAATGCAAATATAACTCCTTCATTTTTAGCAAATTCTTTTACAGCATTAATAGCTTCTTTATCTGTAGCATAAGTAAACTCTATTCTTCCAGATTCTCCCAAATATGCTAATTGAGGTCCAACACCAGGATAATCTAATCCCGCAGATATAGACATAGTTTCAGATATTTCTCCATTTTCTTTTAAAATGAATTTACTCATATATCCTTGAGCAGCTACATCTTTAGCATAAGGGTTTTTCATTCTGATGGCATTTTCTCCAAGATTCATACTTATTCCGCCAGCTTCTACAGCTATTAATTTTGGATTTTCTTTTTCTATAAAAGGCTCAAAGAAACCTATAGCATTTGAACCGCCGCCTACGCATGCTATCATAGCTTTAACATTTAATTTTTTTTCTTGTATCTGTTTTTCTAATTCTCTTCCTATTACTGATTGGAAAGTCCTAACAATATCAGGATAAGGGCTAGGTCCAACAGCACTTCCAAGTAAATAATGCGTATCCTTTAAATCTTTAATCCAATCTTCCAATGCCATATCAACAGCATCTTTTAATCCGCGTCCTCCTTTTGTAACGGATACTACATTAGCACCATATAATTCCATAGATGCTACATTAGGCTGCTGTCTTTTTACATCGATTTCTCCCATATAAATAGAACATTCAAGTCCTAATTTTGCACATGCAGCAGCAGTTGCAAGTCCATGCTGTCCTGCTCCCGTTTCTGCTATAATCTTTTTCTTACCCATTTTCTTTGCAAGCAATGCCTGTCCTATTGAGTTATTAATCTTATGAGCACCAGTATGAGCAAGCCCTTCTAATTTTACATATATTTTAGCTCCTCCGATTTTTTCTGATAGATTTTTTGCATACATTAAAGGAGTAGGTCTTCCTATAAAATCAGCCCTCAATTCTTCAAGCTCGCTTAAGAATTCTTTATCATTGATATAATGTAAGAAAGCCTCTTCCAATTCGATTAATAATTTTTCTAATGCTTCTGGAACAAATCTGCCTCCGAATTTCCCAAAAAATCCTTTATCACTATTTTTCATAATTCTTAAATCCTTAATAAAATATTTTTCTAAGCAATATTACTTTATATATTAATATTATCATAAATAAAAAAATTGTCAATAGGATTTTTATTTTTATTTTATATAATTAAAAAAATTTTATATAATTGAAAAATAGTTTATAATAAAATCTATAATAATTATTGGAGAATAGTTTTATGATAAAAGATAGAATAGAGAGTATGTTTGTTCAGGCAAGATTTTATTTTAATTTAGAAAAATATTCATCAGCACTTAGAATATATTTAAAAATAATAAATTACTTTGAAAATTATGATAAACTATTTGATACAAATTATAGAGATAGATATTTTGCAAGAAGCTGCTATAAAACAGCTTTAACATTATATTATTTAAATAGATATGAAGAGGCAATAGAGTATTATACAAAAGCAATAGAAATAAATCCTCTATATGAAAAAGCTTTTATAAATAAAGGTATAATACTTGCAAAGCTTATGGCTTTTGATGAAGCTTTATATGCTTTTAATATGGCATTGGAAATTAATGATAAATCTGAGATATGCTATTTTAATATAGGCATCATATATTCAAAATTAGAAAGGTATGAAGATGCTTTATTCTATTTCAATACTGCATCAGAACTTGGATATGATTATGCTTATTTAAATGTTGCTTTGGTTTTGGAGAAGCTTGGCAGAATAGATGAAGCTTTCAAAACTTATGATAAAGCTATAAAAGTGAATAAATCATTAGAGGTAATATATTTAAATAAGGCAAGCTTACTTATTAATATAAAAAAGTATAAAGAAGCTATTGAATATCTTGATAAGGCTCTTTTAATTTTAAATGAAAAAAATTCAAAAGGAGACACCATAATAAAAAATAAAGAAATAGCAGATAAAGAATATATAGAACTTAATGTTATGCAAGATGATACTATATATGATAGAATATATTTTCTAAAATCTGAGGCATTGATAGGATTAGAGCAGTATGATTATGCTTTAACTTTGCTTTTAGAGATTAAAGAATCTAGAAATGTTAATATATTTAATATTATATCAAGATTTATAAATTATATAAACATAGAAAAAATTATAGATATAATATTATCTGAAAATAGTTTTTGGACAGTTGAAAAGGAGGAATATTTTAATTTTATAGTTAGAGATATAAATGATTTAATAAAATTAAAAAAGCTATGGATATTGCAGTATATATTTTTATATTTGGTATCAATAAAAGATGATGATAAAGTAGATGAAATATCTCATTATACAAGTATAGAAGTATTTAATGGCATGGCATTTGATAAAAGATATGATAAATTAGATAATTCAATTTATGATACATATTTAAAGAAAAATAAGCTTAGAATGACAAGTGTAAAGAATGCCAATGACCCTAAAGAAGGTAAAATATTGATGCAGCTTCTTAGAAATAATAATATAAACACTAAATATGGAAGCATTAATAATTTTATAGCATTACAAACATCATTCAGCAGATGCAAAGATTCTTTAACTATGTACAGATTATATGGTAAATATGATAATAAAGAAGGTACAGGATGCTGTTTAGTATTTGATAAATCTTTTTTTGATACATCTTTTAATAATTTGGACAGCAGCATATTGTTTTCATTTTCTTATGATAAAAATAATTATTCTAATATAGAATTTTATAATGAGCAGACTTTGCCTTTATATTTTGTACTTTATTATAATTCTAAAAACAATGAAATAATATTTAATCCATGCGAATCTAATTATGAAAATCTTATAATAGATTTAAATAAGGATTATGATATTTGGAATGAAGGCAAGTTATTTTATGACAAATTAAAAAACAATATAGGATATATATTTAATTCTATGTTTAAAACTATAAAAAAATTTACTTCTGAAGAGCTGGCATTAGCTTATCAGCTTCTTATGAATATTCAATATTTAATAAAGGATTCTTCATTTGTAGAAGAGCAGGAGATGAGAATAATACAGCTTATAGAATATGGCAGTAATCCATTGCATATAGATGAAAAAATGAAGCGTTCATATAAAAACTATCTTTATATATTTGATAATAAATCATTAAAAGAAGTTATATTAGCTCCTAAGGTTATTGATGCTGATTTTTTAGTAGAAAAATTTAATGATAGGCTTGCTAAAGCTACTAATATATATAATTCAAAAAATATGAAAAATAAATATAAAATAAATGTCTATATATCTAATGCTCCTATATCTTGACAAATATGCATTAATATTTATAATATGAAAAAATTAATTAGGATTGACCATTATGAAGAATATTATTTTTATTTTATTAATTATCTTATCAATATTTGCAGCATCTTGCGAAAAGAAGAAAAGCCCTATAGAAAAAGCAACAGATGCTATAAATGAAAAAATAGATTATGCTTCAAAAGCAGCTCAAGACGGAGTAAAAAAAGCAGGCAAAGCTTTAGATGAAACTTCAAAAACAATAGAAAATACTATGGAAAAAATTGATCCTAGTAAAGTTATAGACGAAGCTTCAAAAGCAGCTCAGGAGGGATTAGAAAAAGCTTCTGAGGGTATTGATAAAGTTAAAGAAGATGTATCTGATTCTTTACAATGATTAAAAAAAATAATTAAATATTTAGATTATTATTTATCGTCTCTAATAAAAATTATTTATGATAGCCCTAATATTCTTATGAATGTTAGGTTTTTTATTTGCCTCTGCTGAAGAAAGATCGTATCATAAAGAATCCTCCCATCATGGCCAGTACTATATTCGGAAACCACATAGCAAACATCGGAGGAACCTTTCTTCCACCTGCTATAAGTTCTGCTGCTGTGATGAGTATATAATATATAACAACTACTATTACAGATATTCCAAATCCAAATCCTTTTCCGCTTCTTTTACCTACTATTCCCAATGGGGCTCCTATTAAAACCATAAATAAGCATGCTGCGGGTATTGATATAAATTTGTGGAATTCTACATAATAAAAATATGGAACAGATTCATCTATGGCTTTTTTTCTAATTGAATTTAATTCTGCTGAATTAGTTTCAATATATTTATTAGAAAAAGAAATTATATCTATAGTATTAGTATCTATATTAATATAAGCATTATCTATCATCCCTTTTATTTGTGCATCCACTGATTTATTAGCTTGTGATTTTGAATCATTAATTTTTTTTCTTATCTGCCAAGAAGGCATTTCTCTAAGTCCTCTTTCATGCGAAGTTAATGTACTTATTTTCCTTACAATATTAATATCCATAGAATTAAATACTGTATAATCATTGGATACAAAACCATAATTAGGCATTTCCTGTACCACTCCATCATATAATGTTAAAGTTACAACTTGAGAATTTGCCTCATTATTTTTCCAAATACCATATTTAGCTGTTATGATTCTTTTAGTTTCAGATCTATCATATATTACTACATTTGATATACTTGTATCATCTGCATATTTGGATCCTATTGCAAGCCCCATATCTGGAATATCAGCGAATTCCAATTTTCCTACAGCAATAGAAGGTTTTATATTTACCATATATGAAATTAAAGCCCTATATCTATAATTGGATTCGGCCATAATCACATTATTAAAAAATAAAGAAAATATAAATGTAATGAATCCTAATATTATAATTGGCATATATATTCTCATATGAGGGAAACCTAAAGCACGCATTACTATTATTTCATTATCAGAAGAAAGCCTTCCGTATCCTATAATACTTGCCATAAGTATTGACATAGGAATAGTTATTGCCACATTGAATGGAAGCATATATACAAATGTTTCCAATGACATAAATAATGGAGCGCCATTATTAAAAATAAGTCTTATTAATTCTGGTAAAAGCTGTATTACAAATATAAATGTAAAAAATAATATACCCGCTAGAAATGGTCCTATTGTTTCTGTTATAATATACTTTGTAATTTTCTTCATAATTATATATAGCTAATAAAAACTCCAAATAGTAACATTGCTAATGATATATATATTAAATAATCACATACTATAGGAGTTATTAAAACTAAAAAAGCTTTAAATGGACTTTCTATATTAAATGAATATTTAATATTATTATAAAGCAATATTATATAATACAATTGCATTATTAATATAATGACAGTTTGTATAAAATATATAGAAGAAAAACTTCCAAATATTAAAGTTATGGGAAGTATTAAAATAAATATTCCATATATACCAAAACAGTTATTAATGAAAGTTGTTATATTTTTTTTATTATTATTTTTTAAAAATAATGATACTGTTAGATTAATGATTGCTATTTTAGCTATATTAGATATTGCAATATATGCCGCTATTCCAAATGCTAATATTATTATATTAAGTATATTAGCATTAGGTGCAGATGAATATAAAAATGATATTGCAAGGCTTAAGGATGCAAGTAAATATATCAAAAAAGAATATTCAAACTTAATAGATTTTTTTATAGCCTCTTTAGGTTTTAATATATAGTAGTATATTGCTTCATGTATTTGCATTAATTTTCTCCAATATTATTAGGAATATAAATATACATAGGAACACCTATATATTTAGTATTAATTATTTCCTCATATGGAAAAGGAAGAGTTGATTTAGGTTTTATTGTTTCAGAAATATTAGAAAGAAGTAAATTTATTACATTGTTTTTTACTTCAGGCTTTTTTATTATATAAGGCTCTTCATCTTTTATTCCGCCCATTTCAGCAGCATCTTTTATAGCATCCTGCAATGTACCTATAGAATCTATAAGTCCTATTTCTAATGCTCTTTTTCCGCTGAAAACTCTTCCGTCAAATATATCATCTCTATTGCCCTTTATTTTACTTCCTCTTGATTGTTCTACTACATTTGTAAATTGAGCTACAAATTCTTCTGTCATGCCTTGCCAATAAGCCAATTCATCTTCTCTAGGCTCTCTAAAAGGGGAAAGAGAGTCTTTATTTCTGCCGCTTTTTATAGTGTACATTTTAACCCCGTATTTACCCATAAGCTCTGATACATTAAAGAATTGAGATATCACTCCAATGCTTCCTGTTAATGTAGATTCATTAGCATATATTTTATCAGCTATCATAGAAATATAATATCCTCCGCTTGCAGCCATACTTCTAAATGAAGCAACTATTGGTTTTGGATATTTTTCTTTTAGATTTTGTAAATATTTTAAAGCTTCTTCGCATGAAGTTAAAGCACCACCAGGACTATCAACTTGAAGTACAATAGCTTTAACTTTAGGATGTTTTAGATAATATTCAAAATCTTCCATAAGTTTTTCAGTTACAGAAGGATATTCTAAACCTATACTTGTTTTTCTTTTTGTATGAGTTATTACTCCGCTTAAATCTATAACAGCAATACCATCTTTTAAAGCTGTTTTAGATGATATAGAGGAATTTATATTATTTGATATTTGTATTGATGGGGTTTTATTTTCGCTTTTAAAGAATATGCTTATTATTCCTACTATTATTGATATTATTATTAATGCTGTAAATATTAGCTCTCTTTTGCCGCTTTTTTCTTTTTTGTTTTTAGTCTCTTTGCTTGAGATATATTCTTTTTCGATACTGTTGTTTTCTTGATTCTCTTTTTCTTCTTCGTATGACATTTTATTTTCTCCTCATTATTGTTTTCTATTACTGTATTATTTATTGTATTTTGATTTTCTTCATCATTATTATTTTCTGATTGTTCAATATAAATATGATCCATATATAGGCATACAAATATTACAGGTTCACGTCCTATTATTTGAATAAATTTTTTACGAAGAGCTTCTCTTACTTCATATTTAATAGTTGAAGGGGTTTTTTTATTTCTATTTAATAATTTTCTTACAGCTTCTGTTGCTGCATTTATACCTTCTTCCCTTAATTGTTCAGTTTTATTTATTATGCCTTCTTTTTCTCCGCCATTATATGTGAATCCCTTGCTTTCTAAATCTACTTTTATATCATAAAGTCCAGAATTATTTTTTTTCGCTACAACATTGGCAACTACTACACCATTAAGTGATAATAGCTCTCTGTCATAAAGTATGCTTTCCTCTAAATCTCCTACACCCTTACCATCAACATATATATTTCTTATCTCTATAGGATCTGTTAATTTTGCTTCTAATGTTTCATCTATTTCAAGTACATCTCCATTATATAACAAGAAACCTTTTGTATCCAATCCATTTAAATCTTCAACAAGTTTTATATGAGTAATAAGATGTCTTTTCTCTCCATGTATAGGTATGAAATATTTAGGCTTTACTAATCTGTACATCAATTTTAAATCTTCGCTTGATGCATGCCCTGATACATGAAGAAGTTTTTTATCTTCTCCAACCATTTTAGCACCAAGATCAAAAAGATTATTTATCATTCTAGTAACAGCCATTTCATTACCTGGTATAACGCTTGATGAAAATATTATCATATCTCCATCTGCAACTTTTATATGCTTATGAGCTTCTGCAGCTATTAATGATAATGAAGAATAAGGTTCTCCCTGTGTTCCAGTTGTTATGCATACAATTTTTTCTCTTGGATATCTATTTATTTTATCTATTGGTATAACTATATCATATAGATTTAAATATCCCATATCCTGAGCTATTTTTGTATACTTTATTAAGCTTCTTCCAGAGAATGCCACATATTTATTATTTACTTTAGCAGCCGTTACCAAATCCTGTATTCTTTCTATACTGCTAGCAAATACTGCAACTATAATCATACCGTCTTCATAATCGAATAGGGGAGTCATAGTATTTTGAACTACACTCTCGCTCATAGAAAAACCATCTTTCTGACAGTTTGTAGAATCAGCAAGCATTAAAAGAACGCCATTTTCTCCATACTCAGCAAATTTATATAAATCTATAAATCTGTCAGTTGTAGGATTTAAATCTATTTTGAAATCTCCAGTATGAATTATTACTCCAAGAGGCGTAGTTATTGCTATTCCAACACCATCAGGTATACTATGATTAACCCTTATAAACTCTATATCAAAATTCATTCCCAATTGTATTTTATTTCTAGGCTCAACTTCATGTAATCTTGTACCTTTATATTCATTTTTATAATCATTAAGCTTTGCTCTTAAAAATGCTATTGTTAATCTTGAGCCGTATATTGGGATATCTGGGAATTTTCTTAAGAAATGCGGTATAGCTCCTATATGATCTTCATGCCCATGTGTGAGTACGAGACCTATAATATTTTTATCTTCCAAATATGATATATCTGGTATTACATAGTCTATTCCAAGCATATGATATCTTGGAAACATAAAACCGCAATCTACTATTAATACTTCATTTCCATATTCTATAACAGTCATATTCATACCTATTTCTTGTACTCCGCCAAGAGGTATGATTCTTATTTTATCATTATTACTCATCAATTAACTACTTTATTATTGAAATTACAATATAAACAAAATTCAAATTATGTTTTTTATTTTAACTATAAAAAAAATTAAGTCAAGTTATAATTTTTACTAACAAATTATTTAAAAATACAATGCGTAAACCTAATAAAAGATTTACGCATTTGAAAATAGGTAGAGATTATAATAACTATTGCTTACTGTTTATTATTACACCATCTTTAATTATAAAGACATTCTTACCGTCAGATACTATAGATATTGCCTCTTTTTGATTATTATCCATAGCTGATACATAATCATAACCGCCAAATTCTCTTCTTAAAGATGCATTTTTATTTAGAATAAAGTAATAATGTTTTCCTAGTCTTTGTGCTGTAAAAGCAAATGAATCTCCCAAAAATTTGAATGAAGTTATAGTATTATATGATGGGCTTTCAAAATCATTTGCTATAATATATTCTCTGTTATTTATAGAAGCATTATATACTAAACTGTTATTTGTAGAGAAATATATATCATTTATTTTATCATAGTTTCTAGGAAGTCTTCTTCCATTTAGAACTAAGAAAGATACATTATTTGTTTGTGCTGAATATGCAAATAATGTGCTGTCATCTGAATATTTATAATTATGTATTGCATCATAGTTGGTAGTCATATTACCTCCTACATACAATTGCATAGTATTATTTGTATTAATATTAACAAATACTAAAGTTTTGCCGTCTGGTGAGAATGACATATTAGTTACTAAATTATATTCTCCGTAATTTCTTCCATTAGCTATAACTGTTGTCATAATAAATTCATTAGTGATTATCATATTATTTGTATCTTCAGATGCTCTAGCTGCTGGAGGAATAGAAGGAATTTCATTATATCTTATATTAGTTATAACATTTGTTACAGTCATCAATGCTATAGTATTTGATTGTCCTTTTACTGTTATTCCCTCTTCATTTGTATATATACTTACATTTGATAAATTATAATTTGTAACGGTTGTTGTATTTGTTATTATATCATTAGTCATCATGGAATTAGTATCATTCATAATCATATTAGTTCCATTAGTCATCATCATATTATTAGTCATAGAATTAGTATCATTTGTCATTGTCTGAGGAAGCATTTTTACAGCATAAGCCACGCTATTATTATTGTATGAAGCTAAATCATCAACTAATCTAAAACTTTCACTATCATTGCTGCCTGTAAATATTACAGCATTTTCTTCAGCATCTATAACATATACTATATTATTTCCGTCATTTGAAAATTTTAATTTATTTACTTTAGCAGTAACTTGCTTTTCTTCTCCATTGATATTAACAAAATATTGTCCGTCTCTTGAATATGAAAAAGCATAATTATTATCATTTACAACACTGTCATATAATTCAGAATACTGTACTTTGGCTTCTCCATTTATAACAGCAATACCATAATCCATTAATCTAGTGAATATTATAGAATTATTTTCTGAAAAGATTTCTCTTTCTATAGAATCAAATTCCTGTTCAATATTTCCATATATTACAACCCACATATCTTTACCAAGAGAAGTTTTTAGCATAGTAGCAACTAAAGTTCCATTAGGAAGTATCTTTATGCTTCCAGCATCTTTATATCCTGTTAATCTTGCATCTTTATAGATTATATCAAATGTTTTACCATAATTAGCATTATTTTTTTCTATTATAAGTGCATAATTAGTTTCTGACATAATATAAGAATTATTTAGTTTCTCATTATTTTGTAAAGTATATATTTGAGTGAATGCTCTTACATATAATAAAAGAAAGACAATAGTTACAATGTATAATCTTTTCATAATAGTTCCTGCTATTAATATTAAAATATTTTTTTATATAATCGGAACTATTATACTCTAAAATTAAATTATATGCTTTAAAAAAATTAAATTTTGACGAATATTTTTGATAGTGATTTAATTTGGAGGCAATATGAAATATAGTTATATAATTATAGTAATTTTTTCTTTATTTATTTCTATGTCATGCAAATCTGCAGAAAAAACAGTTTATAATAATGTTAATTTTAATGAAGGCTGGGTTAATGAGCATAAATTTATAGCTACTTCTATAGGATATCCTAATGGACATGCTTCTACAAAAGAAGATATTAAGACAAGTGCTTTTAATGCTGCTTTAGCATTGTCAAAGGTAAAAATAGAAAATGCTTTTGCTAAAGAGCTTCCAAATAAAAAAGATGAAAACAATGAATTAAAAAATATTGTAGAAAAATATATAAAAGTAGAATATTCTAGTTTTGTAGATGACAGATATTATCAAATAAAGACAACTGTAGAATATAATAATTTGTTGGGACTTCTTAGAGGAGGAAATATAAAAAAAATATTAAATTAGTTTTACAAATTTTTTACTTTTTATTATTTATGAAGTTTTAAAAGTAACTATATTAAAAAGGGGAAGATATATGAGTCTTAAAAAAGTTATGGTTTTAGCAGTTGCAGTTGTTTTTGCTGCTAGCATGTTCCTATTCGCTCAAGGTAAAGTAGATTTAGCTAAAGTACCTGACGGAACTTATTTAGGAAACTACAAAGCTACTTACAAAACAGCTAAAGGTGATTACCAAGCTAAAGTTACTGTTGCTGGCGGTAAATTAACAAAAGTTGTATTAACAAAATGTGCTCATAGCAGCGGTCCTGCTAGAGGTAAAGCAGCTTATGACAAAATGATCCAAGCTAATAACATCTATGTTGATGGTGTTACTGGTGCTACTTGGGCTGCATTAGTTGAAGATGCTTTAACTAAATTAACTCCTGCTAAATAATTTAATTAATAGGAAATCATTTAATAAGGCGTATCTGTTGTAGATACGCTTTTTTTATTTATTCTCATTCTCAAAATTATCCCTATAAATATAATAATAAATGTTATAAATAGAGAAACATATAAATTTAATGATAAATTATATTTTAATAAATTTATATTGCTTAATTTATATGCTATATTTATTAATGTATTTGAACAGAATTCTGCAGTATTCGCTGGGAAAATAGATAATGGCTCATATATTTGATATAATATTATTGTGAGTAATGATGATGAAAGTATTATAAATGATAAAGGTATAGCGAATATATTGGCTAATAAGGAAGTAAGATTCAATACAGAAAAATGATATATGCTTAATGGAAGTACGGCTATTAATGCAAATATATTTGTAGATAAAAATGAAAGTAATTTTATAAAAATATTTTTTATTATATTTGTGCTTTTTATATTTTTTATTATATAAAAATTGAATATAGGATAATAAATAATAATTCCCAATGTTGCTAAAAATGAAAATTGAAAACTTATATCTTTAATTGAATTAGGATTTAGAATAAGTATAATTAATCCTGATAAAAATAAAGCATTTATGGAATTTCTATTTCTGTCAAAATAATATGATATTAGTAAACATAATGTCATTATACTAGCTCTTATTATTGATACAGAAAATAAAGTAATTGGAGGATATATTATTATTGCCGCAATTGAAGATATAAATATTCTTGTATAAAAGTTTATTTTGAAAAATGATAGTATGAGAAATAAAATTGAAATAATCATAGAAATATGAAGCCCTGATATAGAAAGTATATGTGATATTCCTGCTTCTATAAAATAATTTCTTATATGATATGGTATTATATTTTTATCACCTACCATTATCCCTTGTGCTATGGAGTAGGGTATGGATTTCATATTTGAACCTAATGATTTTTTTATTATATTTCTTATTTTTACTGCATAATTATTAATATAATTAAAAATAGAAAATCCATTTTTTTGAACAACAAAATTATTATATTGATATATGCTTGCAACGCCATAAAGCATTCTGTCTGATAATACTTTAATAATTGCTTTAGAATCGTATATATCATTATTTGTTAATATATTATTATATAGATTTAATTTTGATGATACAGTTATTTCATCATTAATGAATAAAGGTTTTAATGAATTATTATAAAGTCTTATATTTCCAGAATAATTATACCAATTAGTACCGTCATATACTTTATCTACATATGCGATGTATCTTTCTCTAAATCCTACAACTCCTTCATATGATAATATTTTTGCATTGTATGCTTTTATATCTTTATCAAATTTATCAAGCGTATTATTTAATATATCATTATACCTCATAATTGTATAAATATATCCAATAAAAAAGCATGATAATATTATTAGTATTATAGAGGCATAATATTTATTTTTTAATGCTAGAATGATGGATATAATAATTAGTACAATAGAAATGATAAATGATATATAAATGAATTTTTGATTAATAAAAGCTAATGCTATTCCTGATGCAAATAATAATGTCATATATATTATGTATGTTAGAGGATATGCAAATAGTTTTTTCATTATAGAATTTTAATTTCTTTTTACTATACCATAGAATATAATATTTATTATAGTATCTAAATCTTTTTCATAATTTTCTGAATTTTTATTTCTTGCCCATTCTAATTCAAATCCTTTTATTATTGCAAGAACTGACTCTGTAGCAAGCCTTAAATCTATATTGAATAATCCTTTTTTTACACCGTTTCTTAATATCATTTTTATTGTATTATATTCTTCTTTATGATATTGTGCTCTCATATGCTCAATAAGAGTAAAGTCTTCAAATATTTCACTATGTAATGCCTCATAAAGATTAGCAAGTTTTATATAACCTTTTTGTCTTGTTAGAATATATGCTCTTAATTTTGATTCTGCTGTATCCTCTTTTTTTATCGCTTCGTATAATTCTTTCTTAAGATCATTAGCTTCATTTTCTGCTATTGCAAAAAATATTTCTTCTTTACTATTAAAATAATGATATATACTGCTTTTAGATTTATGCACCATTAATGCTATATCACTCATAGATGCTTTTTTAAATCCGTACTTTTTGAATAGCCTTTTTCCTGCATTTACAATTTGTTCACGAGGCGTCATTTTAATTTACCTTTAACTCATTTTGATTATATTATATACTTTAATTTTTATTTGTCAAAGTGTAAAATAATCAGCAGGATAAATTAATTTTTAAAATTATCTTCTAGTTTCATTAGTTATTATGAAAGTAGTTCTATTTTCATTTGTATTACCTACATAGTCTATAGTTGTTATTTCTGATACAGTATTGGTTTCAGTATTTACTTGATCTTTAATATTGTCAATATCTATTTTATCAGGAACAACAGTTTTAACATAAGGCATTGAAGCTATTTCATTTATAGTATTAGTAAGATCTTGATTTAACTCTATATTTTTCACAGATACTTTATTTGAATTATCTATATTAGCTTCCATAAATTGATTTACTTTAGTACCATTTACTTCTCCGTCTCCATATAAAAACTGAGCTTTTGTATTTCCATTAGAATATGATACAGCAGCTATTCCAGACACTTTAATATTTGCATTTGAAGTTGATACAATAATAGAATCTGGTTTAGCATTAGATGAAGCTGCAATTAAAAAATCTCCATTATTTAAATGAAGCTTTGTATTTCCTGTTCTGTCATAAGATTCATCTATATTTAATGATGAGTTTTCTTTTACTTTGAATATATTATTACTTTCTAAATATGATGTAAGATAAGAATTTTTTTCTGTTGTAATATTATCTTTGCTGAATAATAAATCTCCTTTTTGAGCAGGCTTTACTATTGTTTTTTGAGAAGATATTTTTACTTTTCCTTTCACATCAACAACTTTCATATATTGATTAGTTTTATAAGCTGAAATTAAAGTTAAAGCTGTTAAAAGCATCAGTGATATGGAAATGATTTTTTTATTCAACATAGATATACTCCGTCGAAAAATTATATTATTAATATTAACGGTATTATTAAAATTATCAATACTATTTTTTTTACTGTACATATATTTTTACAGTTGAACTTTTTATAGTCTCGCCTTCATCTGTTTTTGCTTCTATATAAAAAGAATAATCCCCTTGTTTTAAATTCCATCTTATATATTCTTTTTTTAAATCATCAATATTTGCTATTATTTCTTTATTGCAGTATAAAGAAGCACTTACAACATTTTTTGGTATATATGAAGATATAAATATATTTTGATATTCTATAGGAAGAGTGGAATCTATTTTATATACTGAATTATCTGTAGGTTCTTTTATTGATAATCTTTCTTTTATATTGTTTATGCTTCTGTCTGATGCGGCATAAGGAGCAGCATTTAGATTCATTTGAGGTCTTTCTCTTGAATCGTATGCAAAACTATTTTCTATATTATTAATATTTTCTGAAATATTATCGGTATAAGTTTCTAAGTTACTATTTTGATTATTGATAGTATTTTTTATTCTATTATATGCATAAATATTATTAACTTTTGTCCATTCAGCAGTTGGGCGTTCTATTTGCTGTTCTTTAATCCAGCCATTATATTCGCTTGGAAGATTAACAAAGATTTTTTCACTTACAGAACCATCAGAATTTGTTCTTATATACAAATTATGAACATCGCATTCTTCTTTTGGCACATTTAAATGAGAAAACTCTTCCATTCTAGTTTCTTTACAGAACTCTCCTCTAAGTTTTCCGCTTATAAGACAAATTTCTCTTTTTATTATGGTATCAGGCTTATCCCATTTAGTTTCTTTTTGACTTTTATTAAGCATAGCAAATAAATCATAAAGTATAGGAACAGCTCCGTTTCCGCCTGTTATATTAATCATCTCGCTTCCAGCAAAATCACCAAGCCAAATTCCTACTATATAATCTTTAGTGTATCCTATAGCCCAAGCATCTCTTGAACCTTTTGAAGTACCTGTTTTTATAGCAACAGAAAAAGGATAAACTATTCCTTTATAACTTCTAAAAGAACCCATTCTAGCATTTCTATCAGATAATATGCTTGTTATCAAATAGGCACTTTCTTCTGAAATTACTTTTCTTGTAGTTTTTTTAGGTAGAGTTATAACTTCTCCATTTGCTTTTTTTAATGAGGTTATTGAGTAATTATTTATAAATGTTCCTGAGTTTGGAAATATAGTATATGCAGAAGCTAAATCAACTAAACGTACTTCAGCACTTCCTAACACCAAAGAATATCCATAATGATCAGGGTTTTTATTTATGGAACTTAATCCTGATTTTAATAGTATATTTTGAAAATCCTTTATACTATATCTTGCAAGCCATTTTACTGCTGGTATATTAAGAGAATTTGCTAATGCATCTCTTATAGTAACTGGTCCTCTATATTTATGATCAAAATTTTCTGGTATATAATCACCCCCAGGTGAATTAATATAAGTTTTAATATCGGCTATAACTGAAGCAGGAGATTCACCTTTATCAAATAAATATGCATACATAAAAGGTTTTAATGTGCTTCCTGCCTGCCTTAATGCCGTAGCTCCATTAACAGCTCCATGAGTTTCAGCATCAAAGTAATCCATAGAGCCTATCATTGAAAGCACTTCTCCTGTTTTAGCATTAAGTATTACACATGATATATTTCTTACATTAAATGTATGAAGTGATTGGCTTGAATTACTTATAACTAGAACAGCTTCTTTTTGCATATTATAATCTAATGTTGTTCTTAATTCTGTAACTCCTGTATATTTTAATTGCTCTAATGATTCTTTTGCATACATTGTAAAATGCGGAGCTTTGAAAGTGTATTTTTCTTTATCATCAAAAATTTTTGGATTTTCATTTGCATATTTATTATAATTTTCCTCTGATATAAAGTTATTATTTTTCATCTCTCCAAGTACATATATTCTTCTTGAGGTTAATCTCTCTTTATATTTATATGGATTAAATTTTGTACCAGATTTTATTATAGAAGCAAGCAATGCAGATTCATTAATATTTAAATTTTTCGCTTTTTTATGAAAATATAAATCGCTTGCCGCTCCTACACCATAGCAATTATTTCCAAAAAATACTCTATTTAAATATTCTGTAAGTATTTGTTCTTTTGTGAGATTTCTTTCTAATCTTATTGCATCTAGTGCTTCATAGAATTTATTTATATATGTTCTTTCACGAGGTATTATACTTTTTGCTAACTGCTGAGTTATAGTGCTTCCTCCTGATACCACTTTGCCGCTTATAAGATTTGATAAAAATGCCCTTATTATAGCTTTATAGTCTATGCCATTATGATCAAAGAAATTTTTATCCTCAGCACTAACAACAGCATTAATTAAATTTGTTGATAAATCATCATATTTGACTTCTTCAAAAAAACCGCCATGTTTTGGAAATATTGTTGATATTAATATTGAATTTCTATCGTATATTTTTAAAGCTCTTTCTTCATCTGTTTTTAATTCATTATTTGAAAATGGTTTATTTATATATTCTTTGCAGTATTTATAAAAATTATATCCTTTAGGTATGAATATAATTGATAGTATTATTAAAGAAGATAATAATAGATATATTATAGTTAATGCAGTTCTTCTTATAATTTTTTCCATAATAGAAGTATTCTATAATAAAAAAATAATTAGTCAAACAATATTAAAAATAATTATATATATTATGCTTTGTATATAATTTTTACTTTTATTCTAAATTAACCTAATTATTGTAATATAATTTGACAATAATAATAAATTTGACTATATTATATTTGAAGTCTCATATATATCATCTGTTCTATAGGAGGATTCATTTATGAAAAAATTAAATAGTTTGGCATTTAAATTACCATTATCAATTAGTTTAATCAGTGCCGTAATAATAATTATTATAATTTCAATTTCATTATTTTTTTCAAGTAAAGGTATTAGAGAATCAATAAGTGTAGGATTTAGAAATACAGTTGAAGGGTATGCTTATTTGCTTGATGCATTAACCGAATCTCAAATGATGCTGGCTAATTCATATGCAAGTGATGCTAATATTAGAAATTATATGATTTTTAGAGATGATATTTATAGCGGCTATAGTGAAAGAGATATGGCTGATTTTATTAAAAAAAATAATTATGTAGAAAGTATTTATTTAACAGACAAACAAGGAAATGTTTTACTTACAACATCAGATGTTTTGAGAAATAGAAATATGGCTGATATAAGACCTAACTTATGGAAAAAACTTTCATCAGGAGAAAAAACAGCATTTGGAAGCCCTAGAGAATCTCCAGTTTCAGGGGAAATAACATTAGGAGTAGGTTCTATAATTACAGATTTTACAAACAATACAATAGGTTATTTGGTAACTACTGTTAAAGGCTCTGTTATACATGATAATTATTTTTCAAAAGTTAAATTAGGAAGAACAGGAAGAATAGTTGCTGTAAATGAAAATTTTATAGTTACTATGGATATGGAT
>CALXXQ010000163.1 GCA_944392715.1 uncultured Brachyspira sp.
ATGTTAATGTATATGTCAATAGTATTGCATTGTCTAAATCTCTATATATAGAAGAATTTTGAATAAAAAATTAAATTTTTATGTATTATCATAATAATTTTTTATGTAAACTTACTTTCATAATGAAAAAAATAACTAAGTCTAAATATGATTTTTGAATAAAAAATAATTTTAAATAAAATTTATTAGTTATACTATATAAAAAACATATAATATTATAATACACTATAAAAAAATATATTTCAACTATATAAAAACATCATATATAAAAAATAAATACACTATGTTTATATCCATTATATAATATTTTATATACTTTTCTCCATAGTATTGATTATAATAATCATTAAATTAATATTTATATATTATGATACATAGAACTAGAATATGTACCAAAGCTTATAAAACTATAATCATAAAAACTACTAAAATATTATTAAAATGCAATTCATTAACTAGAATATAATAAATAAATAAAATATTGCTATAGTGAGTAATTATACATTAGCATTGAAAATTGTTTATATTATGATATACAAAGGGATATAATATAGTTTTTATAGTAGGTACTATAAAAAGCAATTATATGTGTTTAATATATAATTTATAATATATATATAATAATTTTAATATAGAAAAAGCATTATTTTGAAACAAATACATTATTCTAATGGAGGCTTATTTATTTATAGATTATTAGAAAATATAGCTGAAAAAGTTATGGAAATTTCAAGTAATAATTATATTATAGTAAATTATAAAAAAATTCCAAACTAATAGCTTATTCAAATATGCTGATTTAGATGAATTAAAAGGTATTATTGGCTGTGCTGATTTATATAAAATTGAAGTTTCAAATAATGATTTATAAAAATTGAGGACATAAATTGCTAATTATTAGTATACATAATATTAAACATATAATATATGCACATTAAGAAATAAATTTATATTCCGATAATGTATATTATGTTAACTAGCATATATTATTTTTTTATTTTTACAATAATGCCGAATAAAAGTTTTACATATCAATAATTGAAGTTTTTTATATTATATAGTATAATCATACATCAATAAATAATAAATTAAATGGATACAATATAATGAAAAAAATAATACTTTTAATATTAAGTTTAACTATAATAATTATATCATGTAAAAATGACGGCGGCTCTATATATGCTATGGAACAAAGATATAAGAATTTCTTAAATGTACTTCCAAATGATATAAAAAATGATTATACATTAAATTCTGATAAGTATGGTAATATGTATAAAGAATGGATTAATGAGTTCAATACTTGGACTACAAATATAATTAATACTGAAATAGAAAAAGAAAAAGAAATATCAGCCAGAATAACACCTGATAAAATAGAATATGCTCTTGAAACTTTGACAAGTAAGGATTATGAAAGGAATTTGCCTATAGAATTAGTATCTAAAGTAAAAGCCCATACAGATACATTGTCATTAAAAATTGAAGAATTACAGAAAGATGAAGCATTTTCTAATTCTATGGTAAAATTGAAAAAAGATGAGGCAATAGAAAATTTCAATACAAAAGATACTATATTCTATTATGTTTGGAATTATCTAATAACTATAGAAAGACCTAGACGCTTCCAATAATATATAATTAAAATAAAACAATGTATATCTATACATTAAAAATATTTATTTTATAATATTATATATGTAGAAAATTAGGAATATCCCAAAAAACTGCTTCCTATTCTTATCATATTAGAACCATGTTTTATTGCTAATTCATAGTCTGATGACATACCCATAGAAAGAATAGACAAAGGATTATTATATTTTGCATTTATATCTTTGTATATAGAGTTAAGCTTTTCAAATTCATTTTCAATAATTGAAATATCATCAGTATCTTTTCCTATAGCCATTAGTCCTTTTATAGATAAATTATTCATATTTGAAACAGATTCATATATCTTAATATAAGAATCAATATCAAATCCGCCTTTCTGCTCTTCATCGCTTATATTAAACTGTAATAATATATCTTGTATTTTATTATTTTTTACAGCTTCTTTATTTATAACTTCTGCTATATCTATAGAATCTACACTTTGTATTAAATCAGAATATTTGACTATGTATTTTACTTTATTAGATTGTATTCTTCCTATAAAATGCCATTTAATATTATCTTTAAAAGAGGCAAGCTCCCCTGCCCTATCCCTCAAGCTTTGAGCTTTACTTTCTGCCAATGGCAAATCTATATTTAATGATAAAAACTCTTTTATAGTTTCAAGAGAAGAATATTTACTTACAGCTATTATATTTATATCATAATTAATATTATATTTTTGTTTTATAATATCAACATTATTTTTTATAGTATTATATCTATTTAATATCTCATCTTTATACATAATAACACCTAATATCTACATATATATTATAAATCTTTTAATTTTTTTTTCAATTATTAAAAATTAATAAAATAATAACAAAAATAAAATAATAAAGCAAAATAATAAAAATACGATTTATAATGTATTGAAATTTTATCTAATTCATGATAAGTTAACATAATATATTTTAGTTAACATAACTTATAGAAATTATGGAGAAAAAAAATGAGAGTTCAGGAAAGAAGAAACAGAGAAATGAATTTAAATAGCCTATTAATGACATCGCAGGATGCGTCTATGAAAGTGGCTGTATCATCATCTCCGTTTGCTACTATGTTAGAAGAAGAAAAGGAAATTAGAAGATACTCTTTTGAATTAGATGAATGAAAAAGACAAATTTATGATGCTGGAAACTTATTAGAAAAAAGTGCAAATATAAAAGACTTTCAAAAATTTAGAGATTTAATAAGAGCATTAACGGATAAACTTGTTAAAGATGCTTATAGAATAAGAATTGTATCATCATATATGAGAAGAGGACGCGAATATCAAGTTGTTTCAAAAATAAATGAAGAACTTGATTCTTTATATAAATTGATAATGTCAGAGCAAAAAAATCATATAGCTATAGCAAATAAGGTTATGAGGCTTAAAGGTTTAGTATTGGATTTAATGTCATGAACATATTAGGATTCGATACTGTATCAAGCAGTTTTTCTATAGCAATTCAAAAAAATGATGGTTCTGCTGATGAATATAATAAAGATGAAGTAAGAAACCATAATGAAGAAATATTACCAGTTCTACAAAATTTCTTAAAAAAAAATAAAATATCATTAGATGAAATAAATTATATATCATTAGGTATAGGTCCAGGTTCTTTTACAGCATTGAGAATAGCATTTGCTACTATAAAAAGTATTTGTTATGCAAAAAAAATACCTATTATAGGAGTATCTAGTTTAGAAACATTACATGAAAATATAAAAAATTATGATGGAATAAAAGCTGTTATGATAGATGCTCGTAAAGGAAGTATTTATGCTAATATATACTCTAATAATGAAAAATTAAAAGAAAATTTAGATTTAACTTATGATGAGTTCATAAATATAATTAACTCCATAGAAAATAAAAATAAAACACTTACCCTATGCGGAGACGGATTTTATAAAAACAGTGAATATTTCATAAATAATTTAACTAATTATAAAATAAATATTTTAGAAAATTCATTTAATATAATAAAAGCATCAAACACTATAAAATTATCAATTCCAAAAATAGAATCAAATAATTTCGATGATATTTTTAATTTATTGCCATTATATATAAGAAAAAGTGAAGCAGAGAATAAAAAATAAGTAATCAAATTGAACAAAAATGGTATTTTTTATAAAAAATATACGATAATTACTAAAATATATAATAATTAATATGATATATAAAAAATATATCTTGACTTCATAAAAAATATTGTTATTATATATAAGAATAATAGTAATATTTTTCAAAAAAATAGTTTGGAGTTTAAAAGTGAGAAAATTGCAATCCTTGAAAGTGAAAATCCCATTCTTTGTAATGCTGCTCGTTACGATTATGACAATAATATTAGTAACACTTATAATAAATATAGGCTCTCAAGGAATAAGAAGTTCGTCAATATTTGGATTTGAATCAACTACAAAAGTTTATTCAAGAATGATAAACGTATGGATAGCACAAAATATATCCCTCTGCGAATCAATAACTGATAGCTTTCCTGAATTAAGAAATTACCTTAGTCTAAGGACCCCAGAGAGTAAAACAATAGCTGATAATGTACTAGTAAATGTTACTAAGAACAATCCTACAATTGAAGGAATGGTTTTATTAGACGGACAGGGAAATGTTGTAGCAGATAGTATGGGCGGACAAATAGTAAGTACTGCTAGAAATTTCAGCGGAACAGAATTATGGCAAAAAATTATGTCTGGTAATTCTTCAATGCATTATACAGTAGATAAATCGCCTGCTGATTCTAATAAATGGGTTATTAAAATCTTTTCTCCTTTGAATGATGAGAGAGGAACTATTATAGGTGCTTTATCTATTATGGTTGATTGGCATAGCTTCATTGATAAAGAATTAAACTTGGTTAAATTTGGAAATACAGGACACCCATTCATAGTAGATAAAGACAGATGGGTTATTGCAGATCCTGTACCATCACATATAAGAAATGAAACATTAAGAAATGCTGACTATATTAAATATGCTGTTGAAAATAATGATGGATATTATGAATTTAAATCTCCATTTAATGGCAAAGATTCAGTAGCTACTTTCTATAAAGAACCTATATCAGGCTGGTCTGTAGTTATGAGTATAGAATCAAGCGAATTATTCTCTCATATAACAGAAATGAAAAGATATGCCATTATAGGTACTATAGCAATACTTATCATAGCTTCTTTATTTATAACTTTCTATATAAGCAGAATTACAAGAATACTGCATTTATTAGCTGTAGATTTAACAAGACTTTCTACAGGAGACCTTACTATATCTACCCCTCCTGGATTTGAAAAGAGAAAAGATGAATGGGGTGAAATTGCAATTGCTATAAATGAAATAACTGATAAATTAAATGAAAAAGTAAAACTTGTATATGACGGAGCTTATATAGTAAAAGCTTCTGCAAATGAAGTAGCACAAGGTAATATAGATTTATCAAATAGAACAGAAAATCAGGCTTCAGGACTTGAAGAGACTGCTTCTTCTATGGAAGAGATAGCTTCTACAATAAAATCATCAGCAGAACATACTTTAGAAGGTAATAATATGATGATTAATTCAAGAAAAGCTATTGAGGAAGCAGGAAGAATCATTGAAGAAAGTACTCAAAATATTGAAGCTGTATATGAATCAAGCTCTAAAATTAGTGCTATTACTAAAATAATTGAAGACATAGCTTTCCAAACAAATATTCTTGCTCTTAACGCTGCTGTTGAGGCTGCTCGTGCTGGAGAACAAGGAAGAGGATTTGCTGTTGTTGCTTCTGAAGTTAGAAACTTAGCTCAAACAACTCAAACTTCTGTTAAAGATATTACAACATTAGTGGCTGATTCTGAAGAAAAAATTGCAGCTGCTACTGAAACAGCTAGAGAATCTAAAGAAATATTCCAAAACTTAAGAGTTCAAATAGAAGAAACTGCAAAAATTATGCAGGATTTAAGCTCTACAGCTATGGAACAGCAGGCAGGTGTTGATCAGGTTAATATTGCTATTACTCAAATGGATATGACTACTCAGCAAAATGCTGCTTTGGTAGAAGAGGCTACAGCTGCTTCTGAAGCTTTATTCTCACAAGCTGAGGAATTATTATCTGCTATGGAATTCTTCAAATTAAGAGGTTCTAATTATAAAAAGAATATAAGTAAAGTTGAAAGAAAAAAATCTTCTCCTACAACAGATACAAAAGCAGTACAAGAAAATAAACCAGCAGCACCATCAAAATCAGAAGAAAAAGAATATATAACTAAAAAACCAGAATTAAAGAGCCCTATTAAAAAGCATCATGAAGAAAAAATGCCTGCTTCAGCTCCAGCTAGAACTGTAAAAGATAATGAATTTGGAAATACATTTGATACTTCTAAAGATACTTCTGATGGTTTCGAATCATTTTAATCTTTAATTAAATAAAATAAAAGCGATGGTTAATTACCATCGCTTTTTTATTTATATAAATAAATTATATTCTATTTATAATCAATTTAACAATATCATCAATATTATTATCTTTGCATTCAATAGTTACTAGATTATCTTCATTTATACTAAGTCTATAAGCCTTATCATAATAATAAAGCATATTAAGTACACACTCATATATTTTTCCATTATCAAGAAGCTCCAAAGACTCCTTCATTCTCTCCCCGCCTAAACGCTTTCTTATTTTTATTATAGACTCTTTTAAATCATCAATACTATATTTTCCATAAGTATCAGTTATATATTGGGCTCTGCACTCTTTTGGTATATCTAAATATATTATCTTTTCTGCAGACTGCATTCTATTAAATAAATCTTTTGGTATAGCTCTTTTACCTATAAGCAGGCTCTCATCTTCAATCCAAATGATAGAATTAGTATCATATTTTGACAACTCATATGAAATATTATTTTCAAATTGTTCTTGTGTAGGCTGCTCCCCTTCATTTATCCATCCAAAAGCTGAACCTTTATGTTTAGCTATTTTTTCCAAATCTACTACATTATATCCTAAAGATTTTAATTTATTTAATATTAGAGTTTTTCCGCTTCCTGTTCTTCCTGTAAGTAAATATATCCTATAATCTTTATTAAAAGAACCTAATACATAATTTCTATACCTTTTATATCCGCCTCTAAGTAAATAAACATCATATCCATAACTGGAACATAACCAACCTACAGATTCGCTTCTCATTCCTCCCCTAAAACAATGAAGAAGTATTTTATTATTAGAATTATATTCTTTTGATATATTATCAATAGACTTCAATATATCAGTCATTCTGACAGAAACATATTCCAATCCTCTTAATACAGCCTCTTTTCTTCCTATTTGCTTATAAATAGTACCTACATCCTTTCTTTCATCATCGCTAAATAAATATACATTATGAGCATTTGGAATATGAGCATGATTATACTCTATTGGAGAGCGTACATCTATGACAGGCAGCTTATCATCATTTTGAAGCTTCAAAAATTCTTCTATATCAATAACTTTAACCATAATAGCCTCTTGAATTATTATGATAAATATAATATAGAAAAACTTAAAAAAGTAAAGTAATTAATTTATAACATAACTATATAAAAACCAATAATGAGAAAAAGACCCCATTAATACAAATATATGAAAAACATCATGCGTAAATTGCTTAGTTTTATCATTACATTTCTTACCTAGAGCATATAAAAAAGCTCCTATTGTATAAAATATTCCACCCCATATTAACCAATTCAAATGCAGGATATCAAATCTATTTATTAATGGTTTAAAAGCAAATATTATTATCCATCCCATAAATATATACAACACAATCCTTAAAAATAGATTTTTATATTTTATAACAGTATTTGATAATACTCCTATGATGGCACAAGACCATATAACTAATAAAATCGATATGCCAACATTTGAAGGCAATGAAAACATACATACTGGAGTATAAGTGGCTGCTATAAATACATATATACCTATATGATCAAATTTTCTGAATAATTGCTTAACCTTACCATTAGGAAAAAAATGATAAAGAGAACTAAATGTATATAAAAATATTATGCCAACCCCATAAATAATTATTGGAATAGGATTAACATTAGTTTTCACAAGCATGAGAACTAATCCTGCAATACCAAGCATAGCACCTACTCCATGCGATATTGCAGAATAAAGCTCCCCTATCTTTTTTTGCTTAGAGTATTTATTTGAAATATCATCATAATATGCAATTTTATTCATCTATTATCCTTTGCTTTTTTATATATTCTAATACATACATAAAAAAAATAAATGAAATAAAATAACTATATTACTATAATATTAATAGCATATTATAACTATAAACTATATTATACAAAACATTTAATACTTATATTCTAAAATAATTTACCTATAAGCTCTAAATTATTCCAATCTATTTCATGCTCCATAGGTATAGGATAAGAACTCCAATCTACATTTATGGCGGCTATCCAATCTTTTCCATAACCATATCCATTTTTTATAAGCCAATGAAATAATCTGGATTTATAATCCTCTCCATAAGTTTTTGCTATATATAAATCACCATCTTTAACCATTAAACCTATAGGTAGATAAATACTTCTATTTTTAAAGCTCCTAGAAAAATAATCATTAGCATATAATATATTATAATCTGTCTTTGTGAGAGCATCTTTATATAAATTAAAAGAAGGAAGGCTTTCTACAATATAATTTTTTAATGTAGAATTTTTATAATAAAAGGCTTCATTTGATTCTTTCATTAAGAATAATTTATATTTAATCTTATTTTTATATCCATATACAAAATAATCAATATCACCATTTTCACTAAATCTATAAATATTTTGATAAATATCTGATGCTGTTTTACCTCCTACAGAATCTCTCCAATATAAAGCATTATTATTTAAATAAATTTCTGGAGAAGTCAAACATGACAGCATATAAAAAAATAGCGGAAACAATAAAAACAACTTCATAATAAACTGCAAATATATAATTATCAAATATAATATACTACATGAAATATTTAGCAACAAATTTATAGTTTAATAATATAGATTTTTTTATATTATTATATAAAATAATACTTGCAATAATATCAACTTAAAAATAAAATATAGTAAATTTAAATTCGAATTTTAATAATGGAGTATAGATTATAATATGATTAAAAATATAGCCCATATAAAGTTTAGGGGTTCTAATATAGGAAAATTTGAGCATTTACATATAGATAATATAAAAATAAAAGATGCTTGTGTTATAGAAACCGATGAGGGTATAGAAATAGGACATGTACTAAACTTTGAAGATATAGATATAGATTTGCTTGAAGAAGAAAATAATGATAATACTGATGCTTCATCAGATAATAATGAAGAAATTCAGGAAGATAATGATAATATAAATGAAGAAGAAATATCAGAAGAGCTTAAAGATATAGCTGCTGCTGAAGAAAATAATAATATAAAACCAAAAAATAATAAAAATAAAATATTTAATATTATAAGAATAGCTGATGAGAAAGATTTAGAGCAGTATAAAGTAAATATGGAAGATGCTTCTGAAGCATTTAAAATATGCAAAGAAAAAGTAAATAATCATAATTTGGATTTGAAATTAATAAGTTCTTATTATTTTTTAGACAGAGCAAAACTTTTATTTGAATTTATAGCAGAAGAAAGAATAGATTTTAGAGAATTAGTTAAAGATTTAGCAGCACATTTTAAAACAAGAATAGAATTAAGACAGATAGGTGTAAGAGATGAAGCTAGATCAATAGGCGGATGCGGAATATGCGGGAGAGAATTATGCTGTAAAGTCATAAAAGGAAAATTTGAAACTATTACAATAAAAATGGCAAAAGAACAGGGAATACTTTTAAATACAATGAAAATATCAGGACAATGCGGAAGACTTATGTGCTGCTTAGCTCATGAATATAAAGCTTATTGTTCTCTTAAAAAAGACTTGCCTAAGGTTGGTACAAAATTAGTATTTAATAGTGTGCCTGCTGTAATAAAAGATTTAAATCCTTTGAATAAAAAATTATTAATAGAAACAGAAGATAAAAGACTTATATATATTAATGTAAGCGATTTAGTAACAAATGAAGAAGGTTTTTTAATTGCTAATATAAAAGCAGAATAATAAATTTATAATATAAAAAATAATTGAATGGAGTTGTAATATGTCAAAGAAAGTTATGTTAAGCGGAATACAGCCTACTGGTTCACTTCATATTGGAAATTATTTGGGAGCTTTGAAAAATTGGGCTAATATACTTGATGATTATTATGGTTTTTTCTGTATAGTAGATTATCATGCTATAACAGTTGAATATGATGTATCACAAATGCAAAAAAGAATAATTGATGCTGCTGTTGAATATTTGGCATCAGGGTTGGACCCAAAAAAATGCTCTATATTTGTACAATCTGATGTTAGGGCTCATACTGAACTTGCTTGGATATTTAACTCTATTATTCCAGTTGCTGAACTTGAAAGAATGACTCAATATAAAGATAAATCAAGAAAGAATGTTGAAAATATTAATGCTGCACTTCTAACCTACCCTTCTCTAATGGCTGCTGATATTTTACTTTATCATCCTGATATTGTACCTGTTGGAGAAGATCAGGAACAGCATGTAGAGCTTACTAGAATGATTGTGAGAAAATTCAATAATAGATATGGAGAATATTTTAAAGAGCCTGATACTTACCATGGTAAGGTCCTAAGAATATTGGGATTAGACGGACAGAACAAAATGAGTAAATCTCTAAATAATCATATAGCATTATCTCTTACAGCAGAAGAAACAGAAAAATTGATAATGCAAAAAGCTATGACTGATACAAATAGAAAACTTAAAACTGATGCTGGAAATCCTGATATATGCAATGTTTATAGCTATCATAAAATTTTCTCTAGTGAAGAAGAACAAAAAGAAGTTTGCGAAGGCTGTAAAAATGCTTCTATAGGATGCGTACAATGCAAAAGAATGCTTGCTAAAAATATAAATAATGAATTAGCACCTATCAGAGAAAATATAAATAAATATTCTAATGATAAAGATTATGTTTATGATGTACTTAGAGAAGGTGCTAAGAATGCTTCTGAAGTTGCTGAAAAAACATTGTATGAAGTAAGAGAGTTAATGGGATTAGTTGATAATAAAAGAAAATAATTAATATTATTATCTATTACTAATAACTAATGGAGAACTCTCATTATGCAGTCTGTCTAATGCTGTAATATAATATATATAGTCCTTTTTCGGATTAGCTGTTTTATCATTATAAACAATAATTGAATTAGTAGTAGTTCTTCTTATTTTATCTACTAATAAAATATAATTTTCTTCTATATTTTTTCTATATATAGAATAGTATACTGATGTACCAGCTATAGCACAATTATATTTATCTGTTTTATATTCACTTGCATCTGTAAAGGTAATTTCTATACTATTAAATTTATTTTTAATATATCCATTAGTTAAAGGTGCGGGAGAAGTATTTAAATCTTTCATTGTATTCATAGTTGGAATTATAGATTTAAATGGATAATCATTATTTTTTAGATAATTCAAAGCCTTATATCCAAAGCCTTTTGTATGAATATCATCTTTATACATATTTCTCATAGTAAAAAATACTGAACCTTTTATATATCCTTTACCTTCATTTCTAATATATTCAACTTGCTTTGACATTAAATCTATATCCTGCCAAGGCTCTACATTTGTATCCCTTCCCATTTTATAAAGAGGATGTCCTATATATAAATCTGCCAATTTACCATTAGAAGACTTTTTAGTTTCATTAATCCACCAATCTGCTATTATATCAAAAGGAGCAGTTTCATGCTTATCACTCCAATATATTTGAGGTATTAAAGCATCAATATACATTTTATTAATTCCATCTTTTTCAGTGGCATTGCTCAAAGTTATAGTTTTCTCTCCATTAAGAAGCCATAAGAGAACATCAGCATGCAATGCATCAAAATTAGGATTATAAGATTGAGTATCGCTTCCATATTCATATCCATTATAATCTGAAAGCCTCTCTTTATTTCTCCAAACACCCGCAGGAGATATAGTCCATTTTACATATGGTTTTCTTGATTTTATTTCTTTATATATTGAACTTACAAGAGTATTTATATTATTTCTTCTCCAAGCATAAAGCCCATTAACTCCATAATTATCATAATTGGTATTATTATTATCATACCCTTGCTCTTTTGCATATTTTGAAGAGCTAATTTCATCAGGCCAATATTTATAAGTTTTATCATTAATCATAGTTTGATAAAAATAATCATCAAAATGCACTCCGTCTATATCATAATTCTCAACAACTTCAATAATAGAATCTATCACATATTTTGAACTTATAGACTCTCCTGGATCTAAATAAAGTTTATCATCATACCAATGAATAGGCTTTAAATTATTTGAAGAAGCATAAACATGAATAAAATTCTTTTTAGAAAATTGCTCTTCATAACTTCTGTTTGTATCATATGTTACAGCTATTCTATAAGGATTAAACCAAGCATGAATTTCTAAATTTCTTTTATGTGCTTCATCTATTATAAATTGAAGCATATCAGTCTTAAAAGGATAATCATCTCTTTCATCATCAGAATCTTTTCCAAAAAAATATCTAGTAGTAGGATTTATCTTAGATGGGAATATAACTCCAGCATCAGGCTTTACCTGAACAAATACGGCATTAAAATTATTTTCATATAATGTATCTAAATATTTAATAGCTAATTTCTTTTGCTCTTCTTCACTTTTGCCTTCAAGAGGCCAATCCATATTATTTACAGTGGAAAACCAAGCTCCTCTAAACTCTCTATAAAATGGATTTGAATTTCTCTCATCATTAATATCAGTTATAAGCATGCTTTTTATATTATCAGAAATTATTATATCATTTTTCTTACAGCAATAGATTGATAATATTAATAATAAAATAAAAATAAATAATTTTTTCATAAATATAAAACTCTATTTGTATAATAATTATTTTATTATATATATAATTATTATAACAATCAAGAAGTTTTATATATAAAATTAATCTTATTTGATTTTAGGCATATTCAATTTCTATTAAAGATCTCAAAGCACTTTTAGCTTCATTTAAAAATTTCTGATTAGGATCTACTTTATAATTTTCACCTATTTTAAATACTTCTGTACCGCTTTCAGATTTTAATTTTAAGAATATAGTATAATCACCAGGATTTGAAGATATAGCATTTTGAAGACATAATAAATCCATATCATCAAATATATTTTTATTAACATAAAGTGCCAATTGTTTTTTACCGCTATTTGTATGTTTCACAGCAATGCTGTTATTAGGCCTGTTTGTGAAAGCTGCATTTGAAACTACATTATCAGAACGTTTAATATCATTTTTAGATGCATTCTTAAAAGGATTTTCGTTACTTGATTTTACCTGCTTATTTTCTATTACAGTTTCAGAAACATTTTCTCTTTTTATACTATCTCTTTTTACTTCTTTTAGTTTTAGATTTTTATCATTTAAGAAAGAGTCTAATAATTTAATATCAACTATATTATTATATATTTTATCTGAGAATCTATTTTTATCTCTTCTTCCTTTTATTAAAATACCTGTCTGCTCTTCAAGCATATCTTTAAATTTTTCTATTTGATTATTAGCTGTAATATAAAATAAATAATCATTAAATAAATCCATTACTTTCAAAGTAATCATAGGAGTATTTTTCTTTGTTGTAGTTTCAGATGAAGATATAACAACACAAGGAAGAATAAATTCATCTTTATCTTTCATATTGTCAATATCCAATGTACTATTAAAATATTTATAATCAATTTTACTAATATATCTTGCAAAAGGATGATATTTTAAAGAGAATCCCAATACT
>CALXXQ010000164.1 GCA_944392715.1 uncultured Brachyspira sp.
TTTTTTCTGTTGTGTATTATACTGTTTCATAGGTATTCCTTTTGGTTTATTTGTAGCAATTATAAATTATAAGGAATACCATCTTTTTTTTAAACTAAAAGTGTGCAATATCTATGGCTCTTAAACACTTTAAGTATTTTTTTAATATTGCATTTTATTAATAATAATGGTATTGCCAATGGTACAGCATAATTCCATACTATATCATATACAGCTGCAGATACTGGTATTATATTTAAATTACTTAGAGTCATAGCAGACACTAATGCTATAATAACTCCAGAAATAGCCGAAGCCCATTTATATTTTTGTTCAAGCACTATACTCAAAGTGGCAAAACCAATCACTATTGCCCATAAAGCCCAATAATTATCCGCCGAAATTAAACTCTTCATATTCACCTTTATTTATATATAAAAAAACTGGTACAGATTAAAAAATCCGTACCAGTAATATACTAATTTTTTATTTTATTTCAATTATTTTTGGATTCTAACAACAGGCTTGATTAAATCAGCAGGTTTTTCACCCATGATTTTTACAGCATCAGGAATCTGATCCCAACCTTCATATACATGAGTAATTAAATGTCTAACATTTAATCTTCCAGAAGCTACTAATGAGCCTAATTTTTCAGCTCTTAATCTTCCGCCAGGCATAAGACCGCCTAATACAGCTTTATGTCCCATACCAACACCCCATTCAAGTCTAGGTATTAGTACATTGTCGCCTTCACCAAGGTAGTTAACATTACCAATTTTACCGCCAGGTTTTAAAGATTTAACAGCTTCAGAGAAAGTTTCTACACCACCTCCAGCAATGATAACTTTATCAACACCTTTACCATTAGTCATTTTTAATACTTGTTGATCTATAGGACCATTTTTATAGCTGATAAACTCATTAGCACCATATATTTTAGCAACTTCAACACATTTAGGTCTAGTACCAACAGCAATGATTCTAGAAGCTCCTCTTAAAGAAGCACCAGCAACACCCATAAGTCCAACAGGTCCAATACCTATAACAAGTACAGTATCACCATACTGTATATCAGCTAATTCAGCACCATGAAAACCAGTAGGAACCATGTCTGAAATCATACAAGCATCGATTGGATCCATTCCTTCAGGAAGTAAAGCAAGGTTACCATCAGCATCATTAACATGGAAATATTCAGAGAATACACCATCTTTTACGTTAGAGAATTTCCATCCATTAAGCATACCGCCAGAATGCATACTATAACCGCCTTGTGCTTCTACTGTACTCCAATCAGGAGTAATAGCAGTAACTAATACTTTATCACCTTTTTTGAAATCTTTAACTAAAGAACCAACTTCATGAACTTCAGCACATACTTCATGACCTAAAATCATATCAGTTCTTTCTCCTATAGCACCTGCAATAGTATGTATATCAGAAGTACATATAGCTACAGCTAAAGGTTTTACAATTGCATCAAGAGGTCCGCAGACAGGTACATCTTTTTCCACCCATCCTGTTTCCCCTATTTTCTTCATGGCAAATCCTTTCATCTTCATGTTTACTCTCCTTACTATATTTTATATATTTATAGTATATAACTTTAATTAAAAAAGTAAACATATTATAAAAAATTATTTAAAAAAAGTTAGATAATTAATATTTTTCTAAAAAAAATTGAAAAAATTATATTTCTATAATATTTATCTCATAATCTTTTTGAAGTTTTTGATAATTTTTATTGACTTCAGTGATGTTATTGCTTATACAGCTGCTGCAATTTATCATTACATTAATTCTTTTGGTAATATTTTTATTGCTGGAATAAACATCGCAAATTTGCTGCAAAGTATTATAAAGCCCAAAATCTTTAGCCTCTCCGCAAATATATATTTTTTTATAATTTTTTAGATCATATACCCAAGCCATATCAAAGAATCTGGTTTCCTGTGTAACAATTTCTGGTCTTACAGCTCCATACATTTCACTGAAACGTTCAGTTCCCTTTATTACTTTATGAATATTTGTTTCTCTTATTCTTTCATAAAATAAAAGCATATTATTAAGCTGTTTTTCTATAAGCCAGCCATCTGTACCATGTATGCAATGATAAGGCCATATTACCAAATTTTTGCTTTTTGATTCTTTTAGTTTTTTTACATATTCTATTTGCTCTTTTTTATACATTGGTATGATTTTATGCTCATATATTTTTTCTAATGTAATTTCTGTAAAAGGCTCTACTTCCTCTCCATTTTCTTTTTTCCACATATATGGATGAAATATAGAATTATAATAATGAGTATCCATAGTAGTATATATTCTGGATATATGCTCCAAATTTGAATATATAAATTCTATTACTCTTTTTGTATCTTTTACAGCACCCTTTACAGGTAAAGCTCCTTTTTTAGGGTCTATAAAATCTCTTTGCATATCAACTATTAGTAATGCCATTCTATTATTATTTTTTTTAAAATCATATTTATTGATATATTTACAAGCTAAATTAAATATATCCTCCTGATTTATCGGATTGATTTGTTTTCCTATGTATTTTTCATTTATAATTTTTTCATATATATCTTTCATAGTAAATCTCCAGATATTATGCGAAATCAATTAATAAAGGAACAATCCTCATTATATTTATAATCATTTGAATAATAAAAAGGTATTTTATCCACTCTATAAATTCCCCAAGTTCTTATTCTAAATTTTAAATTATATATCATTTCTTTAGTTTCTTTATTTACTTCCATTATTTGTGCATTATTTCCAAAATCAAGAAGCATAAGCCCATTATTTAAAAAGTCTATATCAGATATATAATGAGAATATAATTTATTTTCAGTTTTATACTCATAAACTTTTTCAGCCTTCCAAGAACCATGAGAACCTGTAATTTTATATTCTACATATCTAGATCCATTAGGATTTATATCTTCATCACCCTGATTATCAAACATTCCTATAACATTTGTAGATACTAAAAATAAAGCATGCTGACTTTTAGGTCCATCTGTGTTACCATCACCAAGAACTTTATATGGATCAAATGATTTTAAATCTTTTAAATATCTTCCATAAGGATTGTATGATTCCATAGTGTCTAATGTATCATCTGCCATATACCAAATAAGCTCCCATTCACTGTAATCAACAGCCATAACCGCCAAGCTCCTTACAGACATATAAAGTATATCATTTCCTTCATCGTATACTAAAGAATTACAATGTGCCCAATCCATAGGAAAATCTTTTTTTCTTCCTATACTATAGTATTTATTATCCTCATCAAAAATAAGCTTTTTTAAATACTCTTTTTCAGCTTCATTTCCATTTTTATTAACTATCTTTTTTATTAAATCACCTACATATAAATCTCTTATTAAATTTCCATTACTATCAACTTCGCAAATTCTATCTTCTACACCCCACTGTGAATTAGCAAGCATTATATAATTGCTGTCTGATTTTTTTCTAATAACATCATGATGTACACCTATATTTAAATTAAGCACATCAAGCTTAGCATTTCCAAGTAAATCGCTTATTCCCATAGTATCATAAATTACAATATCATTATCTTCATTAATAACTTTTGGTATTTCATTTGTAAGATAGAAGTTAGAATAATTCACATAACGTAAATTTCCATTTCTGCTTACTCCCATTAAAAATACGCCTTTTTGGCTTCTATTTATTATTGGGCTTACAAAATATATTTCACTATTATTATCTTGTAAATTGCTTACAATGCTTTCATCATTTATATTTAAAGATGCATTTTCTGTTTTTATAGGATTTAAATCCTTTAAAACTATATTAGTTGCTGGTATATATATTTCATCAAGTGAAAGTCTTCCTACAGATATATTAGTAGATATTCTATTTGTACCATTAATAATATGAATGGTATTTGTATTTTCTGAGTACATTCCATGTATAGCAAAGTTTGAACCGTAATTTTTAGGATAAGTGAATATTATATCTTCATCTCCCAATCTTCCCTCTGTAATCACGGTAACGGGATAATTATTATTAGTTTCTATTTTATATATAAGTGATAAAGGAGTTTGTCCATTAGGATTTAATACAATTTCTCCTATTTTATCATCTGGTAAGGGAATCTCTTTTTTTGAACAGGAAAATAATACCAAAAATGAAAATATATATATTATAATTTTTTTCATAAAAATACCCCAATTTTAATTCATTTATTATTTTAAATAATAAAGGGATTTTATGCAATAAAAATACACAAAAATATGATTTAAAATATTATTTTTTATAAACTATTGAAAATATTTTAATTGTATGTTTTATTATAATTTTCTTTATATAATGTTAATAGGGATAATTTTATGAAAGAATTTTTTGATGCTGCAAAAAGCGGAGATTTAGAATCTTTAAAAATATTTATTAAAAATAATATTTCAATAAATCAATTAGATAATGAGGGATTTACTGCTTTAATGCTTGCTTCTATATTTAATAGAAAAAATATAGCAGAGGAATTAATAAAAAATAATGCTGATATTAATTTTCAAACAGAAGAAAATTGGACTGCCTTAATATTTGCATGCTTTTATGGCAATTATGAGATTGCAGAAATTTTATTAAAAAATAATGCTGATTTAAATATTAAAAATAAACAGGGATTTGATGCTTTACTTACTGCTGTTTTTTATAAAAGAGATGATATTATTAAGCTCTTATTAGAATATAATGCTTCGGTTAATACAAAAAATAATGATGGATTTACTCCTTTGATATACTCATGCAATCATGATAATGCTGATATTTTAAAGCTTCTTATAAAATATAATGCAAATATTAATGATAAAACTAATAATGGTGTTAATGCTTTAATGTATGCTTGTTTGATGCTAAAAAAAGATATAGTTAATGAGCTTCTTAAAAACGGCATAAATATTAATGAAAAGGATAATAATGGAGATGATGCATTTGTATATTTAAAAAGTAATGAAGATTCAAAAGAAGCAGAAGAAATATATAATATGATAAATAAAAATTATTTTTAGTTTTTAATTTATTCTGCCCGCCCACCCGCCCCTAAACTTATAAATATAAATTTGTAATTATATTTTTTTATTATATAATACTTATCAATTATAATCGGTTTATAAAATTTATAGAAATAGTTAAGCTTTATGCAGGATATATGTATAATAACAGATATAGGAACAATATACGGTTTTGGTCATATCACTCGTATGAAGTTCATATCAAATGGTTTAAAAGAATATTATAATTTCGTGTTTTCTTCTATTAATAATAATAGTGCATTATTTAAAGATAATACTATAAAAACTTGTAAGTATAATGAAATAAAGAATTTAAATCCGTATTTAATAATAGTAGACAGCAGAGAAGTTGATTCAAAATATATAATAGAACTTAAAAAGATAAGCAATGTTATAATAATAGATAGTGTAGGTAATGAGAGGGCATTTGCAGATATAGTAATAGAAATGCTTCCTAATATAGATAATTCTAAAGAGGTAAATATAAAGCCTTTTATAGCTACTATATTGAATTCTAATATAAAACCTAAGTATGATTTAAATGCTCCTATTTTAATTTATTTAGGTTTTAATAATGAATTAAAGAAAAAGGCTATTGAAATAATAAGTAAAATAAATGATAAAAGTTTTGTATTAATAGATATAGAAAAAGAAAGCGAATATGAGAATATAATATATAAAAATTTCAGCCCTGATATATTTGCCAATCCTTATAGTGCTGTTATAACATATTTCGGACTTACTGCTTTTGAATGTTTGGAAGCTTCAATACCTACAATACTTCTTTCTCCTACAAAATATCATGATGATCTTGCAAAAAGTCAAAGTGAATTATTTTTTAATTTGGGATTTTTTGAGAATGTAGATGTTGATGATGCTGTAAATAAATTAAGAGAATTTTTATTTAATACGGATATTCAAAAAGAATACCTAAAAAATGCAAATTCAATAAATACAGAAAAATCTTTAGAGCGTATAAAAATTATAATAGATAATATTAAAGATTTTAAAAATATAAAATGTCCATTTTGTCAAAGCTCAAATATAGAAATGAAAAATAGAAATTTAGAATCTAATCTATATAAATGTAGAAAATGCAATACTTTATTTAGAAAATATTTCCTTCCTCCTTTTACAGATTATTCTTCAAAATATTTTGTTGAAGATTATAAAAATCAATACGGTAAAACATATGAAGAAGATAGTGCCAATTTAACAGCCTTAGCTAAAAGAAGATTAGAAAAAATAAAAAAAATCAAGCCTAAAGGAAAAATACTTGATATAGGAAGTGCTATGGGGTTCTTTCTCAAAGAGGCTAGGGAATATGGTTATGAAACTGAAGGAATAGAAATAAGTAAATATGCTTCAGATTATTGTATTAATACTCTTAATCTTAATGTTCATAATTGCTCATTACTCGATTTTGAATATAAAGAAAAAGAATATGATATAATAACTGCTTGGTATGTTGTAGAGCATATATATAATTTTGAGACCATTTTAGAGCGTATACTTTTTTCACTTAAAGATGATGGTATATTGGCATTTGCTACTCCTAATGGCAATGGATTAAGCGGCAGATTTAATAAAAACTATTTTTCTATAGTGCCTTCAGATCATGCTTTTGAGGCTAATCCCAAATCTTTAAATATACTTATGTCTAAATATTCATTAAAATGTGTAAATTTGGAAAATCAAAGTATTTATTATAATAGATTCTGCGATATATTTAATTTTGAGTTTATTAGAAAAAATAATTTAATATCTAAAATATATACTCATACAGCTAAAAATAGTAATTTAGGCGATACATTTGAATGTATATACAGTAAGTCATTAAAATAATTATATTAATTATATATTTATGTATTTATCAAAGCTAAAAATGTATTATATGTATTATAGTATTATATATAATTATATTTAATTTTGGTATTAAAGTATCTCTTATCCCAATAATTTTACAAATATATTATTTTTTTGTTATAAATATGTATTATGTTAATTGTTTATAGCATAAGAATAACAAAATATGATTCTTAAGGGAAGATGATCATGAAAAAAATATTTTTAATTGCAAGTTTAGTTTTTGTTTCAATAGTGGCTTGTAAAAGTGCACCTGTAGCTACTGGACCTGAGAAAGGGGCTGGATTCCAAACAACTCAGGGTAATAATCAAAATGCTAAGGGATTGAATTTACCTGATGGAGCTAGTGTTAGAGATACTCCAAGAGGAAGCGTGCTAGTTTTGCATGATCCTAAATCTAAGACAGATATTGGTAAGCCAGGAAGTGCTTATGAGGTAAAATTCGGTTTTGATAATACTATAGAAATAGGAAGCTATAAAGAAGCTTACAATTTAGTTTATCAAATAATAAATAATAATCCTAATATTAGAATAATGGTAGAAGGCAATTCTAGTAAAGATGGTCCTGCTCCTTATAATTATGCTTTATCTCAGAGAAGATCTGATAAGAGCTTTAATTATATAATTAAATTAGGAGTAGAAAACAGCAAATTATTAAAGAATGCTTTTGGAGAAGCTTTACCTGAATATCCTACTCTTCAGGAAAATAGAAGAAGCGAATTTATTATCATAATGAATGAAGATGATTTGAAAAAATATAACGATTTTGCTAAAACTGTCGACATTAATAAAGAAACAAATTAATGTCGAGGTTAAAGTAAAATAATGAAAAAACTTTTATTTATTTTTAGTTTATTGATCTTTGTCATAGCATGTAAGACTACGCCTAAGAGTACTACTCCTGAAGATGTGGTTATAGCAGATGAGCCTGTAGCAGTAGAAGAACCGAAAGAGAAAACAGTTCAAGCAGAGCTTTATTTACCTAATGATACTTCTATAAGAAATACTGACAGAGGAAAAATATTAGAAACTACACCTAAAGTGATATTCAAATTTGTAGAAACTAATATGCCTGCAACAGCTGATATGTCTTTTTCTCAAGTAGTAGAGTTTTTAGAGAAGAATCCTAATGTGAATATTGTTTTAGAAGCTCATACTAGCAATAGAGGTAAGGCTTATCCTTATAATTATAATTTATCTGTTATAAGAGCTAAAAATGGTAAAGCATACTTACTAGCTAAAGGTGTTTCTTCTGAGAGAGTTATAGAAAGTCCTCTTGGTGAAGCTCTTCCAGAATTTCCTACACAAAATGAGCTTAGAAGATATGAGTTTGTTATAATAGAAAATGATGAAGATATGGTAAAGTATAACACATATATTTCTGGTTTAGATGTAAGACAGGAAAGTACATATCAAGGAAATTGATTTTATTTCTAAATATAGAAAATAAACCTCCTTTATTATTCTTTATTAAAGGAGGTTTTTATTATAAACTTTAAGGAATTTTTATTTTATGAGAAATATAATATTTATTATTTTATTTTTTACTTTTTTATTTAATTTTGAAATTTTTGCTGAAAGCCCTACAAATGAAGCACATACATCTTCTGCAGAAACTGTTTCGGTAAATGCAGAGTATGAAAAGGCTTTTAAATTTGGAACTCCTACTCAAAAAATAGCTACTATTGCTAAAATAAAAAGAACAAAAAATGAAGCTGATATTATAATGATAGCAAATCATTATCCTGAAGAGATGAATACCAGAGTAAAAAATGAAATTATTAATTTTTTCAAGCAAAATAAAAATGATAATGCAAAATCTATAATAGAATATGCTATTAAAGATGAAAATGACAGCGTACGCAAAGAAGCATATTATCTATGTTCAATTTATCCAGATATACAATATGAAGCTCCTATAATGGCAGAGATTACAAATGCATCAGGACTTGTATTAGATAGTATGGTTAATGCTTTGGGAGCTATAAAATCAGAGATGGCTGCTGATTATTTATTAGAGTTATACACAAATAATACAGTAGGGTCTAGTACTAAAGTTGAGATATTAAGATATTTCAGCGAAACTAAAAATATTAAAGGTGAAGAAATTTGCAGAAATGCTGCTCAGAATGCTGGAGAGCCTGCTTTAGTTCGTTATATGGGAGTTGTAGCTTTAGGAGCTTATCCTAGTGCTGAAAATTATGAGATACTTCAAAAGCTTCTTGCTGAGGATTTACCTGAGATTACAGCAAGGGTTATATATGTACTCCCAGAGTATAGTGCTTATGGAGATGTGAAGAATGATATAATAGAGGCTGCTAAAAATGACAGTGATTCTGTACGTGTTTATGCTATTAAGGCTTTAGCTGATTATAAATCAGAGCCTGAAATAGAAGAGCTTCTTCTTTACAGACTTAAAAATGATAATTCTGAAGCTATCACTATGGAAATACTTAATTTATATAAAGAATCTGCTCCTACAGGAAATATGTATGAGGCTATAAAAACACTTTCTTCTTCTGCGGCAAGCGATAAAATAAAGAATATGGCTAAATCTATTGTAGGAGAAGATAGTTCTGATTCTCCTGATACTATAGAAAAATCCCTTACTGGAATAGATAATAATACCGCTAATTAAAGTTGTTATAGGCTCGCTGTTTATGAAAAATAGTGAGCCTTTTTTATTTTTTTAATCTACTCTGCCCTCCCACCCTCCCCCAATTTAATTTTTACTTCATTAACGCACGCAGAACAAAATTTTAAACATAAATAAATTCTAAATTCAAATTACATTATATAAAAAAATGCATTCACCTTGCGGGAATTAAAACAAAAAATTTAATTCCAACTATTTAACTTAATGTAAATATTAATAAGGTCAATAAAAAAAATGATAATTAAAAAATACTAGACTTAATTCATATATATGCTAAAATTTATTATAAGAAAATATTTTTTAATTATAAAAATTAAAGTGAGAAAATAAATGCTTGTAAGTTTCAGTGCAAAGAACTATAAATCATTTTATGATGAAGTTACTCTTGATATGCGTATAGAGGTTAATGACAGCAACCGAGAAGAAATTGAAAATAACCCATTTGTACATAAAATAAATGATGATTATATATCCAAATTATGCATACTATACGGACATAATGGAAGCGGTAAGTCTAATCTGCTTGATGCAATTAAATATTTATTTGATATAAATTCTTATGAAGATGATGATATTAATCAGCATTATAAAAAATTATTTATAAAAAATATGGTTTATGGAAAAGATGAAGATATAAAATTTTCTTTAGAATTTTATTATAATAATAATTTATATCATTATGAAATAGCTTATAACACTGATATAAAATATGAATTACTAAAAGAAAATAATAATATAATTTTTGAAAGAGAAGAAAATTCTATTATTAATGGTATAAATCTTTTGAAAAACAAAGAAGGCATACCAAATAATATTACAGTTATGACATATCTAAATAGCGTAAATAGTTATAAATCAATAATAGAAAATTACAGAATGGCATTTATAACTAATTTCATATTTCCATTACTAAATGCAAATGAAAATTATACAGATAGTTTATTTTTCCAGCTTGATAAAGTTTATTATGCTTTAGATAAATCAAATTCTTGGAATATATATAAAAAATTAATTTCTCTTGCTGATGTCGGAATAGATAATATAAAAGTAATTGAAAATAGAAATTATAGAGAAACTACTAATATTGTAGAAAATCTTATAAATAGATCTAATAAAAAAAAGTTAATTTCAATTCATAGTAATTATGAAGATGAATTTAGAAAAATAGAATCTTATGGAACTAAAAATTATGCTAATAATCTATTTGATACATTAGGATGTGTAAAGAGCGGTAAATTATCAATAATTGATGAATTTCAAGGTGTACAGTCTGAACTTTTAGAGCTTGTTATTAGTTTATTTCAGAAAAATATGTTTGAGGATTTAGATAATCCTAAAGCTCAATTAATATTATCAACTCATGATACAAATTTAATGTGCCTTAAAAATACACTATTAAATCATTATTGGTTTCTAAACAAAGAAGATAATAAAAGCGAATTATACTGTGCTGCTGATTTTGAAGATTTAAAAAGAGAAGATTTAGAAAAAGAATATAAAAGAAACAGCCTAAAAGCTAAATACAATTCTCGATTATTTGAAATTCCTTCAAAATTTTTTATTGATGAGGATATAAATAAATGAGAAAAAGAAGATTATTAAATAATGAAAAATATTATTTATACTGCTTTTCACCTGGAGAAACTGAATTTGAATATTTTAGAAAATATATAAATGAAAAACTTAATGATAAGATAGATTTCTCTCCAAAAAAAGAACTTATAACACAAATAAACCCTAATATAAAAAATGAAAATAAAGATTCTTTAATTAAAAATATAATAAATTCTATTGATAAAAGAATACCTAGCAATGAATATGGTTTAGGAAAAATCATAACCATTATAACTGATTGCGATAAAACAGATCCAAAAAATATTAATGATTTAAGATTAAGAGTTAAAAACAAATTCAAAGATAAAACTTTATTTATACTCAATTATCAGGCATTGGAAGATTGGCTTGAATATTATTATAATCAAAAAACTAATAAAGAACAAATGAGAAGAGATGTTATTGAACATTGGGACAAAGTTTTTAAAAACAATCATGATAATGCTGTTAATGAATATTTAAAAAATCATAATCATAAAGAACCTTCACCAATAGATGATTATTCAAATATACAATCAAAAAATTATTCAGATTTTCCTTATGCTTTCAAATATTTAGAAGAACTTTAAATCAATTAAAATACTTAAAAATCATATATCCAAATGAACAGAGCCCTGACGAAGTACTTTATTTTCTAAGCAGTCATAAAGCGTGGAAGGCATTTTATTTTCTAATACTCCAGCATTAACTATTAAATCAGCTTTGTCTTTGTAAAGGTCTGCCAATTCATTGCCATCAAGTATCACACCGTAACCGCTTGGATTGGCTGAAGGAGCTACTAAGGGATTAGTGCCTTTTAATATAAGATGCATATATTTGTCATTTGGTATTCTTAAAGCTACTGTGCCTTTTAAATATGAGAATTTATTTTTTAATTCATCTAAAAGAGGAACAATGAAAGTTAATTCACCTGGTATATTTTTTTTTATAATTTCAGGGACTTCTTTATCAGAGAATTTTTTCACGCTTTCTAAATCTTTTGATAATATTAAAAGAGGCTTATTTTTCTCTCTTTCTTTTATTGAATATATTTTATTTACAGCATCATTATTGAAAGCATCGGCAAGCATACCATAAACAGTGTCGGTAGGAGATACTACTATACCGCCTTTACTAATAACTTTTATAACTTCATTAGCAGCATACTCTATACTTTCATAATCATTCTTATCAAGATTAATTATCATAAATAATTATTACCTTTTAATAAGAGTAGGGTGAACGAATAAACTTGCAAATCCGCGTCTTTTAGCATTATGAAGAGCTAATAGTACAGGAGCTATTTCCTTTTCCATACTTTCTATATGATAATTCTTTTTATAAGCAGTATATGAAATGCCTGCTGATATAGTATATTTAATTATAATGCCATTATATTCAAGTTCATTTTTATCAACAAAATTTCTAATTTCATCTACTTTTTTATCATATAATTTTATATTCATTCTATTGAAAGCTACCATAAATTGATTATTATCAAATCTTGCAATGATATCTTCTCTTCTGGTAGTTTTTCTAAGCACTTCTGTAAATTTAAGCATTATCTCTTCAGCAGCAATGATTCCATATTCGCTTATAATATTATCAAGTCCATCTATGGAAAAACATGCAAGTACAATAGTTTCTTCATGTCTTACAGTTTCATAAACAAGCCTTGTAAATTGTTCATAGAATTCTTTTTTATTCCATAAACCAGTTTCTAAATCAACATTAAGAATATCATCATACTTTTTCTGTGCTTCTTTATATGACTGATAATTTCTATTAGATACTTCAGTCATATCATTTAAAGAATTTTGAAGATAATCAGCCTGCTTAATTAATTTCTGATGTTCTACATATAGTTTTCTATATTTAAGACAGCTATTAACTCTAACAACAAGCTCCATTTCATCGAAAGGTATGAATATAAGCCCGTCAATTCCAAGATTTATTGCCTCTTCTATAAACTCCATTTTTCTATACGGAGTACTTAAAAGTATTACAGGAGTTCCTTTAGTAGATTCCTGATTTTTAAAAGTATCAAGAAGCTGCAAACCTTGAGAATCCCCTATATCTGCATCTAAAAGTATTAAATCTAATGTACTTTCATTAGAGATATTTACCGCCTGAGAACGGGATTTAGTTGCTATAGGGTTATAATGTCTTTCTCTTAAGAGGTCAACAAACCTATCTAAAAGGTCTGCTCTATGCTCTACTACTAAAATATTTTCATTCATAATTAATTACATCTTCAAAGTATATAAATTATTATATTAAAGTATCGTAAATTTATAGAATATATTAAATAAAAAATAGGTTTATAATATAAAATGAATAATTTAGTTAATTTATTTAAATATTTATCGAAATTTAATGTTTAGTTATTTTAAATATAATTGAAATAAAAATTATTTTATGTTATTATATATAGTAATTTTTACTAATATTTATGGAGGGTGATTAAAATGAAAGTCGCAAAATTCGGAGGTTCTTCCGTAGCAAATGCAAGTCAAATAAAAAAAGTAGTTGATATAGTATTGGCTGATAAAGATAGGAGAATTGTAGTAGTATCTGCTCCTGGTAAAAGGCTTAAAGAAGACACCAAAGTAACCGACTTGCTTATCACTCTTGCTGAAACTATTATTGCTGGAAAAGACGGAAAATTAGAATTAAAAATTATTATAGAGAGATTTAAAAATATTATAGATGATCTTTCTCTCTCTCATGATCTTTTAGAAGAGATACAAAATGATGTATTAAATAGAATATCAGAAGATAAATCTCTTCCTACAAAGTTTATAGACGGAGTTAAGGCTCTGGGAGAGGATTTATCTGCTAAGGTAATTGCAGCCTATATTAATTCTATAGGAGTAAAGGCAAAATACGTTAATCCTAAAGATGCCGGACTTTTACTTTCTGAAGAGTTTGGAAATGCTGCTGTATTAGAGAAATCATATGCCAATTTAGCTAAATTAAAAGATGAATCTGCTTTAGTAATATTTCCAGGATTTTTCGGATATACTGAAAAAGGCGATGTAGTAACTTTTCCTAGAGGCGGAAGCGATATTACCGGTGCTATATTAGCAAAAGCTGTTAATGCTGAAGTTTATGAAAACTTTACTGATGTGGACGGAGTATTTGCAGCAGCACCTACTATAGTTGATAATCCTAAATTGATAGATGAGTTTACATACAGAGAAATGAGAGAATTAAGTTACGGCGGATTTAATGTTCTTCATGCTGAGGCACTTCAGCCTGTTTATGAGGCAAATATACCTGTTCATATACTCAATACTAATAATCCTTCTGCTAAGGGTACTAGAATAGTAGCAAGCAGAAATAAGAGTATTAATCCTGTAGTTGGTGTTTCTGGTGAAGATGATTTTTCTTGTCTTTATGTAAGTAAATATTTGATGAACAGAGAAGTTGGATTTGGCAGAAAACTTTTGGAGATAATAGAAAATGAAAATATACCTTATCAGCATGCTCCTTCAGGAATAGATAATATTTCTGTAATAGTGAGAAACTCTGCTATTACTCCTGAAAAAGAAAAACGTATATATGAAAGGGTAAGAGATGAGCTTAATGTTGATAATGTTTATTTTGAACATGGACTTGCTTTGATAATGCTTGTAGGAGAGGGAATGCAGCAATGCGTGGGTGTTTCTGCAAGAGCTATGCATGCTATGGAGAAATGCAATATCAATATAGAAATGCTTAACCAGGGAATAAGCGAAGTAAGTATTATGATAGGTGTAAAAGATGATGATCTAAATAAAGCCATCAAAAGTATATATAAATCTTTCTTTGAAGAGCAAAATTTATAAAATAAATTTAAACTTGCAATCTGATTTGTAAAGTCAATTTTATAATGTATTGTTTATTTTTTAAAATTAATATACAATATATACCTATAAAAAAATATATGATGGAGAATAAAATTATGCAAAAAGGTACAGTTAGAAGCGTTCCTATGGTTGTGGTATTAAATATAGTTACATGCTTTATTTATAATATTTATTGGGTTTATAAAACTACAGATGAAATAAAAAACTTTATGGAAAGAGAAGATATAAATCCAACATTAGAATTGATATTATATATAGTAACTTGCGGACTATATTCTTATTATTGGCTTTATAAATATGGTAAGATAGTTTATTTAGAAATGACTAAAAAAGCTGGATTAGATAATACAGAAGATAGTACAGCATTATTACTTATATTAAATTTCGTTATGTTTATAATACCACCTGCTATACTTCAAGATAAATTAAATACAATATGGAATAGTATAGATGATAATTCAGATAATGGTATTAAAAATATAGAATCACAATCTGAAAATTCTAATGATTAATAATCATTGATTTTTTTAATAAAAGGCTTGCTTTTTATAGCAGGCCTTTATTTTTATATATAAGTTTTATTTTTATGCAGTATTTTTTTACTATTTTTTCCGATACTAATACTAATTAAACATGCTATTATATGGAGGTTTAATTAATGAAAAAATATTTAATACTGCTTATTATATTTGTATGCAATATATTTATTTTAAATGCAAGAGAATATTCAACCTTAAATGAAGTATTAAAAACTCCTGTAAGTTATAATATATATAAAGGCAATAATACAGAAAAAACATTTAATGCTGTAAGATATATAAAAAATAATTATTCAAAAGAAACATTAAAAGCAAAGAATATATATTCAACATCAAAAATAGATATATTTTTAGAAAATGGTTTAGATATAAATGAAAGAGAATTAGAAAGTATTATATTAGAAATATCTAAAATATATGAGATGGAAGAATATTTATACGGAAAATTAAATGGCAAATTAACTCTTCTTATAATGGATATTAATGGAGGCTATACAGGCGATAAACCTTATATGCAAGGATATTCTATATTAGACGGACTTGAAGAGATAAAAAATGATACTGATAATATAATATTTTTAGATTATATAAATGGCTGGGAGAATCCTGAATCTGTTGTAAATACTATAGCTCATGAGCTTCATCATGTTATACACTATAGTCAGTTAAAAAATAAAAGCAGCAATGAATTTGATATATGGGTAGATGAGGCTTTATCTGAAGCAGCCGTTATTTCTTATAGAGGCAAGATTCCTTCAAACAGACTTAATTATTATAATACAGATTCAATGTATTTAATAACTAAGGGAGATTATTTTATTAATTGGAATCAGGGATATACAGTTCATAAATATGCCACAGTTTCTCTTTTTATGTATTGGCTTGGACTTCATTCTAAGAATGGTTTTGAAATATATAAAGATATAGCAAATGCTCCAGAAGAATATAGAGGTACTTATAAAGCTATACTCTATGCTGCTAATAAAAATATAAAGCAGTTTAAGGATTGGAGCGAGCTTTATGCTACTTGGCTTGAGGCTAATTATAAAAATGATAAAAGCGGTTTATACGGATATAAAGGAAATATAGAAACAAAACCTAAAATTATTACTACTCAATATAATTGCCCTATGGCGCCTGGTTCTGCTATTTATGTGAAGGGTGATTTTATGTCTGATGATACTTTACTTAGATATGTTGAGCTTGGAGATGATATTTATATAGTTTATAATCCTGATGTTAATACTAAAGGAAAGGATAGGTATTTAATAGTTAATTCATCATTTTATTAATTATGAAAAAGCAATTTTTAATTCTTTAGCCATTTTTATAACTCCTAAAAAATGAGTATATGGGAAAAAGTTAATGCGTATCTATGGTTTAGATATGCATTGGCTTTGCTTTTAATCTTCTGTGAGATCAACTTCTACATTAGATATTTTTTCTATTATTTCTTCATAGGTCATTTTAGCTAAAGAACTGTCGCTTCCGCAGGCTATATAAAGAGCATCAAATCTCTTCATACTTTTATCAACTAATACTTCTATATTTTTATCTATACCGAAAGGGCATACTCCTCCGAATGTGAAGCCTGTCAATTTAAAAGTATCTTCTGCATTAGCAAAGCTGGTTTTGCATTCAAAATAAGCACGCATTTTTTTTGAGGATATTTTTTTATCTCCAGAAGCTATAATCATAGCAAAATTATCTCTTTTTGAAGGTTTAACAAGTATCGATTTAGCAACCTGTCCTCTTTCTATATTAAGTGTTTTTGCAGCATCATCAACTGTTTTTGTAGCTCCCACCTCTTCAAATTCTTTATATTCTATATCAAGTTCTTTTAAAGCATTAAGTACTTTCTCATTCATACTATATATCCAATTTAGAAATTAAGCGGTTCATAATTATTAGTCTTAGCATATTCTATTAAACTTAAAATCCTTTCTTTACATCCTCCGCATCCTGTAGAAGCCTGCGTTTTTTCTACAACCTCTTCTAATGTAGTTAATTTATTATCAGCTATAGCTTTATATGCATCTCTATACGATACATTTTTACAATAGCATAAAGTTTTATTATAATTAATTGAAGTTTGGTTTTTTAAGTATTCTACATCATATTCCATCTTTATACCTCCAATTTATTTTATATATATTAAAAATAAATAAAACAAAAATATGTAAAAATAAAAATATATCTCTTTTAAAATATAGTAAGATTATATATAATTTTTATTAGTTTTTCAATATTTATTATAAATATTACAAATAGTACAAAACAGATTTAAATTTTATTATGTATTATTTTTCTATTGACAATAACTAAATATGATATAACTTATTATATAAAAAATTATTTTTATACGGATAAATTATGGATGTAAATTCAGAAAAAGAAGAAATTTCAAAAAAAATTCCCTGGTACATTATGTTTTTTTCTTTCTTTTATATAGGACTTGTTACAATAGGAGGCGGACTTGCAATGCTTCCTATAATGGAAGAAGAATTTGTAAATAAAAGAAAGTTTTTAAATAAAGATGAAATTATAGATATATTTGCTCTAGCTCAGAGTATACCTGGAGTAATAGCTATTAATACTTCACTTCTTACAGGATTCAAAGTGGCTGGAATATTCGGAGGTATTATGGCAGGAATTGGGGTTATGATGCCTTCATTTATAATTATACTTATTATAGCTCCTATATTTGAAAGATTTCAAAATTTGGAATATGTACATAAAGCTTTTTTGGGTATTAGAGGTGCTATTGCTGGGCTTATACTTTTATCTGCTTTTGGTATGGGAAAACAGGTAATAAAAAATAAATTTACATCATTCTTATTTATAATAAGTTTCGTATTAGTTGTGTTTTTGAATTTTAATGTTATATATACATTGCTTCTTTCCGCTTTAATAGGCTGGATATATTATTTAATAAATAAGTACATTATTAAAAAACAATCTTAATTTGGATTTTATTTATGATATATTTTAAACTTTTTTATATATTTGCAAAACTCGGACTTTTTACTTATGGAGGAGGATATGCAATAATAGCACTCCTTCTTGGTATATTAGAAGAATATAATTGGGTTACATCTTCTGAATTTTCTAATCTTGTAGCAATATCTCAGATAACTCCAGGTCCTATTGCTGTTAATGCCGCTACTTTTGTAGGTTATAAGGTGGCTGGAGTTTTAGGTTCTTCTGTGGCTACATTTGGAATATTTTTACCTGCTTTTTTTATTACTATGATAGTATCCAAATTTTTTTACAAGTTAAAAGACAATGAACAATTTAATAGTATAATGGATGCTTTAAGAGTATGTGCTGTTGCTTTGATTGCATCTGCTGTGGTAACTTTTACTAAAGATGCTTTTTTTGTTAAGCTTACAGAAACTTCTATTTTAAGAAATATTGATTTTATTCAAAACATATTTAAATATATAAGCCCTATAGGAATATTTATATTTGCTTTATCAATTTTTCTCAAAATAAAAAAAGTACCTGTTTTAGCTATAATACTTATATCTGCAGTATTAGGTATAATTTTATATTGATAATTTTTATTATTTGTTATGACGATAATTATAATATTTGGGACATATTCTTATGAAATTAAAAATATCTAATTTTGCTAAAATAGAGGAAGCAGATATAAAAATAGACGGCATAACTGTAATATGCGGGGATAATGATACAGGTAAAAGTACTGTAGGAAAAATTTTATTTTCTATATTTAATTATGATATTTTTAAATGTAATCGTATAAAGAATGATTTTAGGGGTAAATTATACGAAATTTTAATTAGGTATATTTTTAAAAAAGTAGAATATCATTATTTTAATATAATGAATGATATATATAATAATATTAATTATCCGTCTAATGAAATTAATTCAGATAACTTAATCTTTATTTTAAAGAGAAGTATTCCTGATAAAATTCTGCAGAATATAAAAGATGAAACCATTTATAAAGCTGTGAATGATATATTAAATGTTATGTCTGTGTCAGAAGATAAATTAACATTTGAAATAATGAATGATTATTTTGGAAATATTTTTGAAAATCAGATCAATAATTTATTCAATAAAAATGCTGATACTGAATTGGAATTAGAAATAAAAAATCAAAAAATGAATATAAAATTTAAAAATGATGAATGTATAAAATTTAATTCTGATTTTAATATTATTCATAATGCATTTTATATTGATAATCCTTTTATTGTAAATTATATAAATAGCGATATTGATGCTTATAATTTTATTTTGGAAAAGACCATACATGATTTTATTTCTGATGAAAATAAAAATGTTTTTGATTCAGTAAAAAATAAAGAAATTTTAGAAAAAGTTTATGATGTACTTAATAGTGTTATGAATGCCAAAATTATAAATAAAGATGATGATTTTTATTTACATTACAATGATAATGATGTTGAAATAAAATTGCAGAATCTTTCAGCTGGTTTAAAATCTTTTGTTATAATTAAAAGGCTTTTAGAAAATGGTTCTTTAAATGAAAAAGATGTTCTTATATTAGATGAGCCTGAAATACATCTTCATCCGAAATGGCAGCTTGTTTATGCTGAACTTATTGTGCTTTTACAAAAATATTTTAATTTAACTATTACAATAACAACTCATAGTCATTATTTTTTAGAGGCCATTAACATCTTTTCTAAAAAACATAATGTAGATAAAAGAGTAAATTTTTATATTACAGAATTATCAGAAAATAAATGTAATGTAATGTTTAGAAATGTTAATGATAACTTAGATTTAATTTATAAAAAGATGTATTATCCTTTAGAAATTTTAAATAATATGAGATATGAAGAAGAAATGAAATAATGTTTAATGATGTTATTAAAAATATAGAAAATATTGTTTCCAATAAATTAATTAATATTAACGATTTATTATATACTATCAAAGAAACATCTTATAGCATATCTTCTAAAATGTATATGACAGATAAAAATAATATTGTTATTAATGGAGATAAATTAAAAGAAATATGTAATGGATTAGGATATTGTACTGACAGATTAAAAGCTACAGATGCAATTTATATATTTAAAAATAATAAAATATATTTAATAGAATTTAAATGTGGATCAATAAAAAAAGAAGAAATATATCAAAAAATGTATGATACATATATATTATTAAGAGATTTAGAAATAATAACAAATTTGCAATTTTCTTTAATGAATGTACATTACATATTAGTTTATAACAAAATAAAATATACAGAAAAAGAAAATATATATCATAAAAAAATTACTGAAAATTTAAGAAATAAAAGCAATACCACATTTAAAAATACTACATTTTTTAATATAAATATTTTTGAAAATTATCTATTTAAAGAAGCTTTCGCCTGTAATGAAGAAGACTTTAATAAATTTATAATTAAAGAATTTGATGTTGATGAAATTTAATGAGCAAATATTTTTATCAAAAAAATTGCACATATAAAAAATATACAATATAATTAATAAACTTTCCTAAAATAAGTTTTAATAAAGGTTTTAATTTATGAATATACTTGATAATGTAAGCGAAGTACAAAGAGAAGGAATTTTGCATACAGGAACTCCTCTTCTTTTACTTGCAGGAGCTGGAAGCGGAAAAACTTTAGTTATTACTAGAAAAATAGCATATCTTATTAATGAACTTGAAGTAGCTCCTGAACATATATTGGCTGTAACTTTTACAAATAAAGCAGCTCATGAAATGAAAGATAGAGTATGCAATTTACTTCCTAATATAAAACCTAGCAGATTATTTATTAGAACTTTTCACTCTGCATGTCTTAGAATATTAAAAGAGAATGCACATTTTTGGGGATATAAATCTAATTTCCTTATTTTAGATGAAGGAGATAAGGCTTCTGTTATTAAGAGAATAATGAAAGAACAAGAGGTTCCAAAGAGTATAGGTCAGAAATTGATAACTAAATTTATTTCAAATGTTAAAAATGAAATGGAAGATGGGATAGTTTTTGATAGAGATATTTTTGAAAATGTTTATAAGAAATATATAGAGTATGAGATGAATGAAAATGTTATGGATTTTGATGATCTTATACTTAATACTATAAAATTATTTGAACAAGAAAATAAGGTTTTAAATTATTATAGAAATAGATTTAAATATATTTTAGTAGATGAGTTTCAGGATACTAATCCGCAGCAATATAAATTGATAAAATTATTAACACAGGATGCGGAAAATGATTTAACAGTTGTAGGTGATGATGATCAGAGTATATATGCATTCAGAGGTGCTAATGTTTTGAATATACTTGATTTTGAAAAAGATTATCCTAATACAAAAATAGTACGTCTTGAAGAAAATTATAGATGTCCTAAAGATATTGTAGAAGCTGCTTTGAATATTATAAAAAATAACACAAATCGTCATGAAAAAAATGTTTTTTCTAATAAGCCTAATGAGTTTAAAATAGAAAATTGGATTTGTTATAGTGATTTGGAAGAGGCTAGAAGTGTTGTTAATGAAATAGAATCTTTATTTGATAATGGTTTTGAGGCAAAGGATATTGTCATTTTATTTAGAACTAATAGTCAGTCAAGGGCTTATGAAAAAGAATTAAAGCTTCATTCTATCAATTATAAAATAGTTGGAGGAGTTGGATTTTTTGAACGTATTGAGATAAAAGATTCAATTTCTTTTTTAAGGCTTATGACTGGTTTTGGAGATAATTTTAGTGTTAGGCGTACTATCAATGTTCCGCCTAGAGGAATAGGGGATAAGAGTTTCAGCAATTTTGAAACATTTGCAAATACAAGAAAATTAACTCTTTATGAGGCTATTGATTATATTGATGAATCAGGACTATCCAAAAAAGCATCATCAAATATAAAGGCTTATAAAAGTATAATAGAAGAATATGCTATAAAAGTAAAAGAAGATATTATAAATGAAGATGGAATTAATATAGAAAAATTATTCTTTGAGTTTTTAAAAGATATAGATTATTTTTCAATATTTAAAAGTGATGGTAATGAAAGAGTAATAACAGCAGAAGAAAATATAAAAGAGCTTTTTAGAGGTTTTTATGATTATAAATCAATGGAGCCTAATGCTACACTCATAACATTCTTAGAAGAAAATACATTATACAGAGATATAAATACAAATGATGAAAATGAAGATTATATAACTCTTATGACAATTCATAATGCTAAAGGTTTGGAATTTGATGTGGTATTTATTACAGGAATGGAGCAGGGAGTTTTTCCTCATTATTTTTCACTTGAAGAGGAAAAAGGCATTGATGAAGAGAGAAGGCTTTGCTATGTTGGTATAACTAGAGCAAGAAGAAAGCTTTATCTTACATATTCAAAAAGAAGAAGAGTAAGCACTGGTATAATGGAGCAGATACCTTCATCATTTTTAATGGAAATACCTAAAAAATTAATGCTTATTAAAGAAAAGGCTAATTATTATTCTGGTAATTATATGGATATAGACGAAGATGCTTTTGATTATTGATTATATTTTAAAATTATAGCTTGGGTGGGTAATGCTATTTCTAATTAAATAACAAAGAAATACAAAACAAAAATTGCAGAATAAATTAAAAAATTTAGAGGGTGGGCAAGTGTAATTAAGTTTTAAAACTTATTTACATACCCCGCCCTTTATTTTTTATAATATATTTCTGCAATTTTAATTTAAATTATTTTTATTGTCTATTCAGTAATCTTAACACCCGCCCAAGTTTTTTTATACAAAAAAATGCGTCAGAGTAAATACTCTAACGCATTCGTTTTTAATAGTTATTATGGTGTAAATTATAATTTTTCTATAACTTTTTTAGCAAATACAGCACCAAATCCTATAACAGCTACAACAATTACCAATTGGAAAATACCTTCTATAATATCATCTAAATTGTATAGCATATAATGCATACCAAAGAATCTTGAAGCGAATATAAATAATGCTATTAATGCCAATACGGCAATTAAAGCTATTGCAATAATTCCTATTTTACCTTTATTATTTTTTTCTTTAGGAACTATTAAATCTTTATTTTCAGTATTAGTTTCAGCATTATTTTTAGATTTTTCATCTTTTGAATCTAATTTTTTAAATAGAACCACAGCTAATAACAGCATTACAGCAAAAACAGATATTTTTAATAATCCCTCTGCAACATCTTCAAAATCATGTATTAGATAGAACATATAATACTGCAATCCTAAAAATCTAACAGCAACTATAAATAAAGCAGCAGCTGCAATGATAGCTGAAATTAACATAAACTTTTTTGATTTTACTATTGACATAATATTATTTTTCATAATGCCTCCTTTATAAAAAATAAATTTACCTTATTCTTTTTTTAGTATCTTTTAATTTATATTCAGGTTTTAACTCATAAACTTTTTCATATCTTGAATCATTTTCCCTTTGGTCAATATTAGTTTTCATATTATTTGGAAGTCTTCTTTCTCTTCTATCATAATCTCTCATATCATATTCATATTGTATATTATCTTCTACTATTCTGTCTCTTCTGTTTCTGTCATTTCTATAATCGTCATCATAATAATCATCATCATAATCTCTTCTGCTTCTCACCCTATAATCATCATCATAATCATCATAGTCTCTTCTTCTTTCTCTTTCATCTCTTCTTCTTCTTGGTCTTCTGTAATCATCATCATAGTCATCATAATCTCTTTTATATTTTTTGATTCTTCCAGAAGTATTTTCATCTTTTAGGAATTTTTTTATGAAGTATATTACAACTACTATCATTATTAAAATTCCTATTAGTTTTCCTATATCTTCAATAAAGTCAAATGCATCGTCCATCAAATCAAAACAATATAAATTAGCAGATAGCATTAAACTTGAAATAAAAACCATTAATCCTATTTTTTTCATTTTTTACTTTCTCCCATTAATTTTTCAATTATTCCCTATCATTAGAATTACTATCTTTTTTTGAATATTTTTTAAATAAAAATAATGCTGCTGCTATTATTACGGCAATGCCAATTACTTTAGCTAAGTCATCAAAAATAAAATCAAAAGTGTCTTCTATTAAATCAAAACAATATAAATTAGCTGTCATAATAAAGGCAGATATTAAAGTAATTAATCCTAATTTTTTCATACTCTTACCTCCTTATTAATCCCTTATATTTAAAGTATAGCATATTATCGTAACTTTGTAAAGTTATCTAAACAAATTTTACAAAAAATATAGTAATGTAAAGTAAATGTAAAGTAATGTATCATACATTTGATACATTTTATGATTATTTTTATATTATTTTTTATAAACTTAAATTAAAATTTATTAATACATAGTTTTATATATATTTTAATGATATTTAAAAACTAATTTTTTATTAAAGTCAATATTATGTGGGGATAAAATTTATTAAGCATTTTTGTATTATACCGAAGATAATAGGAGTAGAGTTTTCATTCTTTATAATAAATGGAGAATATATGTATAAATATGTGATAGAAGGTTCAAACAATATTGGGGGAATATTAAAGGTATCAGGTTCTAAGAATGCATCTCTGCCATTGCTTGTTGCATCTATTTTAACCGATGAGCCTGTTATACTTCATAATGTTCCTGATTTAGTTGATGTTCATGTTCTTATAGATATATTAGAGCCTTTGGGTAAGAAGGTAGATTTTAAGAATAATACTACAGTTATAATATCTCATAATGGGAAGAGTGAGGAAGCTCCTTATAAATTAGTAAAGAAGATGAGAGGATCTATAATAGTATTAGGACCATTACTTGCTAAAAGAAAGCATTGCAGAGTGTCATATCCAGGAGGATGTGCTTTTGGTCCGAGACCTATAGATTTGCATTTAAAAGGAATGGAAGCATTAGGAGCTAAAATAGATATAACAGCAGGATATATAGATGCTAGAGTAGAAGGTGATTTGATAGGTGCTGATATGGATTTATCAGGCAAGTTTGGACCTACAGTATTAGGTACTGATAATGTTATGATGGCAGCATCTTTAGCAAAGGGAACTACTATTATAAGGAATGCTGCTAAGGAACCTGAATGTACTAATTTAGTTGATTTGCTTAATGTTATGGGGGCAAAAATTACAGGAGGTACTGATACTTTAACTATAGAGGGTGTTGATAGTCTTCATGGTGCTGAGTTTACAGTCATACCAGACAGAATAGAGACAGGTACTTTCTTAGCAATAGCGGCAGCTGGAAGAGGAAAATTAAAGCTTGAAAATGCTGAACCTAAACATTTAACTTATGTATTAGATTTGCTTTCAGATATAGGCTGCGATATAAAGGCAACAGAAACTACTATAGAGATAGATGCTCAAGGAAAGGAATTAAAGCCTTTTAAAATAGAAACATTGCCATATCCTGGATTTCCTACAGATTTGCAGGCTATTTATACTACATTGGCTTGTACTATTAATGGTAAAAGCGAACTTATAGAAGGTATATATCCTGACAGATTTAGTCATGTACCTGAGCTTATTCGTATGGGTGCTGATATTGAATTAAATACTTCTGATATAGTTGTAAACGGCGGTAAAGAATTATCAGGTGCTGATGTTCAGGCTAGTGATTTAAGAGCTGGTGCTGCTTTGGTTGCTGCTGGGGCTATAGCAAAAGGCACAACTAATGTTCATAGGATTTATCATATAGAAAGAGGATATGAAGATTTAGAAAATAAATTAAAAAGTATTAATATATATACTAAAAAAGAAAAAGATGATATTTTATAATAATAGGGGGATTATAAATGGTAAGAGGTGTTTATACAGGTGCAAGCGGAATGATGGCTGAACAAGCCAGACTTGATGTTGTAGCTAATAATTTGGCTAATGTTGATAAGCCAGGATTTAAAAGGGATACTGTAAGCTTTAAGGCTTTCCCAGAGATGATGGCTGCTAGAACTGAAGATGACGGAGTAGTAATATTTCCTTTAGGTTCTACAGATATAAGACCTTATGTAGGAAGAATGGGAACAGGTGTTGAAGTTAATGAAGTTTTCACTGAATGGGAGCAGGGTTCTTTAAGAGAAACAGGCAATCAGCTTGATATAGCTCTAGCAGATAAGGGATTTTTTGCTATAGAAACTCCTAATGGAGAGAGATATACTAGAAACGGAAGTTTTTTAATAGATAAAGATCATTATCTTGTAACTAAGCATGGTTATAAAGTTATGGGTGAAAATGGATATATTCAGATAAAAACTAATAACTTTAATATAGATGAAGAAGGAAGAGTAAGTATCAATAGAAGATATCAGGACGGCAATACATTCGTACAATTCAATGATAATGAATGGGAAGATGAAGAGATACTTGATACTTTAAAAATAGTAAGATTTGATAATGAAAGATATTTGAAAAAAGAAGGAGAATCTTTTTGGGTTGATACAGATATAAGCGGTCCTGCATTTATAGCTCAAAAAGGTGTTGACAGGCCTAAAGTATTATCAAGATTCTTAGAGATGAGTAATGTTAATCCTATAAATGAAATGGTTAGAATGATTGAGGTTCAAAGAGCATATGAACTAAACTCTAAAACTATAGCTACTCATGATACATTAGTAGGAAGGGTGGTTAATGAAGTAGGAAGAGTGTAATTTTTATACTATATAATAAGTTCATTTTTTAAAAAATAAGTTTTGATAAAAAATGAACAATAATATATAATATTATATTAATTGATATTATTTTATATTGAAACATAGAGGATATTATGACGCCAGAAAAGATAAAACAATATGTTATTAGCAGACTTAAAATTCTAACAATTCCAATATATTTATTTATAGATATATTAGTTTGGAATTTAACTTTATTTTTTATATATAAATCCATTCCCCCTATATATGGTGTAAAAATACTCTTTTCTATAGTTTCTTTTATATTCTTCTTTAAATATTTAAAAATTTGGAATTCAAATTCCAATATAAAATTAGCGGGTAAAATAATATTCACATTCTTTATAGTTTCATTAGCTGGAAGTATTATAGAAATAACAGTATATTCAATAGTAAATAGAGCATTCCTATATGTTACTGTATTGGCTGTTTTCAATGCTACTATAAATGCTTCTTTATTGGCATGTATATTCATGTTTTTACTCAAATTATTGTCTCAAAATTTTGAATTGGAAGAAAATATAGTAACTTTTTATATTCCGCTTATAGCAAAATTAGGACTTATAGTATATTTATTTTTCTCAGCAATAATGCTCATATTCCTTCTAAATTATATCTCAGTAGAAGAGCAAATATATTTGGATAATTCAAGTAATTTAGTATTAGATGAAATGTTAAAAATATCTGAAAGTATAAGAACTTTTGATAATAATATTAAATCAGATATGATGGCTTATTCTGATTTAGTAGTAACTATGTATTCAAATAAAAATGTTATATCAAGAGATCAAATTCAAACAGATTTTGTAAATAGAATGGCATATATTAATAATACTTTAAAAAACAACTATGATACAATATCTCTCAATATTAATCAGGGATATTTAGATAATGATCTTCCTTTTTCTGTAACAGTATCAAGAGATGCCAATACAAATAGATATACAAGCAGAACTTCAGATGCCTTAACAGTACATAGCTTTTTAGAAAATGATATAGTAAATAATCCTGTAGTTTTAGATATAAATGTTTATGATAGAAATAATATATATATATCATCATATACTACATTAAAGCTATATGGAAGAAATATAGGATACTTAATATCAGAAGCCAATATATCTGATATTAATAGAATCATTAAGAATAATGATACCATTTCAAAATGGTCATATTTATATTACAGACTTGAAAATAAAGATATTATTTTAGGCTCAGACAGCAGATATATAGCAGAAAGCTCTTCTCAGATATTATCATCATCTTCTGAATTAACTACCGCTATAGAAAATTTTGAAAATTCATTAAATGATAAAGTATTTGCATTACTTCCTTCTGTAAATATACAAGGAAATAGATCAGTTGCTATTATTTCTTATATAAAAGATTTAAAAGTAGTTTCTCTATATTATAAAGATATAAACACAATAATAAGAGATTCAAATATAGATACAAGTATATTTAATTATATATTTTTGTTAATCTCAATGTTCATTATATTCTTTGGTATTTATTTGATTATCTTAAAGATATTATTATCATCTATAAGCAAAGCAAATTTATCTACAAAAATGCTTTTAGGCGGAAATGGTGATTTAAGAAAAAGGATAATATCTAAAAACAATGATGAGATAGGATTATTAATATATAACTTCAATTTATTTTTATCTACTTTAGATTCTCTCATAGGAGATTTGAAGTTGGAGAGTTATAAAGTATTTGAAGAGATAAAGGTAATAGAAAAAGTTATTGATGAAAATACAAATAGAATTAATGATCAAAGCTCAAGTATTACAGAAAGTGTAGCTAGTGTTAATAATATTATTACATCTATACAAAATGTTACAAGCTCAACAGATCAGCAAAGACATGCTTTCTCATCAGCTTCTATTGCAGTAGAAGAATTATTACAGACAATTTATAAAATTAATGATAATATGGAGCGTCAGTCATCAGCTGTAGAACAGACATCAGCTTCTATTGAAGAGATGATATCTAATATTACATCTGTGGCAAAGAGTGTTAATAAAGCAGACAGCTTCTCTAAAAAATTACTTGTTGATGCTCATGACGGCGGTGATACAGTAGATGAGGTTATTGAAGCGGTTAGAGGTATTGAGGAAAGCTCTGACCAGATTAAAGAGATCGTTAACGTTATTCAGGGTATTGCTGAGCAGACAAACCTTTTAGCGATGAACGCAGCTATTGAGGCGGCGCATGCTGGAGAACAAGGTAGAGGTTTCTCTGTTGTTGCTGACGAGATTAGATCTTTGGCTGAACACACAGCTGATAACACTAAATCCATTACAAACATCATTAAAGCTATTACTAAGAGAATTGAAGAAACAGTGGAGCTTGCTAGTAATAGTGGTAAGTCTCTTGATAACATACTAGATATGTCAGAGAATACTGCAAGGGTTGTTTCTGAAATAAATACTGCCAACAGCGAATTAGAGGTTGGAGGAAGGGATATACTTGAAACTATTAGACACTTAAATAATATTACTACAGGTGTTAAAGATAGTGTAAAAGAACAGATGAACAGCGGTGATGTGGTGGACAGCCAAATTACTTTGCTTGACCAGATTACTAGGGAAGTTTCTGATATTATTGAAGCTAATAGTGCTGGTGCTAAAGAAGTAATGCATGCTATGAGCTTTTTGAATGAGCTTTCTGTAAAAACAGTTGAGGGGAATAAAGAGTTCTATACTGCTACAAGTAAATTAAATGAAATATTTGTTAAGTTTAATGATCTTATGGGCAAATTTATTACTAATGCTGATATTATAGAAGAACCTAAAGATCCTGATTTAGCAGGCGGAAATATTGATGATTATTCTGTAGATAAGAGAATGGATATGGAGCTTAAGAATCTCGAGGAAGAGTTTAAAAAAGAAAATGAAGATTTCCAAAAGGATGATGAAGTATTAGAGATGTTAAAAGAAGATTTTAAAAATCCGGAAATGTTCAGTATGTAAATATATTATATTTATATATAATATCTCATTTTTTATATTTTTGACTTTATTATTAATAGTAAGTTCTATGTAATAAGGTTTAAATTATTAAAATAAATAGGGTAGATTATGCAAAATTATACTATAGCCGAAATTGATTTATCTGTTTTACAAAGTAATATGAAAATTATAAAATCTATTGCAGATGGTGTTAAGGTACTTAATATTGTAAAGGCTAATGCTTATGGTCATGGGATTGTAGAAATATCAAAAGCTTCAGAGCAATTTGGAGCTGATGCTTTGGGGGTCGCCAATGTGCAGGAGGGAGTAAAAATAAGAGAAGCAGGAGTAAAACTGCCTATATTAGTTTTATTTCAGCATTTTAAAGATGAATCTGATTTAGTATGCAAATATAATTTAAATCCTATTATAAGTAATGATGAATGTTTAGATGAATATGATAAATACTTGAAAAAAAACGGAGGGAGTTTAAATCTATATATAAAAGTGGATACAGGTTTAAATAGAATGGGGGCTAGACCTGAAGATGTGCTTGAACTTTCTAAAAAGGTTTTATCATATGATACTCTAAATATAGAAGGGATTAATACACATTATGCTGCTGCTGATATGAAAGATGAGCATTCTAAAGAGTTTACAAATAATCAGATAAATATATTCAATGAAGTTTTAAATAATTTAAATAAAAATGGAATCAATATAAAAAATGCGCATACAGCTAATTCAGCGGCTTTAATTTCTTATAAGAATACTTATTTTGATATGGTTAGAGCTGGAATTATATTATATGGATATACCGATAGTTTTTATGATTTAGGTATTAAGCCTATACTCAGTTTAAAATCTCATGTTGTTTTAGTTAGAAATATTAAAAAAGGTGAAAGCATTTCATATGGTATGACTTGGACTGCTCAAAAGGATACTAAAGTAGCTGTAATACCTATAGGATATGCTGATGGTGTTCCTAGGAAATTATCAAATAATTGGGAAGTAAAAATTAATAATAAATATTATCCTTTAAGAGGAAGGGTATGTATGGATTCTATTATTGCCGAAATAGGAAATGATAATATAAAGATAGGAGATGAGGTATTAATATTTGGTAATGATAAAAAACTTAATGCTGATACATTAGCAGATAAAGCGGGAACTATAAGCCATGAAATATTGGTAAATATAGGAGAAAGAGTTAAAAGGATCTATAAATAAGATATTTTTAATTATTTCTATTAAATGAAAAAAGAGTATATTATGATTGAAATGATAGCTAAAGTAAACGGTATTATCAATAGCTTTGTATGGTGACCTATAATGCTTACATTATTGGTTGGAACTGGCATATATTTGAGTATAAGGACAGGTTTCTTACAAATAACAAGAATACCTTTATGGGTTAAACATACATTTGGAGCATTGGCAAAAAAGTAGGATTTAGATGATAATATTACACCATTTCAGGCCGTAAGTACTGCATTGGCTAGTACTGTTGGTACAGGAAATATTGCAGGTGTTACTACTGCTATAATTGCTGGAGGGCCTGGAGCTTTATTTTGGATGTGGTTTGCTGCATTTTTCGGTATGATTACAAAATATTCCGAAGTTATTTTAGCTGTTCATTACAGGGTAAAAGATGATTTAGGACATAATCATGGCGGTCCTATGTATTATATATCAAAAGGAGCTAATTTACCTTGGCTTGGAAGTATATTTGCAGCTTTTGCGGCTTTAGCTTGTTTTGGTGCTGGTAATATGACTCAGACTAATGCTATGGCTGCTGTTGTTTATCAGAATTTTGGAGTGCCTCATATAGTTACAGGTATAGTGGTAGTGGTTTTAACTGCTGTAATTATTATTGGAGGAATAAGAAGAATAGCTACTGTTACTGAAAAATTAGTTCCTGTTATGTGCGTTATATATATAATCTCTGGTATTATTATATTGATTATGAATTTTGATAAAATACCTAATGCCTTCCAAAGAATATTCCAATAAGCATTTTCATTAAAACAGGTAGGTGCTGGATTTATGGGTTATACTATAATGGTAGGAATGAAATTTGGATTTGCAAGAGGAGTATTTTCTAATGAAGCTGGTTTAGGTACTGCTCCTATGGCACATGGTGCAAGTAATTCAAAAAATACTATAGAGCAGGGTTTATGGGGAATATTTGAAGTACTTATAGATACTTTCTTTGTATGTACTTTAACAGGTCTTATAGCTATAATATTCTTAGATGCTAATCAGGGTACTAAATTAAATGGTGCAGAACTTATATCTGCTTCTTTCGGTGCTAATTTTGGTAATGTAGGTTCTATTATACTTACAGTTTCTTTAATATTATTTGACTTCTCTACATTTGTAGGATGGTCTCATTATGGTGTTGTTGCTTTAGGATATCTTACAAAAAGAAATAAAATAGCTTCTTATTTATATAGAATAATATTTTTAATTGTGGGAATAATAGGTGCTATAAGTCAATTAGATTTAATATGGTCTATAGCTGATACATTAAATGGTCTTATGGCAATACCAAACTTGATTGGGCTTTTGATACTTTCTCCTAAAATAATTGAGCTCACTAATAATTATTTGAAAGATCCTTCATCTACATTAATGAAAGATTAATTTATCTTTATTAATGTATATTGATGATAATTAATATTATTAAATAAATTTTTTATTATTTTATATAAAAATTATTATTTAGTATTGATTTTTTATAATTATACTGTATAATTAGTAATTATTATCAATAAGGACGGAGTTTATGAATACTTTTGCTTTAACTAAGCTATCCTATGGAATGTATATTCTAACAACTATGGATAAAGATAAACCAGTAGGATGTACTATCAATACTTCTACACAGATTACATCTACGCCTACAACAATTATGATTAGTGTAAATAAAAATAATTACACCAATGAATGTATAAAGAAGCATGGTAAATTTGCTTTATCTATACTTTCTGAAAAAAGCGATTCTACATTGATAGGAGGCTTTGGTTTTAGAAGCTCAAGAGATAACAATAAATTTGAAAATATCAATTATGAAATGAAAGAGGGATTACCTATAATAAAAGCGGCTAATGCCTATTTAATTTGTAAAGTAGTTGATAGTTTAGAAGTTCATACGCATACTATCTTTATAGGTGAGCTTTTAGATGCTGATATATTTGATAATAATACTCCTTCTATGACTTATGCTTATTATCATAATGTTATTAAAGGTACTACACCTGCTAATGCATCTACTGCTAATGCTTATAAAAAAGAAGAAGTTAATACAAATTCATCAAAAGCTGTTTATAAATGCAAAACTTGCGGATTTGAATATAAAGGAGATATTCCTTTTGAAGATTTACCTGATGATTGGGTATGTCCTATATGCGGAGAACCTAAGAAAAATTTTGTTAAGGTAGAGCCTAAGGCACAATCAAAATCTTCTTCTGTATATAAGTGTAAAACTTGCGACCATATATATAATGGCGATATACCGTTTGAAGATTTACCTAGTGATTGGGTATGTCCTGTATGCGGAGAGCCTAAAAGTAATTTTGCAAAAATCTCATAATAATAAATCAAACTAATTTTTACCCCAATTTTTATGGCAGCGTATAGAAATATACGTTGCCTTATATAAAATAAAGGAATATTATTTATGAATATTAATTTTTTAAACTATTATAATATATCTTCTATAGATGAAGAAGATTATAGAATATTAATAGATGAATATAATGATATTATAAATCTTTAAAAAATAAAATTATTTGAGTCTTTTGATATATCGTTTTTTAGATAATTTCTTTTTGTCTTAATTTCATTTAATATATCCGATGCTAATTTGACATCTTTAAGTGATTTTCTTATCTGCCAAAACCCGCTATCCCAAAGAGATATTTTAAATTTTTCTCTGTCTATATTTTCTATATTTGAATAAAAGAATCTGTATAATTTTTTTCCGCTTTCTATTAATTCTATGGCATTATCCGATAAATGTTTTTTATTTTTTTCTAGATATTTAAAACAAAATCTTTTTTCATTATTGTATTCAAATACATTGCAATTGGAATACACTTCTTTATAATCAAAAGGATAAAAATGATTTATAATAGTGTAATAATTGTCTTTATAAAGTATATTGCTCATAGAAGAACTTTGATTAGAAGTTGAAAATAAAGTCCAAACTACGCAGTCTAGTATAAATTTTTTATCTAATTCATTTTTAGGTATGCAAAACTGATCGCTTCCATTAAGCCAATCTACTTTTGCAGTTCTTCTTACAGCATGTATAATCATAGCTTTTTCAAAATTTTCTTTTGTAATAGATAGAGAACCAGCAGAAGCTTGAGGAGCTGAAAATATAGCAGTTAAATTTTGTTTTTGTAAATCGCTTCCGCAGCTCATAAGAGATCCTATAAAATCATCGCAAACTTTATCTCTTATATCATTTCCTGATGTTTTTACTTTTATAGCCGATGAAAGAGGTACAAATATTTTTGATGTTTTTTCTCTTTTTATCCATTTATTTAGAAGCTTATCGCTTTCTATAACATTATAATCTTTTTTATCTATGATATTACTATTATCATCTAATACATCTAATATAATATTTTCTGTTTTAATATTATATTTATCATTTATTTCCCAAATAATAAAACTTACAGGAAATGGAGTTGTTTTTGAAGTATTATCAAAATTAGATGAAGAGAATATAAATCCTTTTAGAAATTTATAATTACAAATTTTATTTCTAAACTTTTCATTGTTATTATATTTTATATAATTAGTTTTAGAAAATATAGCCAAATAAACTTTATTTTTATTTTTGAACTCTTTATTTATTCTAAACATAAATTGTGCATATAATTCTCTTGAAGCTTCTCCCAATTTCTCTTTATGCATCATATCTCTTATTTTGCTTATACTGACATTCTTTTTACTTTTTGAATTTGTACCTGCAACCTGACTAGTAGCATAAGGAGGATTAATGAATATTAACCATTTAATATTTTTATTATTTAAATCATTTTGAAGTTTTTTAGGAATCTTATTATATTCAAAGTCATTATTATTTATATCATCATTAAGATAATCATATTGAAATAGGCAGGCATTTTTAAATTTTTCTTTTGAATATTCAATATCTGATTCATCTATAGTAGACATATATAGATACTTATGATATTTTTTATCTATATGATATTCTAAATTACCTATTCCAGAAGACATATCCCATATTCTATATTCTCCGCCTTCCAATTCTTTTTCTGGTATAATATCATATATATAGTTTAAAGATTTTTCAGCAAAAATTAAAGGAGTATAAAATTCTCCTAAATATCTTTTTTTAGAATTATATTCATTTTCCTGCATTTATTATCTAGAAAATAAATTAAAATCTAGCACTCAAATAAGGCATAGGATTTTTATGGTCTCCTCCAACTCTAATTTCAAAGTGACAGTGTATACCTGTAGTTCTTCCTGTATTTCCTATAAGAGCTACTTTTTCACCTCTTTTTACTTTCTGTCCATAATCAACAAGAAGTTTAGAATTATGACCATAAGCAGTTTGATATCCATTAGCATGAGTAATGAGTAGGAACCATCCATATCCGTTTCTCCAGCCTGCAAAAGTAACTACACCATCAGCTACTGCAAGTATAGGAGTACCATAAGGACCTGCTATATCTACGCCATAGTGATAGCTTTTTTCCTGATTGAATGGAGAAAGTCTTGCTCCAAATCCGCTTGATATTCTTCCTCCTCCAGCTACAGGCCAGCCTAATGGTATTTCTTTATGTATTTTTGGAGATACTTCCATAAATGCAAGAACATTTTTCTGGTATGAATCTACTTCGCTTAACATTTTATTAATATTTGTAGATTCATTATAAGATGTACTATTGTTATTATTGAAATTTCCTGCATCATTATAATCTATTGCATATGATATAGATTTCATTGTATTATTATAATCAGTTAATGCTTTAGAAAATCTATTTAATGATTTTTTATAATCTTCTATTAAAGTATATGTTTTTGCTTCTCTTGCAGATAGAGTATTATAGAATTCTCTTGCCTGTTTTTGTCTATTATATGCATCATATCCTGTATAAATCAAAGAAGAGAATACTAATACTAAGAATAGTATCATAAAGTTATTAATAGGAAGTCTTATACCATGCTCTTCATCATCATAGAATATAAGTATGCTTCTTTCATGATTTCCTTTTCTTTTAATTGCATCTATAATTGTTTTGAAGAAATGTCTTATTCCATATGTAGCATTGTATATTTTTCCTAAGACTCTTTTAGTTCTATTAAATTTTATTTTTGTTTTAGGTGCTTTATATCTTGAAGTAGGTTTTAACTGCACCTTTTTCTTATAATTTATATCAAAACGAGAATTTGAACTATCAGCTGCTTTATTTGCATCTTTAAAGTTTCCTACAAATTGCTTAGCTAAATTTTTCACATCTCTTGATGTTTCTTCTAAATAATATTTATCCAATTGAGCATTGGACTTTTTTTCTTTTGTTGAGGTATTGTCTGTTACTAAAATGGTTCTTCTCCTTAAAAATTAAATAACCCTCTTTCACCAGTACTATAATTATCGTCATACCTAGATGAAAGATTTAAGTATGAGTATGCTTTATTAGTAGCAACTCTGCCTTTTGGAGTTCTTTTTATAAAACCGCATTGTATAAGATATGGTTCTATTACATCTTCTATGGTCTCTATCTGTTCAGATAAAGATACAGATAATGTATCAACTCCTACAGGACCTCCATTATAATGTTTTATAATGGTGTTTAAATAAAGTTTGTCAAGTGCTTCAAAACCATTTTTATCTATACCCAATTTTTCCAAAGAATCACCTGCAAACTCTTCATCTATTTTTAAAACATCATTTACAGTTGCAAAGTCAAAAACTCTTCTTAGAAGTCTATTAACTATTCTAGGCGTTCCCCTAGACCTTGATGCTATAGAAACAGCAGCTTCATTTGTTATATCTATCTTTAGAAATTCTGAGCTTCTCTTTACTATATTAGCCAAATCTTCATTAGTATAAAATTCCAGCCTTTCTACTATACCGAATCTATCATAAAGAGGAGTACTCAAAAGTCCGCTTCTAGTAGTAGCACCTATCAATGTAAAATGAGGCAGTTTTACTCTAAAGCTTTTAGCACTTGTACCTTCTCCTACTTTTATATCAACAAAAAAGTCTTCCATAGCTGAATAAAGCACCTCTTCAACTACAGTTCTAAGTCTATGAATCTCATCTATAAAAAGTATATCCTTTTCGCCTAAAGTGGTAAGTATAGACGCCAAATCTCCAGGACGCTCTATTATTGGAGCTGAAGTAGCTTTTATATTACTTCCCATTTCATTAGCTATAATCTGTGCTAATGTAGTTTTTCCAAGTCCTGGAGGGCCGTAAAATAGTATATGATCTAAAGAAACATCTCTTTTTTTAGCACTTTCTATAAAAACTTTTAGTTTTGATTTAATATTTTCCTGACCTAAAAAATCATTAAAACCTTTAGGTCTTATATTATTATTCTGCTTATCATATGAGTTTTCTTCAGTATTTGTTATACTTTCTTTGTCCATAGCTTTTTATCTGTATAATATATAAGTATATATGAACTATTATTATATAATAAAATATTTTAAATGACAAACATTTATATAAAAATATTTTAAATAGTCAACATTTATCTAAAAATATTTGTAAATTTATAGTATATATATTATTTTTGATATTGTAAAAAATAAATTGTATATAATATATATTATAGTATAATATTTTAATTAATGATTTGGAGATTCAAATGAATAAGCTAAATAGTCTGCAATTTAAAATAAGTATGGTAATATTAATTCCTTTTCTTATTATGCTTATAATATCAAGTGCAGTTAATATTCTATCTGTTAATAATGTTACAAGAAAATTATCATATAAAGTGCTAGAGGAAAGTGCAAAAGGAGAAGCAGCAAAAGTGGAATCTCTTGTTCAGGAAGCACTTGATAGCTTAAAAACATTTGAATATATTGTTAATGATTTATATCTTTCTGGTGAAAGAAATAGAGATGCTTATAAAGAAACAACAGAAGAATTTTTTGTTAATTTACCTGAAGGTACAGGGGCTTTATTTTTAGTATTTGAACCTAATATTATTGGAAATGATGCAGATTATATAAATGATATGAATTATTCTGAGGCTGGAGGAATGTTTTCTGATTATTCATATAGAAACGGAACTTCTATAAGCAGCAGAGGTATGACTAAAGATGAATTAAAAAGCGATTATTATACAGTACCTGTAAGTACTGGAAATACTCATATTACATCTATATATGATTTTGAAGTAGGCGGAAAAATGGTAAAGATGAATACTTGGTCTATACCTTTAAAAAATAATAATAATAAAGTTATAGGTGTGGCAGGAGTTGATATATTTATAGATTCTTTAGCTCCTATAATGGATAATATAAAGCCTTTTGAAAATACTCTTACTTCTTTATTTGATCATAATGGTTCTCTGCTCTATAATGTAGAAAATGAAAGTTTTGTGGGTCAGAATGTTTATGATGCTTATTCTTATTATAAAGATTATAATTTATTAGATAAAATTAAAGCAGGTCAAACTGTAATATTTGAGGAGTTTAGTGCTACTTTAAAAACTAAGTCTACATATATATTTGTACCTATAAAATTGCAGACAGGGCAGAACTGGGGTATGAAAATATTAGTACCTAATTATATAATACTTAAAGACAGTAATAATATAAGAAATATGATGATAATTGTAGCGGCAGTTATACTTTTGATAGTATTTATTATTACTCCTTTAATTATTAGAAATAAGGTTGTAATTATTATAAAATTATTAGCTCAGGATTTAACTAAATTATCTAATGGGGATATATCTTGGACAACACCTCCAGGATTTATTGAATTAAAAGATGAATGGGGCATTATAGCAAAAGCTGTTCAGGGTACTTTAGATAATTTGAATAATGTAGTTGATACGGTAAAAAAATCATCTTTGCAAGTTGAAAGTGCTGCTAATGAGGTTCTTTCTGGAAATAAAGATTTATCTGATAGGACTGAGATGCAGGCTTCTAGTTTGGAGGAAACTGCTTCTACTATGAATCAAATGGCATCTAATGTGAAATTGGCTGTTTCAGATATATCTGAAAGCACTACTATGGTTATTGAGGCAAAAGAGCATGTTGGTAAAGCTGGAAGCATAATAGAAGAGAGTGTAAGAAAGATGGATGATGTTTATGAGGCAAGCTCTAAAATTATGGATATAACTAAATTAATAGAATCAATTGCTTTTCAAACTAATATACTTGCTCTTAATGCTTCAGTTGAGGCTGCACGTGCTGGAGAGCAGGGAAGAGGTTTTGCTGTAGTTGCTTCTGAAGTTAGAAATTTGGCGCAGAATACTCAGGAATCTGTAAAAAATATTACTTCTTTAATAATTGATAGTAATGATAAAATTAATTTAGCTGTTGCGAGTGTTAATGAATCTAAAGAGATATTCTCAGATATATCAGATAGAATGGATAAAATTTCTGATTTGATGCAGAAAGTTAATACTGCATCGCAGGAACAGGAGAGAGGAATAGGGCAGATTAATACTGCTATAAATGAAATGGATACTTCTGTTCAGCAAAATGCTTCATTGGTAGAAGAGGCTAGTTCTTCATCGCAATTATTATTAAATGAGGCTCAAAATTTGAATAAATTAATAGACTTTTTTAAATTAAGATAATTTTTAGTATAAATTAAATACAAAAGATTATTTTAAGTGTTTTATTATTAAACACTATGGAAATATTTAATCTTTATATTATTATAATTAAAATAATATTATACTATATTTAATTCAAATAACCTATTTTTCATTAAATTCTATATTTAATTTTTATTTATACAAAATAATATTGGCATAATTATTGCATAATATTCTTAATGTCATTTTATTTGACATGTGAATATATTTTTATATTATATTATATATATACCGTATGATAAGAAATTTTAACATATTATATTCATTTAACAGGAGTTTTTAATGAGCGAAGAAGTAAAAAAAGATAAATTGGATAATAAAAAAAATAACGATAATAAAAATAAAAAAAAGGAAGATAATAAAGTTTCAATAGTGGAAGATAAATTACCTTCAAGATTAATAATTATACCTGTAATGGGAAAGCCTTTATTTCCTGGGCTTTATGCACCATTTCCAATACCTGCTTATCATGCTGATGCTGTTAATAAGGCTATAGCAGAAAATGATGGATTTTTAGGACTTAATTTATATATTGCAGATACATTTTCTGGAAATAAATCTCCTTCTGTTGATGAAATTTATAAGGTAGGTGTTGTAGTAAAGGTATTTAAAAAATTAAATTTACCAGACGGAGGACTTAATCTTCTTATAAATTCAATACGAAGATATAAAGTAATAAAGTATGTAACTACAGACCCTGTGATAAGAGCAGAACCTCTTTATATACCTGATATAGATCCTTATAGAAATGAAAAAGAAGCTAAAGAGATAAAAGCATATATAAGAGCTTTACTTTCGGAAGTAAAAACTATTAGCGAGAATAATCCTCTCTTTACAGAAGAGATGCGTCTTACTATGGTTAATGTTGATGATCCTGGAAGATTGGCTGATTTTGTTACATCTATGCTTAATGTAGAGAGGGCTAGTCAGCAGGAAATACTTGAAACTTTTGATATTCAAGAAAGATTAGAAAAGGTTCATTTGCTTTTACAAAAAGAAAAAGAAATATCAGCAATACAGCAGAAAATACAGGGAAGCATAAACTCAAAAGTACAAAAGCAGCAAAGAGAATATTTCTTAAAAGAACAATTAAAAGAGATAAAAAAAGAATTAGGATATGATACTGATCCTAAACAAAAAGATATAGAAAAATATAAAATGGCTCTTGAGCAATTAAATGTAGTAGAAGAAGTTAAAGAGAGAATGGAGCAGGAAATAGAAAAGATTTCTACAATAGATACGCATTCTCCTGAATATACTGTTTCTAAAAATTATTTGGATACTTTATTTGCTTTGCCTTGGAATAAAGAAAATAAAGAAAGAGAAGATATATCTAAAAGTAAAAAGATATTAGATAGAGATCATTATGGTCTTGAAGATGTTAAAGAGAGAATATATGAATTTTTAGCAGTGAGAAAATTAAATCCAGAAAAAAAATCTTCTATACTATGTTTTGTAGGCCCTCCTGGTGTTGGTAAAACTTCTATAGGAAAGAGTATTGCAGAGGCATTGGATAGGCCTTTCTTTAGATTTTCTTTAGGCGGTATGAGAGATGAGGCTGAAATTAAAGGACATAGAAGAACATATATAGGTGCTATGCCTGGTAAAGTTATAGAGGCTTTAAAAATAGTAAAAGTAAAAAATCCTGTACTTATGCTTGATGAAATTGATAAATTAGGAACAAGCTTTCAGGGCGATCCTTCAAGTGCATTGCTTGAGGTTTTAGACCCAGAACAGAATTCTTCTTTTAGAGATCATTATCTTGATTTGCCTTTTGATTTATCTAATATTCTATTTATAACTACAGCAAATACTCTTGATACTATTCCTAGACCTTTACTTGACAGAATGGAAGTTATAAGACTTTCTGGATACATTATGGAAGAAAAATTAAAAATAGCTTCTAAATATATTATACCAAGACAAGTTAAAGCTCATGGTCTTGATATAAAGAGTATTAATTTCACTAATAAAGCTATTGCCAAAATAGTAGACGGATATGCAAGAGAGGCTGGAGTTAGGAATTTTGAAAGAAGAATAGAGAGAATATGCAGAAAAATTGCAGCAGATATTGTAGAGCATAATAAAAAAACTTACAGCATAACAATAGATGATAAAGATTTAGAGAAGTATCTTAAAAAGCCTATATTTACAGAAGATTTTACAGAGAAGGATTTAAAACCTGGAAACTCTATAGGTTTAGCTTGGACTTCTTTAGGCGGTGCTACTCTTACTATAGAATCTATAAAGGTATCTGAGAAAAAAGATTCAGGAAATATACAGGTAACGGGACAGCTTGGTGAGGTTATGAGTGAGAGTGTAGAGATAGCATATAGTTATGTAAAAAGCGTTGCTAAATATTATGGCGTTAAAGATGGATATTTTAATGATGCTATGATTCACTTACATATTCCTGAAGGTGCTACTCCTAAAGACGGACCTTCTGCTGGTATTACTATGGCTACTGCTTTGCTTTCTCTTGGTATGGATAAAGTTATAAGAAATGATACGGCTATGACTGGAGAGCTTTCTTTAAATGGAAAGGTTCTTCCTATTGGCGGATTAAAAGAAAAAACTATAGCGGCAAAAAGGCTTGGATTTATTAAGCATATTATAATACCTTATGAGAATACTATGGATTTAGATGAGATTCCTGATAATGTTAAAAAAGGTCTTACTTTCCATCCTGTTAAAGATGTTAGAGAGGTATTTGATTTTATGTTTAAGCTAAATAAATTAAATAAAGAGAGCAAAAAAGAAGCTGCTTCTGAAAAGAAATAAAATAAATAAAAATCTTAAATATATAAAAATGCAGGAAAATTAATCCTGCATTTTTTATTATCTTTATTTTATATAAAAATTCATACGCACGTTAAATAAGTTTTAAAATATAAAAATATTTTCAATTTCAAATTAAATTATTAATTAAACTTTATTCAGCGTGCGTTGAATAAAGTTTAAATTTAAATTAACACTTGGGCGGGTATGCTTTTATTATTTAAACTTTAAAATAAAATAGGCTATTAATTTATAATTAAAAATAGAAAATATAAAAGGGCGGGGTATGTAAATAATTTTTTTTAATCTATTCTAATTCCCCACCCTTTAGTTTTTTAATTTAATTTGCATATAGACTTTTTATTTTTTTTATTATCAAATTAGATTTTTTAGCTGCCCACCCTAGTGTTTTTTTTTATTTTAATATATACACCGCACGTAAAATAAAATTTTAATTATATGCTTATACATCATGAAAATTTAAACAATAAATAAAAATCTATTTACCGTGCGTTATTGTATCACAGTGCTTATCCATTTTGAAAGTTCATTAGGTGTTATAGCAGCAACTTTAGCACCTATTTTTGCTAATTGCTTTGCTGCCTCTTTATCATAACTTGCATCTGCATTATAATCTAATGCAGGAATCACAAAAAGTTTAGACCTTGCTTCTATTATATCTCTTGCACTTTTATACATATATTTATAATCTCGGCTGTCATATAAATCGCTTATAAGAAGTACTATAGTTTTGTGAGGTATAGTTGTAATTTTTTTAGCATATTCCAAAGCCATAACAATATCAGTACCTCCTCCTAACTGCACTTTAAATAATACATCTATAGGATCTTTTACGCTATCGCTTAAATCAACGATAGAAGTGTCAAATATTACAAGCTTTATTGATAAATATGGAAGGCTTGAAAATATAGATGCCATTATTGAAGAATATATAACTGAGTCCAACATAGAGCCGCTTTCATCTATCAATATTATTATATTCCATGGATTATATTTTTTTATATTTTGATTGAAGTATAATTTATCTACAAATATAGTCTTATCTTCTATGTTATAGTTTTTTAAATTATTTCTTATTGTTTTTTTTATATCAAGATTTTTAAATATTTTATTTTGCGTAGTGGAGTTAGGAAGTTTTTTACCATAGAAAACTTTTTTTATATCGCTTTCCATTTTCTTTTTTATATCATTAACAACTTTTCTTACAATATCATAAGCAGGCTTTTTAACATTGCCGTTCATCATATCTTTGAATGTGAGAATATTTTTTAAAAGTTCCATATTAGGCTCCATCTCTTTTAAAATATCCTCATCAGTAAGCATTTCAGTAAGATTATATTTTTCTAATGCCTGAGTCTGCATTATTTCAACAGTTTTTTTGGGAAATAATTTTTTTACCTTTGCAACCCAAATAGGAACAGTTAGACTGCTTTTATTTTTACCTCCCATCTCTTTATTTTTGTTATCAAAATCAGCATACCCAGCTTCTTTGCTGTATTCTCTGTCATATAAAAAACTTAATGTACTGTCTATTTCAGAGTATTCGCTGTCAAGCTCTATATTGTCATCAGCAAAATTTCCAAGTATTAAACGCCATCTATTTATGTTTTTATAGTCTATATTATTATTATCCATTTATTAATAATAAAATAAATAGGTAAAAAATCAATGGTAAATAAATTTTATTCTAATTCCCCGCCCATTATTCTTATAGCCTTATATAATTTTTAGTATTTAATTATTTTTTTGCCTAAAAAGAAATGTTAACACCCGCCCAAGCTATTTAAAAAATTAAAATCTTTACATATTTTAAATAGTTTTGTTATTATTAAGACTAAAGAAAAATATATAAAAATAAAATAAATATGCTTAAAAAATTTATAATTTCAAATTACAGATCATTTTATAATGAAGCCGTTTTAGATTTAACAGTACATGATAATATATCTAATAATAATTGCTATATAAAAAAAATAAATGATAATGAATATATATCAAAATTATGTCTTTTATATGGATATAATGGTTCAGGAAAGAGCAATTTAATTAATGCTTTGAAATATATTTTTTATTCTAATAATGGCTATATAAGTTCAAGTGATGACAGTATAAAAAAACTTTTAGATCCTAATATGATTTATAGTAAAAATGATAATAGCCGATTTTTATTAGAGTTTTATTCTTATGATGAGAGCATATTATATTTATATGAATTAGTATTGGATAATCAAAATAAAAAAATATATTCAGAAAAATTAATAAAAAATAATGATACTATAGTTTTTGAAAGAGAATTAAATTTTATAAAAGAAGGAATATTTAATTATAATAAATATATTCCAGATACAAATACATTTTTAAGTTTTATCAATGATAGTTCAAATGATGAGATGTCTGAAGAATACAGGGAGGAAATAAATTATTATATATCATTATTTAAGAATTTATGTTTTTTATTTCCATTTACAAATGAGGCAGATTTTTCTTCTTATGCTATAGTAGAAGCTTTTGATTATTTTAATAAATATAATATATGGGATACTTATAAAGAGCTTTTATCTTTTATAGATATAGATGATTTGAATATAGAAGATAGTATATCTAAAAATGAATTTTCTTTTATTATTGATAATAAGAGACTTATATCTAAGCATGATATTTATAAAAATGATTTTGATGAAGCAGAATCAGAAGGAAGTAAAGTTTATGCTATTAATTTGATTTATATATTAGTTTCTATTATTAATGGTACTGTATCTATAGTTGATGAATTTAATGGAGTTCAGTCTGAATTATTAGAATTTGTTATTAATTTATTTGGCAAGGCATTTATTAAAGATATGCAAAAAGATACTTCTCAATTAATACTTTCTACTCATGATATAACACTTATGAGTATTGATAATACTATGCTTCATAATTATTTTTTAATAAATAAGGAAAATAATATAAGCCGTATATACCGTACAGATCATTTTGATAATTTGAATATTAATACTTTGGAAAATGAATATAGAAAGAACAGATTCGGACTTTTAAGGAAAAGGATATATTTTAATAATTAATATTTATAAATGTATAGAGATCCTCTATTATCGTATAATTGTTCTGATGAATTAATTTTAAAAGCGGTATTACAATCTTCTATTGATTTATCGAAATATTTTTTATCTCCTGAGTTTTTATATTTATTAAAATAAATAGCACTTCTATTATTAAGAGCATATATATTATTATAATCAATTTTTATAATTTCATTATAATCATTTAAAGCTCTTTCAAATATATTTTCATCTCCGCTTATTTTATATTTTACAGAATATAAAGTAGCTCTATTATTAATTAATTCTACATCCAAATGATTAGCAGATAAAGCATCATTAAATATAATTAAAGCAGTTTCATAATCTTCTTCTAATTTTTTAAGTTCATATTTAATTGAATATAATATAGCTTTATTATTTGAAATATTTTCACTATAATTATATAAAGATAAAGCATATTCAAAATACTGATTAGCTTTAGTAAAATGTTCTTCTTTATTTTCTCTGCTGTACATTTTTGTATATAAAATACCAGCACCATTTAAAGCTAAATAATTTCTATCATCTAATTGAAACATTTTTTCTATTATTTCTAAAGCTTTTTCTTCTCTGGAATTTTTCATTTCTTTTACTAAGTTTTTGTACATTTCTTCTATTTCAAATTTAATGCTATCGCTTGAAGAAGAATCTATGACATTACTGATAGGATTCGGAGCTTTATTTTTGGTATTATTATCATTATTTGATTTAGTATTCGGTATATATGCTTCATTAGATACTGTTAAATTATTATTTGTAAAATTAAGTACCAATATAGATATAAACATAAGTACTGATATAAATAGTAATGTATAAGTAATGTTTCTTACACTTGTTTTCATAGTATAATCTATAGAGAATTTTAGAGAATTAAAATGCGGTGTAATACCCAATCTTACTTGCTCTTTTACTAAATTAGTAAATTCATTTGCTATGGCATAATTATTTAATTCTTCTTTGAAGTATAAAGTCATCATATCCATATACTTACTTTCCATTCTTAATGAAAGTGAGTTAGTAAAATTTTCCAATTCATTTTTGATTCTATTTGAAGTTCCTATACTATATATATTGAATGTAACAGAGAATATTAATAATATTATTGGAAATAATATCAATATAAGTAAATTGATCCTTTTTATAGTTTTTTCTTTCATTTATGTAAAAAACCTTTTTATCCCTATTACAATATTCTAACATTTTAACATATTTTAATAAATAATCAAATTTATTAATCGCGTCTGAGAGGATTCGAACCCCCAACCGACGGAACCGAAATCCGCTGCTCTATCCAATTAAGCCACAGACGCTTTTATAATAAAAAATGTTGGAATAATTATCGGCAATTACCTACTATAGTTTACAATTTAGGAACAAATCTTAATCCCAATTGCAAACCTATATCAAAGCTGTCTATTCTTTTGACATTTGATGTTTTATAATTAATGCCTATATCATATCCAAAATATGCTCCCAAATTAAAGGCAAGTTTTTCAGTAAAGAATATAGAATAATCAAATATGAGTTTGAAATACGGCATTATATATGATGAATAATCAGATGCTTTATATTCTTTTTTTAAATAAGTTTCTGTTTTAATTGTCTCTCCAAAAATATTAATAGTTTTTATATTTTTAGATTCATATATTCCAGAAATTGGTATTTTTATTCCGCCTCCCAAACCTACAGCAAATCTTCCAAAATTGAATTTAGGAATAATCCCGACTTGTATGCTATGTAAATACATACTATCATATGATTCAAACTCTTCAGAGCCTCCTAATGCAGAAACATTATAAGATGATGAATATTTGAAACTGTCATAACTGTAGCCTAATTCTCCTAAAAGACTGAATACGAAATTGTCAAAAACAAATATATATCCAATCTGAGCAGTTATTCCAGTATCAAATCCTGCTTCTGATTTTATTTTAGGCTCTGAACCCATTGATTCTTCTATTCCATTAAATATACCAAAAGATGCCCCTAAAGGAATATTTAATAAAAATTCAAAACTGCCTTTGGCAAAGGTTTTTATACTTAATAGTAGAAAAATAATAATTATTAATATCTTTTTCATAAAAAAACTTAAATATAAAAACCTATGTTTTTATATACTTAAATATTATAATCTAGGAGCAAATCTTAATCCTAATTGCAAACCTATATCAAAACTATCAATACCTGTATATTCATTGTCTATAGGGCTTTTATTAGCAAGTCCAAAATCATATCCCAAATATGCACCTAAATTAAGAGCAATTTTAGAACTAAAGAAGAAAGAATAGTCAAAAGTAAGCTTCATATAAGGTATAACATTTCTTGCAAATGAATTTTCTATATTATTTCTATTTAGTTTAATATTTGAAGTATTAGAGTTTTTTATTCCAAGTATAGTAGTATCAGTTTTTACTTCAGAAACAGCTGATACAGGTATTTTTACTCCAGCACCTATACCTATAGAAAAATCACCTATATTTATTTTAGGAAGTAAACCTATTTGAAAGCTATGAGTATATATACTTGGATATGTTTCTAGTTTATTATTTTCATTAATACCAGATGACATATAAGTTCTATAGCTGTCATAACTATATCCAAGTTCTCCTAATATACTAATACCTATTTTTCCAAGTCCCAACATAAATCCTAATTGTGCTGTTACTCCTGAATCAAATCCTACTTTACTTTTTAATACATCTACACCATCATAAGTTCCTGTAGGTATTCCAATAGATAAACCCAAAGGAACATTAATTATTGCCTCAAAACCGCTTGCGGCAAAAACGGTTATATTAGTTATTAATAATATAGAAATAAGTAATAATAATTTTTTTATTTTTTTCATATTGAACTCCTTAATATATAAAATATATATTATATCAATATGTATAAATATCAAGTTATTCTACGAATGTTTGAAAGTGATATTAATTTTTTGTTATAGAAAAAAGAAAAGGGCGAAAGACGGGACTTGAACCCGCGACATCCAGATCCACAATCTGGCGCTCTAACCAACTGAGCTACATTCGCCATTTTTAATAAAAAAGAATAGACCATATAATTAACTGCTTAAAGCGATAATAATTAAGGTTCTATGCGCGCCAGACAGGAATCGAACCTGTAACCTACTGCTTAGAAGGCAGTTGCTCTATCCAATTGAGCTACTAGCGCATTCGGGATGATGAGACTCGAACTCATAACCCCCTGCTCCCAAAGCAGG
>CALXXQ010000165.1 GCA_944392715.1 uncultured Brachyspira sp.
TCATCAATATTTTTTGAGAATATTCCTATACCTGAACCTGATGAAGATACTGAGTCTAAATTGGTTGGGTTAGTTGATGATATTATTCGGATTAAAAAAGAGAACAAGGACACTTCGGAGATTGAGGGGGAAGTGGATAGGGTTGTGTACTCTTTATACGGGCTTACTAATGATGAAATAAGAATTATAGAGGGTAATTAAATAACAAATTAGTATTATATATTGATTTTATAATTTAATATTAAATTGACAAAAAATACTATAAATATATAATTTGAAAATATGTTAAAGCCTATTATACTTTTTATAATAAAATTTCAAATATTTATTCCAGCATTAATAATAATAATAGTTAATGGAGTAGAAATATACTTAAAAAATATTGTTAAATTAATATTTAATGAAATGCCAGAATATATTATTTCTACTTCTATACAATTATTATTAATAATTTTGTTTATTCTTATTATTAAAGGCTTAATATTATTTTTATTAAAAATTGTAAAATCTCAAGATTTAGATGAAACTGTTTCTTTTACTAATATATCCCATGTTAGTAATGATATGTTTGTTGATGTTTATGCTTTTATGCTGTTAGCTATAGAAGCTATTAATATAGAATTAGATAAGATATTGTCTAAATTTCCTTTTTATTTATTAGTAATTTATCTATTTATTAAAATTATTAATAATTCTTGCTATCCTAATTATATATTTAAAATTATTGGATTTAATGTATATAAATTATATACAATAAATGGTTTAGAAAAAATATTGATATCTAAAACAAAATATACTAATGATAATGTAGAGAAAACTAATATAAATGTTATAGAATTAGATGAATATACATTAATAGAATTATAGGAGTTATTTATGAAATTATTAAAATTTTATGCTGTAAAAGATAACAATAGTGTTGAATTTCATAGGAGATTTTTTAGAATTGGTTTATCTAAATCCGCTTTAAAAGAATTAGAACAAATTTTGGATGGACAATTTAATTATTTTAAAAATAATAAAAAGCCTATAAAATATTCAGATGATGTAGAATATTCTATTAACGAGGAAGAAATATTTGTTGTAAATAATCATAATTATATTGATAATTCAAAATTATTTGAATTGTTTACTAATTCAGTTGATACTAATAAAATTAGAGAAATAAACGAGAAATCTTTTGCAACAACAAAATCATTTGCTTTTGCTGTTGAATCTGATAATAAATACTATTTATTATTTCAACAGTTTAGAAAAAACTATTTATTTGTTAATAAAAAAGTTCTTACTTATGATAATGAAAATTTTGATTATCAAAAAAAATATTTTATAATTTTACCCGATTATCTTAGCGGTTGTTATAGTTTTGAAGATAATGCGTTATTTTTTAGAAAAACATATGAAATAACTTCAACTATAGATTTATCTTGTTACTATAAAGAGGCAACTGATAAAGAAATAAAAACAGAACTTTTATCTCCGAACAGTATATTTAAAGGAGATTATGAGAAATTATCACAAAATAAAGCAAAAAGAATAAGAAAAAAATTATCCTTATTAATAAAAAATAATATTATGGAAAAAGCTAAAACTATACCTTTATCAGAAATCAAAGATAAAGCTTTTGAATATGGTGTAATGATAAATGTAGAAAATGATAATATTATTATTCCAGATGATAAGAAAGAGTTAGATGATTTTATTTCTTTTTTTAATGATGAAATGTATCAAAGTATATTTGGAGATGCTAAATATAAAGCAAGTGGAAAGAAAAAAATAATAACTGAAAATAATATAAATAAAAATTAGTTGTTTAATATTAGATAGTCTATTGCCGAAAACTTATGCGATAATGAACCGCACACTATTGAATACTATATACTCTAAACCTATGCCGTGCGGAAAGCACCCGACCGTAGGGAGTGCGTTAGCTAGGCGAGTAGTGGGTAATCAGCCGCATACCCTTCGGGTACTTCCTTCGGTCGCGTACAGTTGACTGTCTGTAAGGGTAAGCGTTACCGTGCGGAATGCCACACGGCGAGTGTTTAGAAAATATTGTCTTTTATGTTCGGAAGTAAATTGTAAATTGAAGTACCTATAACACTTTCAAAATACGCTTTTATTTCAAACACCATTTTCCACCTCAATGCAGTTTGCGGAAATGTTCCGTATCTCAAAGCAGCATCAACAAATCTTTTTTCTAAAATACAAAATCCAGAAGGCAAAGCAAGACAATCACATAATTGAATAAGTAAATCATAATCATCATAGATGGCATTGTCAATGAAATTTTTTATAAATCTGTAATCATCTTCAGGCATATCGAATTTTCCTATTGCGGTATTTACGTCTTGTATCATAAAGGCATGAGTGATGCATATTTGAGCCATTTTCTCCCAGCCATAATTAATGCAGTATTTGTATCCGTCTATTAAATGTCTTTCTGCGCTTATTCCTGTGTATCTTCCTATATCATGTAAAAGTCCGAATATATATGAATTGTCTTCATATAATTTTTTATCTGTTGATTTCTTATTGTATTCAGAGGCTATTATTCTTGCAGCTTTACCAACATACCTTGAATGTTCAGCCCAAGGAGTAGGGTTTGATTTGTATGCTTTGTTTAATTCATATTCTGCTCTTTCTAAATCCAGTATTTCCATAATTATTTCCTATTTATATTAATTATAATAATACAACTTTTTTATGAAAAATAAATATTTATTGGGAACTTTTATTATAATTTTTTCGTCTAATAAATCAAATAAAATAATGGGTAAATACTATGTTAAAAAAAATTACTTTTATAATTTCTTCTATATTATCACTTTTTTTCTTGAGTTCATGTTCTCCAGCATTTGACAGAATGTTTCATATGCCTCCTCCGCCTCCGCATGCAAGACATTATTTTGATTTTCCTTTTTTTGGACCTCATTTTGGTATTAATGGTATACTCAGTATTGTTATCAAAATATTAATTATTATAGCATTAGTTTTCCTAGTAAAAATGCTCTATAATAAAGATAAAAACAATAAAAAAGAATAATCTTTTAATTAATATTTTTTATTAAAGACTATTGAATATTTTTAGAAATTTAATATCATATTTTCGTAATATTTTTATGATTTAAATTTATAAAAAATGAAAAAATTTATTACACTCATAGTAAATAGACCAACTACGGTATTTGTTACATTAGTATCCATGTTTATAATTGGATTTATTAGTATATCAAGACTCAGTATAAATTATCTCCCAGACATGGAAGTTCCTATTATAAGTATAAAAACAACTTATGATAATGCTGGAGCTGAGGAAGTGGAGAAATCTATTACTAGAGTTATTGAAAGTGCTGTATCATCTGTTAATAATGTAAAAACTATTAAATCTAAATCTAAGGAATCAGAATCTAATGTTGAAATAGAGTTTAACTGGGGTACAGATCTACAGACTGCTTCTGATGATATAAGAGAGGCTATTGATATGGTTAGATCTTCGCTTCCAGATGATGCAGAAAACCCAAATATTTCAAAATTTTCCAGCGATTCAAGCCCTATAATGAATATAGCATTTTTTGGTACAGATAATTTATCATCGCTTTATGATTTAGTCGATAGTCAGATTCTTACTAAATTGGGACAAGTTGATGGAGTTGCTCAGACTGAAATAAGAGGCGGATTAAAAAAAATTATATGTGTTGATATAGATTTGAATAGACTCAATGCCTATTCTATAAATATTAATGATGTAGTTAGAACTTTATCTTTAGAAAATCAAAATGTTGCAGGCGGTGAAACTTATGAGGGAGTTTATAAATATAATATAAGAACTACAGGAGAATTCAGAGAGGTTCATGATATTGAAAATGTTGTTATAACTTTAAAAAATAATGTTTATCCAGTAAGAGTAAGAGATATAGCATATGTTCATGAAGATTATGAAGATGATTCTGAAATAGTACGTATAAATGGAAGCAAAGCATTAACTGTTGCTATAACTAAAGAATCTGGAGGAAATATCATACAAATAGCAAGAGATGTTGAAAAAAGACTTAATACTATTCAGTTTCCTTCAGGCATTTATTATCAGATATTATTTAATAGCTCAGATACAATTAAAAATTCTATACATAATGTTTTAAATACAGTATGGCAGGGAGCTTTATTTGCTGTACTTGTGCTTATGATATATTTATGGGATATAAGAAGCGTATTCATTATAAGTATTTCAATACCTGTATCAGTAATAAGTACATTTATATTAATGTATTTTTTTAATATCACTATTAATGTAATTTCGCTTTCAGGACTTGTACTTGGAGTAGGAATGATGGTTGATAACTCTATAGTGGTGCTTGAAAATATTTTTTACTATAGTAATCATTATTCAAAATATAATATTAATAAAAATGATAATAGAACAATAAAAATAAATAATATAAAATCATCTATTTTAGGAACTAGTGAAGTATCAATTGCTATAACTGCTTCAACATTAACAAGTGTTTGCGTATTTCTTCCATTTCTATTTGTCAAAGGTCAGATGGGACAAATGTTTAGCGATTTATGTGTTACCGTTTCCATATCATTGCTTACTTCTCTTTTTGTGGCTTTAACTATAGTTCCTCTTTTGGCATCCAGATTAAATAAAGTTAATGAAAATAGCAAATTAAATTTATTTTTAAGAAAATTAGAAAATTTTTTCGATAAAAATATTTATAGTAAAGTGGAGAAATTTTATCTAAGTGCTCTTGCAATAGTGATAAAAAATAAAAAGAAATCATTTGCTTTAATATCATTTTTATTAATATCATCATTAGCTTTACTTCTTATGAATGTGGGTAAAGAAGGATATCCAGTATCAGATGAAGGAACTATTATATCAAGATTAAGACTTCCTGTAGGGGCTAGGGTAGAGTTTACAGATATGTTTATGAATAAAATGGAAGAGGATATAGAAAATGCTGTTGGAAAGAATATGGCATATTATGAAACTAGAGTAAGAACAGGAAGAAATGAACATCATGGAGAGGTTAGAGTAAAATTGATAGACAGAGAAGATGGAAGAAAATCAGATATAAGCTATTATATAGAAAGTATAAGAGATAGAGTTAATGGATATCCTGGAAGAATAGAACTTAATTCTGAGAATACTGCTATGGGAAAACCTAAGAATTATAGTGCAATTATTATAGAGCTTGTAGGTGATGATCTTGATAGGGGATATGATGTAGCAAGCAATATCATAGCTGCGGTAAATAATGTTGATGGTGTTAGAAATGTTTTGATAAAAGAAGATGATTCCAATCATGAACTTATTTTTGATATAGATAGAGATTTAGTATCTAAAATGGGAATTAATATTAATACGATTGCAAATATTATAAGAACTTCTTTCAGCGGAACAACAGCAAGTAAAATGACTTTGAATAATTCTATATATGTTGATACTGATATAATAGTTCGTTTAGAGAATAAAAACAGAGATGATATTTCAACTATTCAAAAGATGATGATACCAACATCAAATGGAATAGTACCAATATCATCAGTTGTAAATATTTATAAAGCTACTGGACCTATAGAAATTAATAGAAAAAATGATAAAAGGATAATAGAGATAAATGCAAGTTCTTATGGAAGACCTATAAACGAGATCATCACAGATATTAGAAAGGAGCTTAATAATATATATATATACCAAGCGGATTTTCTGTGAATTTTTCAGGAGATTATGAAGATATGCAAGAGGCTTTTATTCAATTAATAATATCATTAATAATGGCCTTAGTATTTGTATATGCCATAATAGCAGGGCAATTTGAATCATATATTACTCCATTTGTAATATCTTTGGCAGTGCCTTTTGCATTATTTGGAGCTTTAATATTTTTATATTTAAGCGGTGAAACTTTAAATGTTTATAGCGGAATAGGAATTATAATGCTTGTTGGAATAGTTGTTAATAATGGAATAGTTTTAATAGATTATATGAATAGAGTTGTAATAGAGAGAAATATAAGCTGGGATAATGCAGCACTAGAGTCTTGCAGAAGGAGATTAAGACCTGTACTTATGACTTCTCTTACTACAATATTGGGTTTGCTTCCTATGGTTTTTGAAATTGGAAATGGAAGTGAGATGTACAGACCTTTGGCAATAGCTGTTTGCGGCGGGCTTATATTTTCTACAATGTTTACTCTTATAATCATACCTTCTGTTTATTCTAGCTTTAGAAATAGATTCAATATAAAAATACGCAAAGATTAATTGCCCACCCTTTAGACTTATAATAGCATTCTGTAATTTTTATATTATTTTTGTCAATTAACTTTAACAGATATTTTAGCTGCCCACCCAAAATTTTTTTTAAATTTATTATATTTTTACCGCACGCAGAATAAAGTTAAAAATATAAATTCGTTTTTAATTCAATTTTTATTATATTAAAAATTTAGTTAACCGTGCGTTAATTAAAATTCCAAATATAATAAAAACTTGGGCGGGTGTGCTTTTATGTTTTTAATGCTAGTATCTATTAAATTTATTGTTCTAATATAAACAATAAATTTAATAGGGCGGGGTATTAAAATTCTATATAATTATTTTTTGAATTTATAATACCAGTTTTTATATCGCATTTAAAAAATTTTGTTAATAGCTCAGCAAGTTCATCTCTAGCTTTAATAGCTCTATCATCATTAATACCAATAAAAGCATCTATAGGAAATATTATATTTGAAGAGCTTTCAATAATTTTTCCATGTTCACTTTGTCTCCATATCCATCTTCTAGTTCTTACATCATTGGAAACAGCATATACTAATTCATTTTCATCAACTTTTTCTGTTTCAGTTTCTCCAAATGGAAGGAATATATCATCACTTACCGAATATCTAATATAAAAATCCTGATTATTCATAGAGTCTAAATCATGTGTCCCCATAGGTAATTTATATTTAATTGAAACAGCATTAACTAAATCAACTATGGAGTTTATTTCAGGCATTCCTTTCTTTTTTGAAATTCTAGTTAAAAGTGCTTCTATAGAACACATAAACTTATTAGGATTAATATTTAATTTTTGAAATGCTTCTCTGTAGCATTTTATATATTCACTTTCTTTCACTTTTGTATTTTCAAATTCTTTTTCAGCATTTGAAATACTTTCTTTAAGTAAAATAGATATATCATTTATTTTATTAGTATTATTAATATTTTTAGCAATAATTACAGCAACACAAAGATTATCTAAAGTTTCAAATACTTTATCTTCTATGATAAATTTCATAATAATTCCTTATACAAGTTTTTATATTAAATTGAAATTATTTTCATCGAATTATATGTTTTAGTATATAAAAAAATAATTAGTTCAAGTATTACTCAAACTAATTATTATAAAATAATGACATTATAATTTTATAAAGTTATATTATTATTATTACTTTTTTAAGCCATAACGTTTTTTAAATTTATCAACTCTTCCAGCAGTATCAAGAATTTTTTGTTTTCCTGTGAAGAAAGGGTGACAATTATGACAAATATCTACGTGTAAACTTTTTTGTACAGAGTGTATTTTGAAATTAGCACCGCAAGCACAATTTACATCTGTTTCAAAGTATTGAGGATGTATATCTTTTTTCATTTTTGCTTCTCCATTATAAACTAAACTATAAGTAAGTATATATTATATTATAAACTAACTATTTTTGCAATACTATATAATTAAAAAATGCTTTCTATTTTTTAACTAAATTTGAAATAATTTATATCATTAACTATATCTTCAGTCATATTTTTAACCTCATTACTAGAATTGGCACTATCTTCAGCTATAGATGAATTTTCCTGAGTAATGCTATTTAAAGATATTATAGTTTGATTAATTTGCATTATACTATTTTGTTCATTAACAGCAGTTACACTTATTTCAGTTAGTATATCAGCTACTTTTTTAGCTGAAGATGAAATCTTTTGAAGAATATCTGTAGAATAAGCTACTGATTTATTACCATGCTCTATTTTTTCAACTGTATCATTTACTATTTTTGTAATATTATTAGCAGCTTCATTAACAGTTTGAGCAAGAGAACGTACTTCACTAGCTACAACAGCAAATCCCCTTCCTTGTTCTCCAGCCCTAGCAGCCTCAACTGATGCATTTAATGCTAATATATTGGTTTGAAATGCTATGGACTGAATAAGTTTTGTTATATCTGATATTTGTTTGCTTGATTCTGATATTTCAGCCATATTATTAGATATAATATTAACTGCTTCCACTCCTGTTAATGTAGAATTAGCAACCTCTAAACTCATGTTTTTAGCATTTTCTGTATTTACAGAAGTATTTCTTAAAGAGTTTGATAAACTTTCAGTTGAAGATGATAATTCTTCTAATGATGATGCCTGCGATATTGTTCTATCCGATAAATTTCTGCTTCCATAAGATATTGTATCTATAGATTTGTTTATATTGCTTATATTCTCTTTTAGATTATATACTATTTTTCCTATATTATCTTGCATAGTTTTTATATTTTTATATAATTCAGCCGTCTGATCTCTTCTTGATAACATCTTTTCATTGAAATTACTATTAAAATAACCATCATTCATAAGTTTTATATTTGAAATAGCCTGATCTAAGGATGCCGTTATAGGGCTTACAACTGATACAACTAGAACACTTTCCAATAAAATTATTATTATAAGAATAAATAGTAATATAAACATAAGCATCTTTATTTGATTTTTTACTTGAGATAAATTTCCGCTTAATACTATACTCCAAGGAACAGTATTCAAATTCCTTGTCATATACCAATTATCTTTGTATATATTTGTATGATTTTGGCTATTAATTATATATTTTTGAATATCTGGAAAGCTGCTGTCATTAAATATTTTATTATCTTCACTTAATACTTTACTTTCATTTATATTATTAATAAACATTCCATTTTTAGTAACTAAATTTACATTTTCTTCATATATAATATTTTGAACTATATCATTCATTTTAGCAAAGTCTATAGCTACTACTCCTTTCAATTGATTATTATTTGTATATATAGCTTTAGAAAAAGTTATACATATTTTACTTGTAGCAAAATCAACATAAGGATCTGTTATATAAATTTTACTATTATTGTCTATGGCAGATTTATACCATACTCTAGAGGTTTGATCATAGTCTAGAGGAAAAGGTTCTAATGAATTAATAAAAATACCGCCTATAGGATATGGTACTGTTTCTCCAAAATATATATTTAAATAATCATCACTAAATTTTGATATATTTGTTATAGCATGCCCGAAATATTCATAAGGCAAATCGTCTATTTTAAGATAGGAATCTAAAATATTTATAACATCATTTATATTATTTAATTTGGATTCTATCAGATCATGTATGCTTGTAATTTTAAATGTTTTATTTCTAAAAAAAGAATTAATATATATATTTCTATAAACAAATAATATTATGAAATATACAATGATTAAAAATACAGCAAATGGTAAAATAAATTTTATTATTAAAGATATTTTTTTATTATTTAACATATATTAACTCTCCTAACAATATTAATTTTATAAATAAAAAAGTGAGAAATATAAATAATTATAATTTCTCACTTTTATTAATAACTTTATAATAATTTATATTTCTTAATTGTTTACAACTGTATCATAATAATTAACTATATACCAATATTCTCCCATTCTTCTTAAAACAAAAGTTCTTTTTACAACAGGGTCATAAATATCACCTGTATCAGCATTGAAGTATCTATGATAGAGTCTAGTTTCAACTTCAGCTTTAGGAAGTCCGTATTCCTCTATAACTGTTACTTTGTCAATAGTATAATTTAGAAGAGTATAAATAACAGCTGGATCATATTCACTTTTAATAAGATTTAATACAGCAGTATAATGCTGTTTTAATTTAGCATCTTTAGTAGCAATAATATCTCTTTGAAGCTCTGCTACAAAATTATTTCTTACCTGTCTGTCATATGCAGAAGATAAATATTTTTTAAACTCTTCAAAAAGCATTTTTCTATCTTCTGGTAATGAAGTTCTATAAAGAATATCAAATCTTATAGCAAGCTCTCTTATATTGCTTGATTTATAAGCCATTTCCAAATTATTAAGGAAATTATTTCCAAAATTAGTTCTTAGCATATCAGCACTTACAGTATCAGAGAATTGAGTTCTTAGGAAATTCTCAAAACTTAATGCTCTTGCCTTTTGGCGAATACCTGTATCTGTAAAGTCTTCTAAATATGCATTGCTGTAATTATTTCTATATGTTTCATAATATCTTTGGCTTATGCTTATTATAGAAGGCATATGCATATAGCTGTAATAATTAGTCCAATCTCTATTTTTCATAGCAAATAAAGTATTAGACACTATGCTTGAAGGCGAATAATCTTGTAAAACATTTTGATTTGTTGAAACAAGATTATTATTATATACAGGCATAGTATTGCTGCTTTGTGTTTGATATGTTCTAGGTTCATCTAATAGGAAGTATGCTGTATCAGCCTGCATATAGAAATTGCCGCTTATTTCAGGCATAGGATTAAAACTTCCTTCTATTCTGTATCTTCCTGTCTTATCAAAGTAAAACCAATTATTCAAATCTATATAATATGAAAAACTTTCTCCTTCATTGAGTGTTACAACTCTGTCTTTGGAAGTATCTAAAGTTCTTTCATTTTTATATTTCCATAGAGTATAATTGTCTGATGATACTACTGGATTATTATAATTATCATAAACTGTGAAATTATAATTATTAAAAGGGTTAGCTGAATTTGTAAAGCTTACAGTTCCCTTTTTAGCATATATTTTTATCTCCATAGTTATAGGTTCATTTAGTCTGTACCTATTTAAATCAAAGCTCATACTTATTGTATAGCTTGAAGGAGATACCACATTATCATCTGGATAAATTCTCTTTATTTGATCCAGCATAATTGTATCTAAAAAGTTATCATTTTGAGCGAATATATTAGAGAAGCTCATTATAAATAAAAGTAATAATATTCTATATTTCATATCTAATTACCTTAAAAAATACTACTGTTAATCTTTATCGGAAAAAATATAAAATACCATAAGAAAAAATATCCTCTTAAAATATTTATTTATATGATTATATACTAAAATACTATTTATTAATATATGTATATATATATTATAAGTTTTATGTAAAATGTTGTATTTGTAAAAAATATATTACTGAAATATCAATTTTTATTAATTATAATATTATATACAAAAAAGTAAGTATCTTTACTATTTTTTAATTAATAAAAACAATAAAATCCTGTTTTAATAGTTTTGTTATTTGAATTTTTTATTGTATAATTGTTATTTTACCACGCGTTAAACTAGTTATAAAAAATAAATAAATTAATTATAAATTTTATTTGTGTTTACTGCGTGATGTCAAAGTTATAAATTAAAAAAACGCTTGGGTGGGTGTGCCTTTTCTTAATCAGCTATAAATATAAATAAAATATTTATAACATAATAAAGCTTAAAACTTTAAAGGGTGGGGTATGTAAATAAATTTATAGCTTTAATAATTATCAACTTTTCCCGCCGCAAAAGTTGCAAAAGTGCAAATTTTTTACTCATTAAATGTTTATATAAAATTAAAGTCATAATTAAAAATAAAATTTTAAATATAATGGACACTTGGGTGGGCATGCTTTTTCTTAATTGGTTATAAGCATAAATAAAATATTTATAACATAATAAAGCTTAAAACTTTAAAGGGTGTGGTATGTAAATAAAATTTTTTTTAAATTTTTCTCTAATTCCCCGCCCATTATCTTTATTAATTTCTTTTGAAATAGAAATTTAAATTTATTTTTTAGCTATTATAGTAATTTTAACGCCCACCCTAGATTTTTTTAATTTTATAATGCATATACCGCACGGTGAATAAAATTTAAAATATTGTTTTATTTTGAATTCTAATTTTTATTATATATAAAATTTAGCTAACCGTGCGTGTAAAAAGTTTTATTCTAATTCTTTGTTTATTTTTATTAATGCACGTTCTATTATATAATGGTTAAAATCAATACTGTCTTTCATAGCTTCATATAATTTAAAAGAACTTACTATAGCTTTGTCCATAGTTTCATCTTTAAACTCGAAACCTTCTGTTATAGTCTTGATAGTTTTCTGCATTGTAATACCCAAAAATTCATTAACTTTACTTATATTAAGCACTTTTATATCAGCTTCATCTAATTTGGCAATTAATTTATCTACTTTTCTATGTCTTGATAGTTCATCATTTATTGTGTAGCATAATTCAATAGCCTCTTCAACATAAGGTTTTAATGATACTATTTCTTTATCAATTTTTATTAATCCATTTTTTAAATTTTCTAATATTTTATTTTTGTCTGCTGTATTTCTATCATCTTTATCTATTTGTATGTTTATATTGTCAAATGTATCTATGAGTTCTTGAAGTGTAATATTCTCCATTGCTTTTATTATAACACCGCCTTCTGTGGCATTGTAGAATTTTATTTTACTGTTATTAGCACATTGAGCTTCATACCAATTTCTATACATATCAAATCTTGAATCAGTAAATACGCTCTCTCCATAGATATTTTTTTCTTCTCTTAAATTTCCAGATACAAGCACTTTATATATTCTGCTGTCATAAGAATCAAGTTTTCCTATTTCAGTGAAGAAATTTTCTTCATGGTAGCTTCCTTTTATGTGCGTCTGATGATTTGGAAAAGATAAATCCAAACCAACCATTATTATTGGATTTGCCCCTATTTTCACAGCAAAATCATAAGCAGCAGTAGAAACGCTTCCTCCCATAGTGATGTCGCCTCTATTTCCTAAAGGCTTCATAAAATATTTTGCAAGCGGGAATATAGAATCTATAAAATATATAGGACCATTAAATGATTCTACAGCCTCATGATCAACAGAAGATTCTGAAATTAGTACAGTATCTTCAAAATTAATGTTCCTAAAATATTTAGAGTTTTTCTTTTGAGGGTCTATTGTAATTACAAAATGAGGAGATATTCCATGCGATGATAAAGGCTTCATTGCAGTATCAACGGCTATTATAATCGCTTTATTTTTCATCTCTTTTAATTTTCTAATATTTTTTTCTAGTGAAGGACCAGCAGATACTATAACAGCAGGAATATTTTTATATTTATCAAAAAATCTATTGACTCCATAATGTGAGGCTATTTCAACTGCATTAGAAGCTATATTATAAGCCCAAAGTTTATCAAATCTTGAAATAGTATTTATATTAATTATTTTTTTATCTACTACTGAAAGCACTTTACTTTGATAATGCAAAGCTTCTTCAGAAAATAATGTAGCATAAGATCTTGTAATAAAAAATTTTACCTTTTTTGTTGTTGTTATCGATATAAACTTTTCTAAATCCTCATCATCATTTCCGCCTATAAAAAAAGTTATTTTACTGTCTTCAAGTATTTTATCTAATTTAAAATTGTCTATTAAAGTATTAAAAAAATTTATATCAGGCTCAATCACAGCAACAGAAATATTCAATTTTCTAACAGCATTAATCAAATATCCTGCGCCTATTCCAAATACAAACACTAAATCTAAATCTTCATCATTTTCAATTTCCTTTATTAAAGTGTTGGCTTCTTTTACAGGATCATAAGCACTATGAAGAAGTATCTGTTTTCCATTTTTTACAACTTTTGCTGATGGTTTTTGAGATTTTGTTTCTATTATCTGCAAAGAGATATCTGACTCTTTAGAATTATCAAGCATATTAATAAAATCATAAGGATATGCTCTGATATTTTTATTTATTGCTTCTAAATTTATTTTTCTAATTTCATTCATAATATATTATAAATTTCTTCTTATATTTTTAATTTTATTTTGTTATCGGAGAGTTACAAAAAGAGTTTAACTATTTGTAAGTAATGTATACATTTATGATTTTCTTTCTATTATATAATTTGCTAATTCTATTAAAATATTTTTAGCTTCGCTTTCTTTATAAGGCTTTAAATATTCTATAGATTTCTCAATTACTTTTTTAGCTTCTTCTTTTGCCCCTTCAAGTCCGAACTGTTTAACATAAGTAAGTTTTCCTTCTTTTTCATCTTTACCAACAGTTTTACCCAAAGTTTCATTATCTGAAATAACATCAAGTATGTCATCTTGTATTTGAAAAGCAAGTCCTATAGCTTCACCGTATTTTGTTATATTTTCAATATCATTTTCATTTATGTTCTCTGAGGCAATAGCTCCAAGTCTTATGGCTCCTCTTATCATAGCACCTGTTTTTTTGGCATGAAGTATTTTAAGCATATCAAAATTAATTTCTTTCTCTTCATAATATAAATCTATAAACTGTCCCATAACCATTCCATTTATACCAGCAGCATAACTTAATTCAAAAAGTAATTTTCTTAAAGTGCTGTCTTTAACATCTGCTTTAGAAAGTAATTGAAAAGCATGAGTTAAAAGCCCGTCTCCTACAAGTATTGCATTAGCCTCTCCGTATTTTACATGAGTAGTAGGTTTTCCTCTTCTTAAATCATCATTATCCATAGCAGGCAAATCATCATGAACTAAAGAATAAGTATGTATAAGCTCTAATGCTATAGCTGGTATTAATGCTTTTTTATAATCTCCTTCAAAAAGCTCGCATGCTAAACATGTAAGTATTGGTCTTAATCTCTTTCCGCCAGCATCCAATGGATATTTAAGCATTTCTATAAAACTATTTTCTAATTGTATATTGCTTTTATCAAATATATTTTCAAGAGTATTATTAATCTCTTCAAGTCTTATATTCATATATTCTTTAAGATTCATTTTATTTTGTCCTGATTTTGATGATTTTAATTTTACAGATTATTTGATTAATTATATAGCAATATGATAAAATGTAAAGTTATTATATATAAATAAAAAGAACCGCCTATAAAATATAAGCGGCTCTAAAATATTTAGAAGAAAAATTATTTTTCTAAATTAAAAGTAATAGTGGAAGCCAGTAGAACCATTAAATACTAAACGAGTATCAGTATTTTCTGTTTTCATAGTTTCAGCAACTCTTGAAGTACCGCCAGCCTGAACTTCAATGTACCATTCTAAGCTTTTTACAGGACGTATATATATTTCACCATATACCACATAACCTAAAGACATAAAAGGAGTAGTTCTTTCAGGAGAGTTTTCAGAAGTAGTTTGATAAATATGTTTAGCACTTATAAGAGTGAAAGATAAAGCAGGCTCAAGATAAAAACTGATATTTTCATCAGCAGAAGTAGCAGTAAAACCAACAGGTACAGCTACAGATACTCTATAAGGCTCTACAGAATAGAAACCAGCAGGTATGGAATCAACATATCCACCTTGCATACCAGAACCTAGATTAGGATCTCCTTGTAAACCAGAAGGAAGTCCAGCTCCAACTAAAGGAGCATATACATTTAATCCTTTTGCTGTTATATCAAAATTATCATATACAGGTATGAAACCATTAAAACCAACTTTTTTAGTGGATAATGCCTGATCATATTGTACTCTAAAAATTGGCTCTATTAATACTTCAGGAGTTTCTATTTTGAAATGTATTCTTGCCTGAAGTCCAAAAGATTGCTGATGGAAATATTGAGAATTATCTCTTACGTTTGGAGTATATGCACTTCCATAATTAACAAATAATCTTATATGACTTAATGCGGGCATTTCTTTTGGGAAATAATATCTAGCTTCAATAGCAGTAGATACTATTGTAGATCCTGTTATATTAACTGATGTTTTAGGATCTGATCCACCTATACCTATAGAAACAGGAATACTTATTCTAAAAGAATCATTTAAGGCTGTTGCATGAAGTATAGGAGTATGAACCATATATGCGGAATTTTTATATGTAAATTCATATCCAGCAGCTATTCCAAATAAATCAGAATCATAACCTACACCTACTAAAGCAGATGGTATAAATCTATTAATAGCATTAGTATAATCATAGTTTCCTCTATTGTCAAATATTAAGTCTGTATAAGAATTAGCCCCTGTAAGCCCAGCAACTACTCTTATATTTCTTGGACCTGCTAATACTCCTAAAGCATCAGTTCTTATTCTAACTTGATTACTGTGTACTAAGAAATCAATAAAATTCCCTGCATGATAGAAAGCAAATAGATTTGATATATTAAATATTAATATAAAACTTACAGTAAGTAATATTTTTTTCATTTTTGTTCCTTAAAAATTAGTAAAAACCCCGCAATATTTTTACTATTACAGGGTATATTGTATATTATTTTTATTATTTAGTTATTGGCTGTTGGAATCTAGGACCATTAGAATAATCAACATATTCAGTTCCGCCTGAAAGCCAATATAGATTGAATCTTCTCCATACTATTGAATAAGCATCAGATTGTGATCCATCAGCTGTTTCTTCAGTTAATGTACCAATAGTTCCATCAGGCAATACAGTTATAGTAGGATATCCTGAATATAATCTATCTCCTCCATTTACTAACTGTTTGTCATATGCATATTTTTGATTAGCAGTTCCTATTCCATTTCCAAATTCATTTTTAGTAAGTTTAATGTGATGATTAAATCTTGCAAAAAACCATTTCTTACCACTAGTATTGTTAGGCTTAGAATTGGCATGTATTAATAATGCATAATTATCCCCTCCATTAACTATTGGTACACCGTCAAATTCATATCTTACTAAATCAGCATTATTACCTGGGTCTGTTACTTCAGGATCAATACCTTGGAAAGTAAAGTTTCCATTATAAGTACTAGCTATTGACCATGATCTGCTTCCAGTACCAGCAGGTCTTCTATGATTAAGCATTACTCTTCCATCAGATAATTCAAATGCCTTAGTTTCGTCTATATTATTAGCATCTATTTTTCCTGTATTTCCGCCTTCTCTCCAACTATTACCATCATCATCAGATATAAAAGCATAAACTGCCAAATCATTATTTGATTTTTTAGCTAAAAATGCAAACATTAATCTTTGGGCACCTTTATTAGCTCCATGTCTTAAAGTTAAGCCTTGTCCTGAAGCTCCAAATCCGCGACTATAACCAGCTGGTATAGATATTTGCTGTATTTGATTCCATGTTTTACCATCATCTTTACTTCTATATAAAGTTGTTTTAGCACCATCTTGAAAGAAACCAGGTTCTTCAACAACGCCTAATATTACATCTCCGTTATGACAGTTGATAAAGAAAGCATCACCATAAGAATTTGCTGTACCAGTAGCTTTTTTTATTTTAACAGCAGGTTCCCAAGTGTTGCCTAAATCTGTACTTCTTCTTATCTCTACATCTATAGTATTACGATTGCCTAAATCTGCTGTAGTATTGTATCTATTATCAGATGCAGCTATTATTACACCATTTCTAGTTGTAATAAGTGCTGGAATTCTAAAGTTTCCACCTTGTTTTCTTTGCCATAAAACCTTAGTGGATACATTAGGGTCTAAAATTTGTTTTTGTTGGTCTTGTGTTAAAGAACCTTTTGGAAGTACATATCCTCCTCCTGTTGTACCGCCGCCGCCGCCAGTGCTACCGCCGCCGCCAGTAGGGCCTGTTGTGCCTTTGTTATTACAAGAAATTGCAAATACTAATGCACATACCAAAGCAAAAGATTTAAATAGTTTTTTCTTCATTATAAAGCTCCTCTAAAATTTTAGATTTCTATTGAAAGCATTTAGTGGATAAATGCCAAATAGTCTTGAAAAAAAGCTGATTATGATATACGATAGTTTTTTATCTGAATTAAATTTATGATTGGGATAATTTTTTATATTAGTGTAGTGTAGTGTAGTGTAGTGTAGTGTAGTGTCTTTCATTTTGCTCTGTTCACGAGAACAAATTGACAAAATCATTAAAATTACCCTCATTTAGATTTAAAAAATGTCTCTAATTTATGCACACGAGAACATTTATATTTAGAGTATAGTAAATTTATTAGAGA
>CALXXQ010000166.1 GCA_944392715.1 uncultured Brachyspira sp.
AATATCAAATTAGATGATTTATCTTCTTTGGATGAAGTATCAGATAATAATGAAACTTCAGAAGAAAGTGAATCATCAGAAGAAGATGAAGTACCTAATTTAGATGATGTATTAGAAGATGCAGGGGAAGAAAATAATACAGAAGAAGAATCAAAAGATAATGAAGAAAATTATCCAGATATGAAAGAATATTCAGATGAAGAGCTTTTAGATTCTGACCATATATTAGAAGATGAAGAAGATGATAATATCAAATTAGATGATTTATCTTCTTTGGATGAAGTATCAGATAATAATGAAACTTCAGAAGAAAGTGAATCATCAGAAGAAGATGAAGTACCTAATTTAGATGATATATTAGAAGATGCAGGAGAAGAAAATAATACAGAAGAAGAAACAAAAGATAATACAGATAACTCTGATAATGATTTAAATAATGAAGCTTCAGAAGAAGAAATTGATAATAATGAAGCTGATCCAGATGAGCATTCTGATAAAGATATTATAAAAGGTATTGATGATATTATAGACGATAATGAGGGGGATATTTTGATAAGTCATGGTTCTATTTTAGAGGATGAGGTAGTGAAAAAAGAAGAAGAATATTTCTCTTCAAGCGATGCTTTTAATTTTTCACTTAATAGAGATTTCTTATTAGGTGATTATGATGATGAAGAGAGTGATAATAATTCAGATAATAGTAATGTATCTCATAATTTTAATAATGAAGATTATGATGATGATGAAGTAATAAAGCCTGCTAATGAAAATGATACTTTTGATACAGAAGATTTGATAGATAAAGATTTATATGATCCTGAGGAAGTACCTAAAGCCCCAGATGATTTTTATAGAGAAGCAGAAGAGAAAGTAAAAGAAAATATGACTTCTGGATGGAAGAATGTTTTGAAATCTCTTAGAGGTAAAAAATTTGTTAATAAGAGCATGAATGATATGCTTGAATGGGTAAAAGAACAATCAGGACTTGATATTAAGCATGCGGCTATGCTTACAAGGGGAGACGATGGAAGCTATAGTATATCAGATTCTCAAAATATATCAGATGATACAAAAGATAAATTAAATATAGATGAGAATGAGGCTTTATTCAAAAAAATATTATCTCATAAAAAAACATTGTATGTATCTGATCCTTTTGCTTCAGATTCATTGAAAAATAAATTTGGATCTTTAGACAGAGAAGATATATCTCATATGATATTTGTTCCAATAGAAAATGATGAAGGAGGATTAAAATCATTTTTTATAGGGCTTTCAAGTAATTAAGTAAATTATAGAGAGGGGTTTTAAAAAGCAGATGGAATATATTATAGTGGTATCAGCTTTTATAGTTATAGGAATAATAGTTAGTTTAGTATTCAGTAATATTTTAAAAATAAAAGTATTTGGCGGATGGGTTATGATGTTTCTTATAGCTACTGTTGGTGCTTTACTTGGTTCTTATTATTTGCCTAGAATAAGTAATATACAATATATTAAAATAAATTTATCATCTGCTATTTTAGGATCAATCATATTGGTAGTTCTTTTATATATATTTACTCCTAAATCTTTGAAGTAAAGGATAATTAATATGTTTATAAAAGAAGTCAAAGAAATAATAAAGCCTAGTATCAAAGATGAAGAGGCAATATCCAATATAAGAAAAGCTGCCGAAATAGCTCAGGATTCTATAGATTTAGCTTTTAAACTTTGTATGTCTGGAGTAAGAGCTTCAAAAGTAGATAAAGAAGTAGAAAAATATATAAAGAGTAAAAATGCATATCCTGCTAATTTTGAAGTTCCTGATTATGGATTTGCTACTAGTATATCAAGCGGAAATGAAATAGCACATGGAAGACCTACTAATAATAAAATACTTGTTCATGGTGAGCCTGTATGTGTGGATGTAGGCGTGAAATATAATGGTTATTATGCAGATTGTGCTAGAACTATAGTAATAGAAGGCGGAATAGGTTCTGTTAATCATAGAGCTTATAAACTTATAGATGCTTGTAAAAAATCTTTGGAATATGGAATATATAAATTAAGACCTAATGTACTTTTAAGCGAATATGGAAAAACTGTTGAAAATAAAGTTCATGAATATGGTTTTAAAGTTATAAAATCTCTTACAGGTCATGGGGTGGGTTATGAATATCATGAAGCTCCATATATATTTAATTTTTATCATCCTAATAATGATGTTGTATTAGAGCCTAATATGGTACTTGCATTAGAACTTATGATAACAAATGGAACAGACAAGTACGAAAAAGAAAAAGATGGCTGGACTTTATCTACTCCTGATTATTCTTTAGCTGTGCATTTTGAACATACTGTTTTAATTACTCAAACTGGTGTTGAAATACTAGGAATAAAAAAATAATAAAAATCATACTTAATTTTACTTTGTAATTCTATATAGAAAGTTTATAAAAAATAATATATACTTTTAGAAAATTTTATTATAGGAATATATATAAATGGGAAGCGTATTTGGAAATAATATTAAAATAAGTTTATTTGGAGAATCTCATGGCGAGGCTATTGGATGTGTTATAGATGGTTTTCCTTATGGTATTAATATAGATAATGAATTTATAGATTTTGAGATGGATAGAAGAAGATCAAAAAATGCCAAGCTTACAACAGCTAGAAACGAATCAGATAAAGTTGAGATATTATCAGGAACACTTGAAAGTAAAAGCACTGGTATGCCTATTGCTGCTATAATAAAAAATGAAAATAAAAGAAGCGGAGATTATTCTAATTTGAAAGTTCTTCCAAGACCTTCTCATAGTGATTATACGGCAATGCTTAGATATGATGGATTTAATGATATAAGAGGAGGAGGACATTTTTCTGGAAGACTTACTGCTCCTTTAGTATTTGCTGGTGCTTTATGTAAGTTGGCTTTAAAAGAAAAATTTGATATTGATATAGCTGCACATATAAAGCAAATATATAATATCAAAGATAAATATCCTAATGATGTTTTTCCAAATTATGAAGAGTTTATAAAAAATTATAATAAAGAATTAAGCGTATTTGATGATGAAGCTATGAATAAAATGATAAAGACTATAGAAGAAGCAAAAATGGATATGGATTCTGTAGGCGGTATTATAACGGCTGCTGCTTTTAATGTTCCTGCTGGTTTAGGAGATCCTTTTTATTCATCTATAGAAAGCAGAATATCTCAGTCAATGTTTGCTGTACCTGCAGTTAAAGGTATAGATTTTGGTCTTGGTTTTGATTTTGTTAATTATAAGGCCAGCGAATGCAATGATGCTTATACAATAAAGAATAATGATAATATCAAGATAGTAGAGACAAAAACTAATAATAATGGCGGTATATTGGGCGGAATATCTAATGGAATGCCTATAGTAGTTAATGTTGTTATAAAGCCTACTCCTTCAATATCAAAAGAGCAATTAACTTTGAATATGGAAACTAAAGAAGAGGAGGCTCTTATTATTAAAGGCCGTCATGATCCATGCATAGTTGTTAGGGCTGTGCCTGTTATAGAAGCTGCACTTGCTATTTCTATACTTGACTTATGCATAGATATGAAAGGCAGATTAATATAATTGGCATTTATTAACTAATAATATAATTTTAATTAAGGCTTATATATATGAATGGAAACAAATTAATATCTTTTATAAAAAATAATGCAAGAGAATTATCAATTATTTTTATAGTATTTATTATATCAAGAATATTATTTATTATTTCTTTATATATAGGATTATATCATTTACCGAATAAAGGTACTTATGATATAAATAATATTTTAGAGATATTTTATAAATGGAATGACGCTTCAGGTTATATAGACATAGCTAAAAATGGATACAGTGTAAATTTTGCTTATTATGCTTTTGCTCCTTTATATCCTTTATCGATAAAATTTTTTTCATTTATATTTTTAGGTTCATATGAATTTGCTGGATTTTTTGTTACCAATATATCATTCATAATATTTATAATACTTTTTTACTATTATATAAGTTTTTATATATCCAAAGAAGCTTCTATGTATGCTGTTATTGCATTAATAATTTATCCTGCTTCAAATTACAATACTATACTTTATACAGAATCTTTATTTTTCTTAAATGTAATAATATCTTTAATAGCATATAGAAATAAAGATTATATGGTATCAGCATTATTTTGCGGATTATCAACTTTAACAAGAATAACAGGTCTTGCTTTATTAGTAGGATATGGTATCGATATGCTTATTACATATATAAAAACTAAGAATTTTAGTATTAAATCTGCATTAATTCTTTTAAAAGATGGTTTAAGTTTTTTAGCTATTGTTTTGGCTGTTTATGGTATGTGGCTAGTATTTATGTATGCTAAAGAAGGAAATCCATTCTATTTTTTTGAATCTCAAAAAGTATGGAGTAGGGAAACACCTAATCCATTTATAATACCATTTGTGATAAAATTATTTATTAGTATATTTCAATACCCAGCTTTAAGAACATTTTTAGAATTTTTACTGCCTATGGTAATGATTATATTTTCTATTTTAAGTATAAAGAAAATGCCTATTTGCTTTACTGTATATTCAATATTTACAATTATAATGCCTTTAACTACTAGTAGTACTTGGAGTTTAACAAGGTTGCCTATGGTAGCATTAGCATCATATACATTTATAGGCATTAAGTCTGAAAAAAATAAAGTATTTAAGATTATTTATTTTTTAATATCATTTACTTTATATATGATATTTTCAGGAACTATGGGGCAACTTAGAGGTACGTACATATAATTCTATTTATGCTCTAATAATCTTTTATAAAATAAATCTATAGCAAAAGCTCCAAGAGGGGCAGTTATTAGTATTGCTAGTACTGCTATTACCAATATAATTTCTCCAGATTGGAATCCTAGTGATAAAGGGATAGAGCCTATAGCAGCCTGAACAGTTGCTTTAGGACAATATGCCATCATAGAAAATACTCTCTCTTTTTTATTGAGATTAGTTTTTATTAATGATACTAAAACTCCAAACATTCTAAAAATTAATACTGCAAATATAAGTATGATTCCAGAAAGACCTGCTTTTAGAGCATAATTAATATTCACAGCCGCACCTACAAGTACAAAAAGTATAATCTCAGCGGCTACCCAAAGTTTAGAATATTTTAGTGAAAGTCTTTTTGATAATTCCTCTTTTGACTTTTTTAAATAAGCCCCTATACTCATAACAGCTAATAGCCCTGAAAAACCTATAATACCAGAGAAAAAATTTGATATATAATTTTCTATTGTTACAAGTATGAATGATATGCTTAATATTATTACTACCTTTGCACTATCTCTTATATGAAATCTAGTAAAAAATTTCGATAGTATAAAAGCTATTATTATTCCTACAATAAGACCTAAAATAATTGAAGTTGGTATCTTTATAAAATTAAGTGCAGATATACTTCCATCTTTAACAAGCGATGTAAAAGAAGCAAATAATACTATTACAAATATATCATCTACAGAAGCACCAGCCATTAATAATTGAGGTATGCTTTTATTAGTGCCGTATTTTTCATCTATAAGTTTTAACATTTTCGGTACTAATACAGCAGGAGAAACAGCAGCAACAACTGAACCCATTAAAGCAGCATCAAGTATTGTAATATCAAAAAGTTTGGGAGCTATTAAAATCATTCCTATTATTTCAAAACTTGCAGGAACAAAGCACATAAGTATAGCAGGAGTTCCTACTTTTTTTAAATCTTCTATATCAAGATTAAGTCCAGCTCTTGTAAGTATAATGATAAGTGCCAATTCTCTTAAATCTGCCGATATAGATAGTATTGATTTATCTAATAAATTAAAGCAATAAGGTCCAAGAAGTATACCTGTTATTATAAGTCCTAGAAGTGAAGGAAGTTTTAAATAAGAAAATATTTTAGCGAGTGTCATTCCGCATAAAAATATCAAAGCTAAACTTAGAAGCATAATAATATAATCCTTTTTTATTTAGATTTGATTTTTTATTGATTATATGAATTATTAGATATAGTTTGAAAATATAAAAACTGAATCTGCAAATACATATATATAATTATTAAAGATTTTTATATTATTCTTTAATAATTATATCAATAAAAAATCATAAATTTGCAGAAGTCATCAGCCTTTATATTTAGGCGGTTTAATTATTAAAAATAATAATTTAAGGAGACCTCATTCCTTATTTTTTTATTTTAGCATATATATTTTTTATTTCAATCTATTTTTTCAAATCTTTAAAGCTCAAAGCAGTATTAGATTTTTTATCTACTTTTAAAACTTTTCCAATAACTTTTTTATAATCTTTAGCAGCTATCCCAACGCAAGGTCTTAAAGCAATTAAATCTTTTTCTGTAATAGTTTCTCCTTTAAGCATAGCATGATTAAGATAAATACCTCTTTTAGCATATACAAGTTCTTTTTTTTCCTGCTTGCTTAATACATGCTCTTTTTTATTTGCAGTATTTCCTCCAAGCATAATTAAAGTTTTATCAATAGATTTTATCATTTCAGACATAGCATTTCTTTCTAAACTGATAATATGATCTCCAACTTCTTTTTCAGGAGTTACAGTAAAATGTTTTTCTATAATTTTTGCTCCTAAAGATACAGCAATTATAGGAGCTTCAATACCTATTGTATGATCAGAATATCCTATTATATTATTTTTAAATAGTTTTTGCATTACAGGTATTCTATTGAGTCTTGCATTTTGTATTGGAGTAGGGTATTCAACAGAGCAGTGTAATAGTGCTACTTCATTATTTTTTAATATTTTTAGAGCTTCTTTAATATCTTTATTTAAAGCGAGTCCTGTAGAAAGTATTACAGGTTTATTAGTATTTGCTACAGCTTCAAGTAAAGGAATATTATCTATATCGCATGAAGCTATTTTAATAATAGGTATATCATAATTAACTATATCATTTACAGATTCAATTGAAAAAGGAGTTGTTATAAACATTATTTTATTTTTTTTAGCTTCATTTATTAAAGGTTTATACCATTCTTTTTTTAATACTATATTATCAACACCGTCAAGTGCATCATCTTTTAATTTTAATGCTTTTGTATATTCTTTTGAAGCAAATAAAGTTTTTTGAGTAAAGCTTTGAAATTTCACAGCATCAGCACCAGATTTTGCTGCTTCTTGAATAAGTTTAATTGCAGTATCTAAATCTCCTTCATGATTGCATCCTGCTTCAGCTATTATAAAATATCCTTTTTTATTTATTAAATCTTTTAATTTGATCATATACCTATTTCCTAAAAAAATAACTTAATATATTATCGAAATAGGATATTTAATTATGAGTGTTTTTTAAAGATTAAATGATTGTTGAGATATATGAATAATATAAAAAATGAGCTGGTGATGGGACTTGAACCCGCAACCGGCTGATTACAAATCAGCTGCTCTGCCAATTGAGCTACACCAGCAAAGTGATTATTATTATACAATAATCATAAAAAAAGTCAATAGTATATAATAATTTTTTATATCTTTTTATTTATTACCTCTTCATAACTTGGTATTGAATCTATTGCTCCGTTTCTTGTAACAGCTATTGCCGCAGCTTTCATAGCAAAATCTATTGCTTCATCTATTTTTTTATCATCGGCTATCATTCTTACAATAGCACCTAAAAAGGTATCTCCTGCAGCAGTTGTATCAACTACATTTACTTTATATGCATTGAAATGTTTAGTATTAATTGTATTATTTTCTTTTGTTATTAAATCACAGCCTTTATCTCCTAATGTGATTATAATATTTTTAACTCCGCATTCAAAAGCATATTCAATACCGCCTAAAAAATCTATTTCTGTTTCATTTGGTATCAATATATCTATAGAACTTAAAAAATCTTTATCAATTTTTACAGCAGGCGAAGGATTTAATACTACAGTTTTATTTAATTTCTTAGCAGTAATAGCAGCATACTTTGAAATATGTAATGGTATTTCCAATTGAAGTACTATAATATCAAAATCATTAATTAAATCTTCTATATCATCCGTTTCAATTAGAGAATTAGCATTAGGTACAACTATTATATTATTATCACCATTTTCTGTTACTGTGATTAATGCTATACCTGTTGAAGCATTATTTTTTATGATAATATTATCTGTATTAACATTATTTTTTGATAGAGCATAGCATATCTCTTTTGCAAAACTATCATCACCAACAGCACCTAATATACTTACATTAGCACCAAGTTTGGCTATGGCAGAAGCTTGATTTGCTCCTTTTCCGCCATTACTTGTATAAAAATTGTTTCCAAGTATAGTTTCGCCTTTATTTGGAAATCTAGGTGTTTTTACCACTAAGTCTTTATTTATGCTTCCTATTACTAATATATTTTTGCTCATATTAATAATTTACTCTTCTCTGTCTTTTAAACCTTCAACCATATCCAATTTATTTATATAATGAGTACTCATAATTGATACGAATGCTATAACTGCCACAAGAAGTACTATAGCAAGTATATAGCTTGACTCATATACATGAGGAACAAATGAGAATAGTTTGCTTGAGAATGGTTTTTTTACTAAATATAATATTCCATAACCTGCTGCTACTCCAAGAGGTATTGCAATTATTACTTGTGTAATAGTTTCTTTTAGAGAAGCTATCATAATTTCTTTTGTAGTATATCCCATAACTTTAAGAAGTGTAAACTCATATCTTCTAGTTGCAAGAGTTATAACCCCTACACCATAAAGAGAAGTTGCTCCAAGTAAGAATGCTATGAATATAAGTATTTGAACAAGTAGGTATATAGTGGCTATTTGATTTTTATAAGCTTCATATTCATCATTTCTAAAGCTGTAATATGATACTTCTTTGCTGTCATCCAAAATATTTTTTATATCATCTTTTGTAATATCATCTTTAGTAGTTATAAAAATATTATTATAAACATCTTTAATATCAAAAGTTTTTTCAGCAAAATCTTTATCCATATAAATATAGAACATACCTTGCTGATCAACAAATTTACTTACTTTTACTCTTCTTGAAATACTATTTCCAACAGTATAAAGTTCTATTCCAATATAATCATTTTCCTTAACATTTAATTTTTCAGCTAAATATTTAGGAATCATTACAGAATTTTCCATATCTTCATTATTTGGTATATCTATAGAAGAGAAGCTGTCTTTATATATTAAAGTAGGTATGTATAAGCTTTCAGCATCATCTTTAAAAGCAGGGTATAATCTTGATTGATATATTGCTGCTTTATCATAATATTTAATATTATTATTTGTAATTATATCAGGATTATCTTCCCATTTTGTAGGATTTATAGTAACTGAAATATCATATAAAGCAAATTTTTCATATAGAGTATATAAGAAATAATCAAAAGAATTATTAAATCCCTGAGCAAATATAGTCATACTAATAGCAGCAAACATACCCCAAAGCGAAGCTAAATATCTAGTTTTACTTCTAGAAGCATTTTTAATGGCATATCTAGTATTAAAAGAGAATTTATTCCAAATTTTTAATTTTTCTATTAATATTTTACCTGAACTTTTAGGAGGCTCCCCTCTCATAGATTGGGCAGGATTTAATTTCAATATTGATATAGCTGCTAATAGATTAGAGAATATGCATACAAATAATATAATAAATGCTGATATTATCCATAAATCTATATAGACATTATAATTAAAATTAGGCATATCAAATATATTTCCAAGTGCTTTAAATATAGGAGGAAGTAGGAATTTACTTGCAATAAAAGCTAAAAGTATACCAAAGAATGATACCAAGAAAGAATATTTAATATACATAAACATTATAGAAAAATCTGT
>CALXXQ010000167.1 GCA_944392715.1 uncultured Brachyspira sp.
AAAACGGCTAGGCATTAAATACATATCACTTCCCGCTGTTAATCTATGTGCTAATGATTCATCAAATGTAAATAATACTTTTATATTTTTTGCTCTTTCTGCCCTTCTAGTAAACTCCTCTTCAAAATCTTTGAAATAATTATTTTTACTAAAAAGAAAAATAAAATTAGCATCATAAGTAGAAATTTCAAAAAAAGAAGAATATATCAAATCTAATCCCTTTTGAGGATCAAATCTTGATATCATAGTTACAAGAGGACAATTTTTATTTGCAAATCCAAATTCCTTATATAAAGAATTTCTTATAAGCTTCTTTTTTTCTTTAGTATTTATATCATAATTATTTTTTATATGCTTATCAGTTTTAGGGTCCCAAGAATTATCATATACTCCATTAAGAACTCCGTATAATTTATAGGATATATCTATAAGCAGATTATTCATTCCGCATCCGAATTCTTCGCTTTGAATTTCCATAGCATAAGAAGGACTTACAGTCGTTACTATATCTGAAAGTATAATCCCAGCTTTAATAAAACTCACATTACCATAAAATTCTAATCTGCTATGTACAAAAAATTTCCAAGAAATATTAAGAAGTGTATATATATTTGTAGGAAAATTTCCCTGATATGCCAAATTATGAATTGTAAAAATAACTTTTAATTTTTCTAAAGCTTCTTCACTATTATAAACCTCTTTTATATAAAGAGCTATCAAAGCAGTCTGCCAATCATGAATATGAATTATATCTAATTTTAAATTTTCTTTCTTATATAAATATATTATTAATTGAACTACAGCCTTTGAAAAAAATATAAATCTGCTTGCATTATCTGAATAATCAATACCTTTTTCAGAATATAATCCATCTCTTTTGAAAAAACTATCCTGTTTTATAAAATAAATATTAACATTATCATTTTCAGGATGTTTTATTTTAGCTATTTCAACCTTTATTATTTCTTTTCCATGTTCTATTTCCAATTCAGCAATAATATCTTTCTTACTTATCAATTTATAATTTTGCTTATATAAAGGTATGACTAAAGAAGTATTAACTTTAGAAGATCCTAATTTAATTGAAGATAATTCTAAAGGCAAACTTCCTGCTATATCACCTAAACCGCCTGTTTTAGAAAACGGATAGGCTTCACTGGAAACCATAAATATATTCATAAATTACTTCACTTCTATAAATATTTTATTATAATATAGTTATATATCTTTTAAGCCTAAAAATCAAGCAATTTATTTTTATAATAAAAAAGATAATTTTTTACTATAAAATTTATAATATTGTTTTATTTATTAAATAATAGTAAATATAAAAATAGGAAAAAATATGAAATTTTTTAAAGAATTAATAAAAGGATATAAAGTATCAAAAGAAAGCCAATTAACAAAAGAATGCTTAAATACTGATATTAAAGGAATAGCATATAATTCAAAATTGATAAAGAAAAACTATCTATTTGTTGCTATAAAAGGATTAAAAGATGACGGGCATAAATATATAGAAAATGCAATTAAAAATAAAGCAGGTATTATAATATATGATAATACTGCAGATAAAAATTTTATAAAAGAGTTAGAAAATAAATATAATAAAGTATATTTTGTTGCTGTAAAAAATCCTAGAGAATGCCTAGCATACATTTCAGCAAAATTCTTTGATGAGCCTACGAAAAAAATCAATACAATAGGAATAACAGGAACTAATGGAAAAACTACAACTACATATTTATTAAAATCTGTATTAGAAGCTAATAAAAATAAAACAACTTTAATAGGCACTATCAAAAATATGATAGGAAAAACTGAAATAAAAACTAATCTTACAACTCCTGAATCTATCGATTTAGAAAGCATATTTGATAAGTCATTAAAAAAAGATGTATCTCATATAGTTATGGAATCATCATCTCAAGCACTTGCTATGAACAGATGCGATTATTTGAATTATGATACTGCAATTTTTACTAATATCACAGAAGATCATCTTGATTATCATGGAGATATGAAAAATTATCTTAAAGCAAAATTAAAATTATTTTCATTATTAAAAGAAAGCAGTAAAAAGAAAAAATTAGCAATAGTTAATATAGATACGGATAATTTCAAACAGATATCTAATTATATAAAAAAACTTGGAATAAATATGGTTACTTATGGAATTAATGAGAAGGCTGATTATTATGGAAAAGTTATTTCATTAAATTCTAAAAATACAGAATATGAATTTTATGCTAAAGGAAAATTTATATCAAAGGTAAAATTATCAATGCTTGGAAGATTTAATATTTTAAACTCTCTTTCAATTTTAGCATATGTTTGCGAAAATAAATTAGATATAGAAAAATCAATAAAGGCTATGAGAAAAGTTCAGGTTGCAGGAAGATTTGAAATAGTAACTAAAGAAAAACATCCATTTATAGTAGCTGTTGATTATTCTCATACCCCAGATAGTTTGGAAAATATTTTAGTAGAAGCTAGAAAATTAAATCCAAACAGAGTTATATCAGTATTTGGATGCGGAGGAGATAGAGATAGAAAAAAACGTCCTATAATGGCTGAAATAGCTGAAAAACATTCTGATATTACTATACTTACAACTGATAATCAGAGAAAAGAAGATATTAATCAAATAATGGATGATATAGAAAAAGGATTTAAAAATAATAATTATAAAAAAATTATTGATAGAAAAGAAGCTATATTTGAAGCGATAAAAGAAGCTAAAGAAAATGATATAATCATAATAGCTGGTAAAGGTCATGAAACTTATCAAATATTTCCTGATAAAACAATACATTTTGATGACAGAGAAATAGCAAGAGAAGCTTTAAAAAATTATTATCCTAATATTTAAAAAATATGAGCAGACTTAAATTAATAATTAGTCTGCTCATTTATATATATTATATAATATTACATTCCAAACATACCAAGTATAGAAACAAGTATATAGTCAGTTACAAGTATTATCATAAAACTATATACAACGCTTGTAGTAGTAGCCTTACCTACTCCCTCAGCACCGCCTGATGTTCTAAATCCATAAAAACAAGATATAAGCATAACTTCAGCACCAAATATAGTAGACTTAATTAAACTTCCTATAAAATCCCCTACACTTATTACAGCAATAGCCCTGTCGAAATAATGCATAGGATCACTTCTTAAAACAAATACTGTAACAAGAGCACCTCCCAAAACCCCTATAACATCAGCAGAAACTGTAAGCATAGGAAGAGATATAACAGCAGCCCAGAAGCGAGGAACTGCAACATACTCTATAGGATTAGTATATAAAGTTTTTAAAGCATCCAACTGCTCACTTACCTGCATAGTACCAATTTCTGCAGTAACAGAACTTCCAACCCTTCCTGCAAATATCAAAGCTAAAAGCATAGGAGATAATTCCTTAACCATAGCTTTACCAACCATAGAACCTACAAACTGAGATATACCTTTTAATACACTGTCAAGTACTACAGCTATCTGCAATGACATAACCATTCCAGTACAAAGTACGGTAACAGCAGCAACAACAAAAGAATCAACACCCATTCTTACTATTTGTTCTTTTAATAGTTTAAAAGAAAAAGTCGGTCTAAAAGTATATTTTAATACTTCTATCAAAAGAGTAGCAAACTCTCCCAAAGTTGATAAAAAGTATGATATTTTATTCTTTACGCCTTTTCGTAATTCTATTTTTACATCAAATAATTCCATAATAAAATTACTCCTATAAAATTAAGCTTCGCTATTATTATATATATTTTCAAATCTAGTTTGATCAGCTATAAAATTAAGCGGCAGTCCATCTAGGATAGCACCATTTCTATGTTTTGCAAGTATTACTTCAACTTGATTTGTCCTTTCATCTATTACTTCATCATCTTTATCTTCTTTATTAGGCTTTTGTCTATGCAAAAACATAACTATATCAGCATCCTGCTCTATAGAACCAGACTCCCTTAAATCAGAAAGCCTAGGTTTATCCTGCCTTTGCTCAACTGCTCTTGATAACTGCGCTAAAGATATAACAGGTACATTAAGTTCTTTCGCCAATGCTTTAAGTCCTCTTGAAATATCTGCTATTTCCTGCTCTCTTGTACCATTTCTCCTAGATTGAACACCTGAATGAATTAATTGCAAATAATCAACAACTATCAATTTTAAATCTATTTCTTTTCCAGATGCTTTACTCATCTCAGCAAATTTATATTTCATTTGCCTAGCCTTTCCTCTTATTTCCATAATAGTTAATTGGCTTGAATCATCTATTAATAGATTTGCCTGAGATAAACTATTGAAAGTTTGTCCGAGTTTTGTCCATTCTTGTTTTTCTAAATCACCAGATCTTATTCTTGATAAACTTATTCTAGCCTTACTTGCAATCAATCTTTCTACAAGCTGCATTCTGCTCATTTCAAGAGAAAAAAATCCAATACCAAAATTAGAAGTTTCAATATTTGTAATAACATGTTCAATGATATTTAAAGCAAAACTAGTTTTACCAACAGATGGTCTTGCTGCCAATATTATCAAATCAGAAGGCTGAAAACCATGGGTAACTTTATCAAGCCCTATAAAACCTGAAGGCACTCCTGTAACAGTACCTCTATGTTTTTTTCTGCTCTCTATTGTAGTTAAAGCTTCATAAAGTAAATCTCTGATATGAATAAAATCATTATCTAATCTTCTTTGTGTAACTTCAAATATTTTTTTCTCAGCGAAATCAGCTATCTCTTTAGTCTCAGCATCCTTTGCTTCATATGCTGATTTTTGTATATCTTGAGATACTGTTATCAAATCTCTAAGCAAAGATTTTTCTGCAATGATTTCAGCATAATATTTGGCATTCTGATGAAATGGAGTACCATCAATAATACGAATCAAATATGCTTCATCATTTTGAATAATTTTTTCAAATAAACCATTTTCTTTAAGATATCTCAAAGTAGTTTCTGCATTAATAGCTATACCTCTATTATTCATCTCTATGATATTTTCATAAAGCATACGATTTCTTTCACTATAGAAATCAGTAGATTTTATCTTTGATATAGCAGCAGATATAGCCTGAGAGTTTTGAAGCATTGCACCCAATAGAGACTCTTCAGCCTCTATTGAGCAAGGTGTATTATTCATTAAATATTATGCCTATTAATTGGATATTAGTTGTTTAATTAATTAAGCTTCTGCTGAAGTATTATTTTCTTCTTTAGTTTCTTCTGCAGATACTTTTTCATCTAAATTAACAACTTTAATTTTGATATTAGCATTAACGCTATGATATAATTTGATTTCTACTTCAAATTCACCTAATTCTTTTATATGTTTTTCCATATGAACATCGCGTTTATTTATATCAATTTCTTTTTCTTTCAAAGCATCAACTATAGTTTGCTGGCTTACAGAACCATATAATTTGCCGTTTTCAGCAACTTTCATAGGTATAACAATAGCAATATCTACAATTTTACCTTTTAAAATCTCTGCTTCCATTTTTCTTTTAGCTCTTTTCTTTTCTAAACTCTTTTGCATTTGAGCTAAAGTTCTTAAATTAGCAGCATTTTTTACAACAGCTATATTTCTTGGAATAAGGTAATTTCTTGCATAGCCGTCTTTTACTTTACATATATCACCTTCATAACCTAATGATATAAAATCTTTTTTTAAGATAACTTCCATTTGCCTTCTCCTTGATTTCATCTATTAAATAAATAAAAATAAATTTTACTTTACAATTTGCATATTATACTATAATTTACATATAATAGCAAGTATTTAATATATATGAAAATAACAAAAAAATACTAGTATATAGTATATTGCTAAACTTTTAAAAAATGTTATAATTATTAGAGTATTCTAACAAAAGGAGTTAAAAATGAAATATTCTATTGTTTATACAAGCAGAAACGGAAATACTGAAAAATTGGCTTTGGCTATAAAAGAAGCTGCTAATGGAGAATGCCTTCAATGCACTAAAGCTGATGCAGTTGATAATGCTAAAATTAATGATTCAGATTTAGTATTCGTAGGTGCTGGAAGCTATAAAGGTACTTGCGATGAACCTGCTGGAAAGTTTATGCAGACATTAAAAAATAAAAAAGTATTTTTATTTATGACTGTTGGTTATGGAGATAATCAAGCATATTATGATAAAATGCTTAATCCTGCTAAAACTTTCTTGGATTCTTCTAATACTTTAGTTGGAACTTATGCTTGTCAGGGTCAATGGGCAGAAGGACAAAAGAAAAATTTAGAAAATAATCTTGAAAAGGCAGCAAGCGATGATGAGAAAAAAGTTATACAATCTAAATTAGCAAATCATGATAATGCTATGGGACATCCTAATGCTGATGATTTAAACA
>CALXXQ010000168.1 GCA_944392715.1 uncultured Brachyspira sp.
TGAAAATTATATCCTTCTAAATAAGCAACATCTTCATAGTATTGGTATTGAGCGTTAAGATGTAAAAATAAAAAACTAAAAATTAACAAAATAAATATTACTCTTTTCATAAATTATCTCCATATCATTTAAGTTACTATAAAATACTAACATCTGTTACATATCTTTATACAAATCATAACATTTTTGTAAAGCAGATTGTAATTCTCATGATTATTTCCTTTTTTATTAACATTTATAATTAATTATCATTTAATCCAAATAGCTTATTAAAAGCCTCAATATAAATACCGTCTTTATTTTTATCATAATTATAATCATAATATCTGATTCTAATATAATTATCATCATTTTCATTACCTGATAATGAATTATTAATAATATCTAAAATATATTTTTCCTCTTCTGAAGTATTTTTAGCTAAAATATAAGTATTTGAATAAGATTCTTCTATTAACTGTTCAGGTGTTATATTATCATACGAAATCTCAAAGCTAGTATATGCATTTATTGTGTGCAAATACATTTTATCTTTATTAAATTTAATTGCATGAAATGCCGCATGATTAATAGGGCTAATAGAAGAATAATAGTAATAGTCATTTGAAGTATTAGTTATAAATGCATATGCAAATATTCTTTTAAAACTAATACCTATTGAATCAAAATATACAGGTAATATACCTCTTTCACTATGAAATATAATAAAATAATTTGTTTTATTAAGATACTCATCTACGTTATAAAATACTCTATCTACATATTTTTCTATATTTTCATTATTCTGAACATTGCAGCTAATTGATATAAATAATAAAATAAAAGATATAAATAATTTATTCATTATTAATCCCCCTTAAATTAAAATTTAATATATTTAGTTTTAAATAATTCTTTGTAATGCCGAAAGAGATGGCATTAATATATTTAAGTATTTCCGAAGATTGAAATAAATTTTTGATAGTGATTTGATATAAGAAAATTATAAAGTTTAATAAGACATTAGATGCGATGCGATGCGATGCGATTAAATAACATAATAAATTAAACCTTAATTAATATTTCATTAATTAAGTATATACTATAATATTTATTTGTCAATATTTTATGTCTTTATATAAAAATAAAAATGATTGTTGGCATTTTTTATTGATACGCACGGTAAATAGATTTTAGTTAATAATACAATTTGTATTGTTAACTACTTTTTTATTTAACGTGCGGTTTATTCTCTAAAAATTTAAATAACATTAGGGTGGGTGTTTTTTAATTCTGTTTAAGCAAATAAGAAAGAAAAAATTAAAATTGCAAATGAAATTAATAAAGAATAATGGGTGGGGTTTAATAAAAATTTAAAACTTAATTACACTCCCCCACCCTTTAGGCTTTCAATATTTTTCTCTCATTTATATATTATTTTTCTTTTTTGTTTCTACTGTTATTGTAGCTGCCCGCCCAAGTCTTTATTAATAATAAAATTGATTAATCAGTAATTATACCCGTCAATCAAAATATCAGCACTTCTATTTTTATATAAAGCAAAAGAAACTATCAATGTAATAATCTCACTTATAGGTAAAACCAATACTAAACCAATAAATCCAAATATATTAGGAAGAGTTAATACTAAAACAATAGGTAAAATCATACTTCTTAATGCAGCAACAATCGCAGAAGCACCAGCCTTTTGAACAGAAGTATAATATGCACTCATTATAACATTAATACCAACTCCTATAAATGTAGGTATTGAAGTTCTTACAAAAAAAACAGCATCATTAAAAGTATCATTATTAACATCTTTTAAAAGAGTATTAACAAGAAGACTTGGATTGATTAAAAGTATAATAGAAGCTAATATTGATACAAAAGAAATTAGAACTACAGATATCTTTAAAAAATCTTTCATTCTATTTTTATTTCTAGCTCCATAAGAAACACTAACTAAAGGCTCTAATGCTTCCCCAACAGAATAAGCAAGCATTATAAAAAACATTATGGCATAATTTGCTACAGAATAAGCAAGTATTCCCCTATTTCCAGAAATATTATAAGCTGTTATATTAAAAAGCCAAGGTATAAGCCCTGATGATAAATTACTTAAAAACTCAGAAAAACCATTAAATGCGGCTTTAACTATATATATCCAACCGCCATATATTTTTATTATTTTTAGTCTGCAATTGGCTTTAAAAAATATAATAACCCCATAATAAAAGCTATTATTTGAGATATAGCAGTAGCCCAAGCAGCACCAGCAATGCCAAAATGAAAAACTATAATAAAAATAGGATCTAATATCATATTAACTAATGATGATATTATAAACATAGCAGAGGCAAATCTAGGCGAACCATTAAGTCTTACAAATTGGCTAAGTACATAAGCCATTCCCCAAAAGAAAGTAGCTACTAAAACTCCTTCAATATAATCCAATGATAATTGATATATTTCTCCATGTGCCCCAAAAATAGGAAGCAGATTTTTTCTAAATATATATGCTGCAATTAAAGGAAAGCTCGCTATAGTAAGAACTACTATTAAAGTTTGAGTAAATATTAAATTAGCTCTTCTTATATTGTTCTCCCCTATGCATTTTCCTGCAAGAGCAACAGAACCTATAGTAAGCATTACATATATTCCAAAAGATAATGCCGTTATAGGCCAAACTATATTAATTGCAGTAAAAGCATCTGCTGATATAAAATGAGCTACAAAAAATCCATCTACAAATACAGCAGCACTTCCCATTATCATTCCAAATATACTTGGTACAGCAAATTTAGAAAATAAATTAATACTGCTATTTTCCATTAAAGTTCTATTATTAAGTTCCATTTTTATAATTCCAAAAACTTATAAAATAAAAAATATGATAATTAATATATTAAGTACTATTAAGAAGAAATATAATTATATAAACAAAATTTTTAGAAAATAAAATATATATTAACATATTAAATATTATTAATAGTTTCTCAAAAATAGTATGTTTTTTGACTAAATATATTATAGTAATATTATCATTTTATGTCAAGCTAGTAATATATCAATATTTTAATTAATTAATAATAATATATAATATATTATATATCTTTGAAAGGAACAAAAATGAAAATAATAAAATACGATAAAAAATATATTAGAGAAGTTTTGAAAATATGGAATGATACTATAGAAGAAGGTATATATTTTCCACAAATAGATATATTAATTAATGAGGAAGAGGCAGATAAATATTTTAGTTCTCAAGACTATACAGGTATAGCAATTGATGATGATAAAGTTTTTGGTGTATACATACTTCACCCTAATAATATAGGAAGATGCGGACATATATCAAATGCCTCATATGCTGTAAATAAAGAATCAAGAGGTAAAGGAATTGGGGAAGCATTAGTAAGAGATTCTATAGAACAAGGAAGAAAATTAGGATATAAAATACTTCAATTTAATGCTGTTGTAATATCAAATATTAATGCCCATAAATTATATGAAAAAATAGGATTTAATAAAATAGGAATAGTAAAAAAAGGATATATAAATAAAAATAATGAGTATGAAGATATTGTACTTTATTATATAGATCTATAAAAAATAGGGACAATAATAATTATTGTCCCTATTTAATATACGATATTATTTTTTTAAGCTTTCTTTAAAGGTAAATTTTTTATTGCATTGACTCTTTCATTAGTAATAGCTTTAGTAGGACACTTAGCTATACTCTCATTTGTAACAGCATAATCTTCATAATTAACTATAGCAAGATAATTATCTACTTTCATGCCGCCTTCTTTAGTATTTTTTACACATATATTACATGCGATACAAGCTCTATCACAAGCTTTTTTAGCAATAGGACCTTTATCTTTAGATTTACAATAAACATGGAATTCCTGAGAAACAGGGTGAATCTCAATAAGTTTTTGAGGACAAGCCTTAACACATGCAGTACAAGATACACAATTATCTTCTACTATAACAGGCATTCCTGTTTTTTCATCTTTAATAATTGCCCCAAATTCACAAGCCTTCATACAATCATAGAATCCCACACATCCATAAGAACAATCCTTATTTCCTCCAGCCATAACAGCAGAAACACAAGTTTCAGCACCATTATAAACTTTACTAGATTTAGCTATACCTTCATGTCCATGACAGAAAATATAAGCTCTAGTTCTCTCTTTTTGTTCAGGAGCCACTTTTCCTAAATAATCTGCAACTTTAGAAGCAGTATCAGCACCTCCAACAGAACATCCGTCTACAGGCGCTTTATCATCAACTAAAGCTTTAGCAAATTGAGCACATCCAGGGAAACCGCATCCGCCGCAATTAGCACCTGGAAGCATTTCTGTAAGAACAGTAACTCTTTCATCAACTTCAACTCTAAAAATCTTTGAAGAAAATATTAATAAAACAGCCAATATCAAAGCAATTAAGCCTGAAGATATTGAAGCTACTAAAACTGATGTCATCATATTTTGTATCCTTTAAATCTTCTAACTAATTATATTTTAATTATACCAGAGAATCCGTAGAAAATAAGAGCTAATATGCCTGCAGTAATGAAAGGCATAGCAGGACCTTTAAAAGCTTCTGGTATATCAGCTGTCATCAAGCGCTCTCTTATACTAGCCATTATAACTAATGCCAATGTGAAACCAACTCCTGCACCTAAAGCAAATACTATATTTTGTATAAAATTATATTTGTATAAAACACCAAATAAAGCCAAACCCAATACACAACAGTTAGTAGTAATAAGAGGAAGGAATATACCTAAAGCTAAATATAAACTCTCACTAGTTTTTCTCACAACCATTTCAACGAACTGCACCAAAGCGGCAATAACTATAATAAATAATATAGTTTGTAAAAATTCAATTTTAAAAGGAACTAGTATATAATATTGTATCATCCAGCTAACAGCAGCAGTTAAAACAAGTACAAAAGTAACAGCTATTCCCATACTAACAGCTGAATCCAATTTGTTTGATACTCCCAAGAAAGGACATATACCTAAGAATTTTGTTAATACGAAATTATTAACTAAAACAGTAGCAATAAATAATAAGATTAAATTAACCATTAGCTTTACCTCCTCTAGCATCTATAGCTCTTTTAATAGCAATTAAAGTTCCTAAAGTAAAGAAAGCACCAGGAGCCATAATCATAACAACCCATGGAGTAGTAATTTCATTATATGCATTTAAAGCAAAAGGCATAGCTGATTCAAAGAAACCTCTTAAAGTTCCAACTATATCAAATCCTAACCAACTGCCATTTCCTAAAATCTCTCTAATAGAAGCAAGTAGTACTAAAGCAATAAAGAAACCTACACCATTACCTAAAGCATCAAAAATACTAGGAATAATACCGTTTTTGTTAGCAAAAGCCTCTGCTCTTCCTAATATAATACAGTTTACAACTATAAGAGGAATATAAGGGCCCAAAGCTAAAGATAAAGTATAAAACTTAGCTTTCATAACTATGTCTGTCAAAGTAACGAAAGCTGCTATAACTACAATGTATCCCATAATTCTAACTTCATTAGCATAAACTTTTTTAATGAGTGAGATTAAAGCAGATGAGCATACAAGAACGAATATAGTTGCCACAGACATACCTATAGCATTCATTACGCTGCTTGTTACTGCTAAACTAGGACACATACCAAGAACTTGGACGAAGGTAGGATTATTTTTCCAAACACCTTCCATAAACACTTGAGAATTTTTCATAATAACTAACCTTGATTTAATTAAGATTATAATTCCTTATTCTAACATAAACGATAATTTTTTCAAGTATAATTATCGATATATGAGCATTATAAATGATTTTTTAAAAAAATTATGTTATTTATCTATGTCATTATCTTTCAATTTGAAAAATGACATAGCTTCTTCCAAATTTATAGAGAATTCTTCTAATTCTTTTGAAATTTGACTAACATCTTCTGCCAATTTAGTATTATTTTTTGAACTGTCGCCCATATTATTAATATGAATATTTATGGAATCTAT
>CALXXQ010000169.1 GCA_944392715.1 uncultured Brachyspira sp.
AAATAAAATAAAAATAAATTAAATCAAGTTTATAAATCTAATATAAGCAAATTAAGATAAATATTATTTATGTGTGTTATAGCGAATATTCGCTATAACTTCGCATTGTTAATATTTATTGGAGGAATTATTATGGCTTTTCCAACCAAAAAACGTGTTAAAGCTTTAGGTGAAAATGAAGAGATAGATACACCTCAAGTTGTTAAAGTTAAAAGTGTAAGAAAAAAAGTAATAAAACAAGTTGTTAGTACTTCTGAGGCTAATAATGATGAAAATGTTGAATATAAAGATGAAGCGGTTAATGATGAAAATGAAGATAATGGAGATATCAAAAAAATAAATAGACCTCATGATATACTTTATATTAGTAAATTAAGCGCATTAACTTTTGAAGAGCTTTTAGAGTTTGCTGAAAGCTATGGTATAAAAAAGGACACTAATAATAATATTAGAAGACAGGAACTTATGCATTCCATATTGAAAGCACAAATTGCTATGGAAGGTAAAATAGTTGCTGAAGGTACTTTAGAAACATTACAAGATGGATTTGGTTTTTTACGTTCTAAAAACAGTAATTATTTAGTAGGACCTGATGATATATATATTTCTCCTGCTCAGATAAGACTTTTTGGACTTAGAACAGGTGATTTAATTACAGGAGAAGTGAGACCTCCTAAAGATAATGCAGGAGAGAAATTTTTTGCATTACTTAGAATTGAAACTGTTAATGGAGAAGAGCCTAATAATTTATATAAAAGACCTCATTTTGATAAATTAACTCCTATCTTTCCTAATGAACGTATAGATTTAGAGTTTTCTCCTAATAAAATATCTACTCGTATTATTAATTTAGTTTCTCCTATAGGTAAAGGACAAAGAGGATTAATAGTAGCTCCTCCTAAAGCTGGTAAAACTATGATGCTTCAGGAAATTGCTAATGCTATTTGTAAAAATTATCCTGATATTAAGCTTTTCATTCTTCTTATAGATGAGCGTCCTGAAGAAGTTACGGATATGAAAAGACAGGTACCAGAAGCTGAGGTTATAGCATCTACTTTTGATGAGTTGCCTGAGAAGCATTGTCAGGTTTCTGAAATGGTACTAGAAAAGGCTAAGAGATTAGTTGAAAATAAACATGATGTTGTTATTATATTAGACTCTATTACAAGACTTTCTAGGGCATATAACTTAGTAGTTCCTGCAAGCGGTAAAGTATTGACAGGAGGTGTTGATTCTAATGCTTTACATAAACCTAAAAAATTCTTTGGTGCTGCTCGTAATATAGAAGAGGGCGGTTCTCTTACTATTATTGCTTCTGCTTTAGTTGATACTGGAAGTAAAATGGATGATTATATATATGAAGAGTTTAAGGGTACTGGTAATATGGAGCTTCATTTAGACAGGAAATTTGCTAATAGAAGAATTTTCCCTGCTATTGATATAGATTCTTCTTCTACTAGAAGAGATGATTTACTTCTAAGTGAAGAGGAACTTGCTAAAATGAATTTAATTAGAAGTGCTCATTCTCAAGGTATAAATATAGATGAATATGAAATCATTGAGAAGATTATATCTAAAATGAAAAATACTAAAGATAATGATGAGTTTTTGAGATTATTAAACTCATAATTTTAATTAGGTTTTTATTGATATGGAAAAAGACTCGCAAGAAGATAGGAAATTGTTTGAGTTTTACTTAGAACATGGATATTTTCCCGATGAGTTTAATTATAAAAAAGAAGATATAAAAGAAATAAGTAAAGAGCATAAAAAAGAAAATAACCAAAAAAATAATATTGATAATTTTGATAAAAAAGATTTACCTTACACAAAAGAAGATGAAGAAATGTTTTTAAGTGCAATTGAAAATCTCGATTGCACTAATCATTCTAAACAATCTATTCATGATAGAAAAATCAATACTAAGTTCAAACCAAATATAAAAAATGCTATACCAAAAGAAAGATTAGATTTGCATGGACTTACAAGTGAAAGAGCATTAATAGAAATAAAACATTTTATATATGAATGTAAGAAAAATAAAATAAGTCCTATATTAATTATTCATGGTAAGGGATTTGGTAGTGAGAATAGAATTCCTGTACTTAAAAATTTAGTAGAATATTATTTAGCAACTGAAGGAAAAAATTATATAAAATATTCATCTGATGCTCCAATAAACCTTGGCGGAAGCGGTGCTAAAATAATATATTTAGATATATAGCTATTTTAATATTTATTATAATCTATTAAGCTGAATCCTTTTTTGATAGGAAGTATTAATTTTGAATGCGTTTTATGATCTTCATCATATATTTTTAAATGATTATGAGGCTCTAAATTTTGATTAAAAAGTCTTAAATCACATAGAGCAAGTCCGAATCCTGCACTTTCAGTATTGTCCAATTGTTCTGTGAAAAATTTTTCTATTAAATTTTTACTATAATATTCTTTGAAAGTTAATCTTTTAGAATCTATTCTTGTCCTGCTAATCATAGTAAGAGGAGCATCATTTACTATTTCAAATTCTATATTATTTTTATTCAATTTTATTATCAAGTTTATTTCAAGCTTCTTTTTTAACTCATAATCGCATGATAATAATTTTGAATATTTATTTTTATCTATTTCAATATTATTATCAATATCTTTTATAAGTTTATTTTCTAATTTTATGAATTCTTTTAATTGTGATGTTGATTCTTCATCTTTTATTATATTAGAATATTCGCTCATTATATCATAATCATCGAAATATTCATTATTTTCTATTTTACTAACAAACTCTGGAAATCTCTCTATTAAAGTTCTAATAGTGATTATATGTAAATATCTAGCCTTTATCGCATTAGCAATAAGCTCCATTATTATATATATACAGTCATTTGTATATTTTGTTATATTATATTTTTTTAAAATTTCTTCTAAGATATAATTTATTCTTTTTTTAGAATCATTATTAAGCCAAGTTATATTAAATTTAATAGGTTCTTTTTTATGATTTTTTATATATTTATTTATTTCTTCTATATTAGTTTTAGAATCTATCATGAGTTTATAATCTCTTTTGCAATACGTTCAAGCACATTTTTTTCGCCTAAAGTTTCTCTTACTCTAAGTAAATTATTACTTACTTTATTATAGTATTCTTTATCGGTTAAATATTTAATAATATAACTTGTAATAGCATTTGGATTACAGTCATTTTGTAAAAGTTCAGGAGCAGCTTCTTCATTTAAAAGTACATTAGGCATACCTACATATTTTATATTTGTAAGCAGTTTTCCAAGAAAAAATGTTATAAAAGATATTTTATAGCATATTACCATAGGTTTACCATAACATGCAGCTAAAAGACTGGCTGTACCGCTTGACATTATTAAAGCATCGGAATATGAATATACATAATCCTTTTCATCTCCGCATAATAATGTATATGAAACATTTTCTAATAATTTTTTATAATTATTTAGAATATTTTCTATAGGTTCTTTATATTCAGGATATGCTACAGGTATTACGAATCTTATATTTGAAGAAAGCATATCATTAAGCATTTTCATAGATTTTATGAATATAGGAGCTAATTTTTTTATTTCCTGATTTCTGCTTCCAAATAATACTCCAACAGTATATTCTTTTTTAGGCATATTTAACTCAGGGATATATTTATCATAATCTATATCAGCAAATGGATGTCCGCTATACATAACATTACATCCGAATTTTTTATATACTTCATAATCAAATAAAAAAGGAGTAATTATTTTTTTTGCAGAAAGAAGTCTTTTAGCATTCCAAGCTCCCCATATGCCAACATGCGGAGGAAAATAATACATATAATTTATATTATTGGCTTTGCAGTATTTTGCTAAAAGAAGATTCACACCTTGATTATCTACTAAAAGCATAATATCAACTTTATTTTTCTTTAAATAATCTTTTAATATATTAAAAGCACCTAGCTTTTTAAAAGCTACTTTAGGATTAGCTCCTTCAAATATACCTACTGTAGATAAAGTAGACATGTCAGATAGTATATTTACATCGGCTTTTTGCATTTCAACACCGCCGAAACCATCTAATATGATGTCAGGATCGAGTTCCTTTATCTTTTTTGCTAATAGGGCACCTTGAATGTCCCCAGATACTTCACCCGTAGCTATAAATATTCTCATAAATTATACTGTTTTTCTAGGAGTTATTCCTCTTCTAGCTTTGGATATAAACTCCACAATATTTCTAGCTATATCGTTTAATGAATTATCATTTAAATATGTATCTAAAAACTCTTGTTTGGTTTTATTCCAATTATACCACATATCATAAGCTTCTTCTGCCTGAGATATTTGCTCAGATGTAAATCCAGCTCTTCTCATACCAACTAAATTAAGCTTATAAACAATTGCTTCACCTGCATGAGCTGTTAATGCAAATGGAAGTATATCTCTTCCTACTGCAGACATACCGCTTATCATAGCATATTGTCCTATAGCACAAAATTGATGTACTACGCAATTGCCTGATATAAAAGCACCTTTTTCCACTCTAACATGACCTGCAACTAAAGCACCATTACAAATTATAACATTATCATGTATTTCGCAGTCATGAGCAACATGCCCTGTAGCCATTATATAACAATTATTTTTTATTATAGTTCTTCCATTTTCTTTACAGGACCTATGTAAATTAGCAAATTCTCTAATTTCATTTCCATCACCAATATCAAGAAAGCTTATAGTTTTTCTATCAAAATGTATATCCTGAGGAAGATTTCCTATAACGGCATGATCATGTATTATATTATTTTTACCTATAGTAGTATATTCTTTTATGACAGAATGTGCTCCTATAGTTGTATTTTCACCTATACTTACCTCGCCTTCTATTATGGCATAAGGTCCAATTTCTACATTATCTGCAATTTTAGCAGAATCAGAAATTATAGCAGTTTTATGTATATTATTTGGCATTTTATTTCCTAATTATGGCAAAAAATAGAAATTATTTTTCTATTTTCATAGCCTCTTTATCAACTAAAAATAAACCTAAATCTCCAGAGCAAGCTAATTTACCATCAACTTTTACTTCTCCATGAGTTTTAAGCAAATTATTACTGAATGCTTCTACTGTAACAAACATATCCATAACATCGCCTGGTATTACAGGGGTTTTAAACTTTACATTGTCTATTTTGGCAAAAAACATAAATTTTTTATCATATTCTTCAGGCTTTAATATTTTAGTATAGCAATATATACCTGAAGTTTGAGCCAATGCTTCTATCATTAAAACGCCTGGCATAATAGGACTTTCTGGAAAATGACCTGTAAATTGAGGTTCATTAAAAGTTACATTTTTTATAGCATGTATTTTTCCTTCTTCAATGCTTTCTACTTTATCAACAAGTAAGAAAGGATATCTATGAGGTAATAATTCCATTATTTTATTTATATTAATTTTTTCCATTTTCAAATAATTCCTTAATAAATAATATTAAAAACATAATATATACCTGTAAATTATATCATATAATTGTAAAGTTACAAGTATGAAAAAATCTTAAAATATTTATAAGTTATATATTTTATTTAGAAGATTAAAAAAGTATTTATAATAAATATATTAAAAACACTTTAATTGTCCTTTTACTACTTTATTATATCACTCATAAAAGTAGGTATAAAGAGTAATATATTATTTGTAGAGATTATTATAAAATTATTATTATTCTGCATCCTTAATTTTGTCTATCAGTCTGTTTAATGAACTCAATATATTATTATTAAAGTTTAAGTAATCATTTATATCTTTATCTCTCAAATTTTCAGTATAAAAGTATTTAATATAGTCCATATTTTTATATATTTTTTATACAATAGTCCTTCATATTCATTAGCATTTATTAAATCATTTTTATTTATATCAGATAATTCCATAAAAGATTTAATATATTCCATTGAATTTTTTATTCAGTACTTTTTTATGATTTCTTTAGCAGCAAGTGAATCAGCTTCTTTTTATTGAAAACAGGTTATGAACCTAGACTTTCTTACGAAAACATTTTATTATGCTTCCTAATATGTGCTAATTCATTTTCAATTGCAAATGGAAAACATTTATGAGTTTCAAATGTATCGTATACAAATATTGTTCTATAATATAATAAATCTGTTACAGTATACATACATGGATTTAAAAATACAGGGTTTAAATTATTTAGTCCCATACCGATTTTTGATGAAAAATAATTTGTGCCGTTAAAGTTTTTATAATTTGATGGATTAGAAGCATCTTATTATATTGTTTTTTGTTTCTTCTTTATCAGAAGTTATTAAATCATTTCGAAATAATAAATTTTTTATTTTTTCTATTTCTAAATCTAAATAATTCATTTTTATCCTTTTTTTATAATAAAATCTATTTTCTTGTTATTAGATTTTATTAACATTTTTCTTTGTTTTTGGAAGTAAATATAGATCTAATACTATTTATATTATTATGAAATTCAATATGACCTATATTAATGATATCAATACTTTATTTTAAATAAAATATAATCCCGCTTTCCTACATTGCGAAGCACACAGAGTGCAGAGTAGGGTATCGAGACCAGAAATCCATTTTTAACTCCAGAATTAATCCCGCTTTCCTATATCACAATAAAAAATTGCTCGTTAATAAGCCTCTGCCATTCTATCGAATGTCAGACACTCTCAATTTTTTATAGCAAAGCCATACAGGCTTTGAGTAGGGTATCGAGACCTATAAATGCATTATCAGTTGCTGGTACTGATCCCGCTTTCCTATATCACAATAAAAAATTGCTCGTTAATAAGCCCCTGCCATTCTATCGAATGTCAGACACTCTCAATTTTTTATAGCAAAGCCACACAGGCTTTGAGTAGGGTATCGAGACAACCCAGCTTTTCAACTCTCTCCTTTTAAATCCCGCTTTCCTACATTGCGAAGCACACAGAGTGCAGAGTAAGGTATCGAGACTTTCATACTACCAACCTTCATTATTTGTAATCCCGCTTTCCTACATTGCGAAGCACACAGAGTGCAGAGTAGGGTATCGAGACAGCTTATAGATCTAGTGGTGAGTGGGATATATCCCGCTTTCCTACATCTAGTAGGGTATCGAGACTAACTAGACCATTTTTTGATACTGGAAATGATCCCGCTTTCCTACATCTAGTAGGGTATCGAGACGTATATTTTATGTCAGAATTTGTTATGCATCCCGCTTTCCTACATTGCGAAGCACACAGAGTGCAGAGTAGGGTATCGAGACTACCTAGAGGAAATAAAACACAAAGTTTTATCCCGCTTTCCTACATCTAGTAGGGTATCGAGACATATAACTCTTTTTATAATATTTTTAAGAATCCCGCTTTCCTACATCTAGTAGGGTATCGAGACTCCAATATACCTGACATCATTATCAGCAAATCCCGCTTTCCTACATTGCGAAGCACACAGAGTGCAGAGTAGGGTATCGAGACAGGCTTTTTTAAGCCTTTATATTCTTTTCACATTAATATGTATTTTTCATCTTAATGCCAAAGAACTCATTCTTAATATAATACATTTTTTATTATTTTTCAAGTTTTTTTATATATTTTTTTATTTAATCATTATCTATATTCCTTTATATAGTAATTTATTGTAATTCTTTTTTATTTTATTGTTTAATAAGATCACACTATAAATTTTGATTTTTTTAAAAAAATCTTAATTTTATACATATAATACATTATTTTTTCAGTTTTTTAAAAAAATATTGATATTTTTTCTACTCAATGATAATATTTTTATATGGCTTGGAGAATTGTAATAATTGAAAATGAGGGGAAATTATCTACAAAAAATGAACAGCTCATTTTTACAAATAAAAAATATACTAAATCTATACCTTTAGAAGATATTGATTATATTATACTTGATAACAGGCAAATTATAATAACTCATCCATTAATAAATAAATTAGCTGAAATGGGAATATTATTAATGACTACAAATAAAAAGCATGAAGTGAGCGGAATACTTTTTTCTTATTGGTATCAATATAGAAAATTAGATACTTTAGAAAAGCAATTACAAATATCTCATATATTAAAAAAACATTTGCATAAAACCATAATACAGCAGAAAATTATTAATCAAGCTTTATGTCTTCAAAAATATTCATTAAACAGATATGATACTTTAATGGAATACTCTAAAAAAATAAACTACTCTAATATACAAAATACTGAAGCTATTGCTGCATCTATTTATTTTAAAGAATTATTTTCAAGTGATGATTTTAAATTTTATAGGCAGGATTTTAAATCTAAAAAAATTTATGCTATTAATGCAGCTTTGAATTATACTTATTCTATTATAAGGGCCGTTATTATTAAATATATAATTGCTTCTGGTTTTATACCGTATTTTGGAATATTTCATAAATCTAAAACTAACCCCTTTAATTTGGCTGATGATATTATAGAACTTCTCAGACCTATGGCAGATTATCATATCTATCAATTCAAAGATAAACTGATTAATTTAAAATATTCAAAACTTGATTCTAATATAAGAAAAGAAATGCATAAAATTTATTCCTACGAAGTTAGTATAAATAATAAATGGTTTGCATTATCTTCGGCATGCAAAATATTGATTGCTTCATTATTAAAATCCATTACAAATAATGATTATAATATGTTTTTATATCCTAACGATTGGAGGCAAACTATTTGATATTGATTGTATTTTTTGATTTGCCTGTTAAAACTAAAAAACAAAAAAGAACTGCTTCTTTATTTAGAAAATATTTATTAAAAGATGGATTTTTCATGATGCAGTATTCTGTATATATAAGAATATCAAAAAATTATGCCCTTTTAGAAAAACATATTAATAGAATAGCTAAACATGCTCCAAATGAAGGATCTGTAAAAACTCTTATAATAACAAAACAGCAGTATGATGATATAAGAGAATTTGTAAAAAATAATAAGCATTTTATAAATATAGATAAAAATTATAAAAATTCTTCTAAAATTCTATATTTATAATTTATATTATTGATTTTATCATTTTTATTTATATACTGAAATTATCATAATGTAAATTGTGGAGATAATATGGGAGATATAAAAATTCTAGATATTTATAATATTTCTTATTTTATAAGAGATAGTAAAAATAGTTATAAAGTAAAAGTAAAAAAATTATTAACTATACTAACAACATTTATAATAGAAAATAGTGTATTTAATAAAGATTCTAATAATGAAAAAAAGTTGGAAGAAAAAATTAGTAAGTCAATATATAGAACACAATTTGAAACTGTATTTAACTTAAAATATTCAAAATTAGAATGTGCAAGATTAAAATGTACTAAATTAAATTCTAAAGATTGCATGATATGTGATAAAATAGAAAAATATAAAGAAGATAAAAAAGATAATTTTTATAGTGAGGATGAAGAGAATTTACAAAAAGTTATAGATGCTTCATATAAACAAGCCATCGATTTCATTATGGATTTTAGAAATATTCTTATACATAAGAATGTAAGAGACGATCATTTTAAGCATTGTAAATTTAAAAAATTTAATGGAGAATTGTTTAATTTCCTTAAATTATGTTTGGATAATGAAATAAATTTAAATACTAAATATATAGAAAAGATTAAAAAGGAGAATCCTGAATTATCTTTACAAAAATATAAAGACAAAGATTTATATATAAGAGAAGCATTAAATGTAGACTTTTCTAAAATGGAAACTTCATTCAAAAATGTGCCTTTTGTATATGCTTTAATGATTATAGCTATGTTTACAGAAAAAAAGAATATTAAAGAAATATTGGATTTAATAAAATTAAGAGGATATATTCAGGAATTAATTTTATCTTTTTCATTAAGAGGCGGATATAAAACACTTGTGCCTGGTATTGAATTTGATGATGATAAACTTTATTTAAATCAAATAAAATTAAAAGAGAAATTTAATAGTGAAGTATTCAATGAATCTGGAAGAATAAAGAAAACTATAAAAGATTTTGAAGATGAATCTAATACGGAAAATAAAACTAATAATCAGACAAATATTTTTTATTTGTATAAAAAAGCTCTTAAATTTTACAGTTACAGCAATAGTTTTCCAAAAATAATAGAGTTGGAAGATATTATAAGAAATGATAAAGCAAACAAATTGATAGAAATAAAAAAAGATAAAATCGATAAAAATAAAAAGATCAATGAAAAAATAAAAGAAAAGGAAAAAATAGAAAATTCTAAAAAAGAAATAGAAAGATCTTTAATTAATGTATTTAGAAATGAAGACATTTTTATGAAAGAGGCTTTAAATTTTATTACTGAATATGGTAAATTAGGAAATTTAAAAAGCTCTTTTTTTGAAGATACTTGGTCTATAGTTGGAAATGCTGCTATATGGGCAGTACCTATTGATAAATATTATATTGATACTAGAAGAAAAGTAAAGCCTTCTAAAAATGCTAATAGTTCTATCTATAAAATAGTTTATAATGATATTGATAAGAAAAATATAGATATGATAAAATACAGTATTAATAAATATAATCTTACAGCTTTACTTACATCTATAATGATCTCTGATGATGTAATATTTCATAATTTACAGCAGACAGCATCATTTTTTTATATAAAAAAAGAATGTAAAAATGATAATAAAAAATACAAAGTAAGATCACTAGAAGATATTTTAAAAGAAAAAGTAAGTAAATATAGTGTATATCAAAAAACTAAATTTTGTGTAAGAGCTATAAGAAGAGAAATAGTTAAAAAGCATCATATACATCAAAGAGATAGTATTCTCCTTCATGATAAGTTAATGATGATTATATCAAAACTTGATAAAGTTAATAATAATATGGATTCTTATGAAGCAATTAAAAAAGCATTCGAATCTGTTGATGTAAATATTCCTAAATATATGGAAGATATATTAAAAATAAAAACACTTGATGGTATTGTAGATGAATGTATAAAACTTACTGTTAAATTTGCTGAGAATAAGAAAAATATAGAAAAGAAACCTAAAGATGAAACTAATGTTTTATATAAAAGCTGGAGTAAATATGCTTTTTCTCCTAATTACTCTATGAACAAAGACAAAAATGACTATTATAAAGACACAGATGATAGAATTTATGAGGCTTTGAGATGGGATAATATAAAAGAAAGTTTGTTTTCAAATGAATTTGATAATTATAAAACTAGAAAATATGATTTATTATCTATATTATTAAAATATTTCAAAACTAAAAATTATACTATCCCTGTAATTGTTAGTTTTTATGAAGAATATAAATCTAAAAATAAAATAAAAAAATTTAGAGATAATGAAATAAGAAATATATTAGCTCAGGAGATGGTTCTTGCATTAATTTCTCAGAAATATTCTAATTTGATTGTACATAAAAATAAAAAACTAGGAAAAAATATACCTATTATTTTTCAGTATAATAAAAATGGCAAAGGTATTTTAGATTTTGATTTAGTTTGGAAATTAAAAACACCTATTAGAATTAATATTAGAGATTACTATAAAAAAGATGTTAGAAATGCATTGGAATGGCTGCTTGATCCGCAAAGAATAAATAAATCATCAATGAAAAAAGAGGATTTGGATCTTTCCATATCTAATTCTATAGAGGCATTTAATATTATAGTTCAAAATGATGTTTTGAAAAAATTTATTAATCCTACTGTTGCTGAATTAAAAGAAGGAGAAGAATTAGATACCGTAAAAGTTAAAGAATTGGTACGGGTATTAATGTGGGCTGCTAAAGAGTTTTTATATTTTGTATGTGCTATAGAGTCTCATTTAATTCATAAATGTCATGAAGTCAATGGGTTTAAAGATATAATAACAAAAAATGGATATGTAGAGTTCGGAGATTTAGTAGATTTTAATAATAATAAAATGACTCCAAAGATAGGAGATACTATAAAAGATGTCAGGAATATGATCTGTCATATGAGAGTAAAAGACGGTACAGATAAAACAGCAATTGATTATAAGAGAACAATTAATATTATTAATAATGTATTAAAAGCTTTAGAATTAAAAGATATTTATGAATCTTATAATAAGATAGATAGAGATAATAGGAGTAATAATGTTA
>CALXXQ010000170.1 GCA_944392715.1 uncultured Brachyspira sp.
TTTATTGAAAATTTTACTTCTTCAGTATGATTTTCTGTGTACCAAAGATCCATTTTTATTATTCCTCCATTATTTGTATATTATTTAATTCTATATCTTCTGTGCCTTGCATTACACAGCCTTTTTCTTTTGCATATTTTATATAAGTGATTATCTCTTCTGTGATTTCCTCGCCAGGTGCTATTATAGGTATGCCTGGAGGATATGCCATTACAAATTCAGCCGAAGTTTTTCCTGCTGAGTTATCTAATAATACAGAATGCTTATTACTATAAAAAGCTTTTTGAGGACTGTATTTTACTATCGGATTAATATATTCATGGTCAAATAAATGAGTATAATCTTTTTTATATTTTCTTTTCAATTCTGCCAAAGCTGCAATTAAACGCTCTAATTCAAGATTTCTATCTCCGACTGATATTATAGCTAAAATATTTCCTATATCTCCAAACTCTATTTGTATATTATATTCATCTCTAAGTTTATCATATACTTCTATTCCAGCGAGTCCTATTTTTCTAGTATGTATACAAAGTTTAGTATTATCAAATGCATATGTATCATTATTATTTACTATCTCTTCTCCAAAAGCATAATAATCGCCTATTTTATTTATTTCTTTTCTGGCATAATCAGCCATATTTACAACTGTTTTAAAAATTTCTTTTCCATTAATTGCTAATTCGCTTCTTGCTATATCTAAACTGCTCATAAGTATATAGCTTGGACTTGTAGTCATAGTGAGATTTATTATTTGTCTTACATGACTTCCATTTATATTATCGTTTATTAAAAGCACAGATGACTGAGTAAGAGAACCTCCTGTTTTATGAAGACTTATACAGCTCATATCAGCCCCTGCTTCCATGGCACTTATTGGAAGATTATCTCCAAAATAAAAATGTGTTCCATGAGCTTCATCTGCTAAAACCATCATACCTTTTTCATGTGCTAATTTTACTATTTCTTTTAAGTTTGAGCATATTCCATAATAAGTAGGATTATTAACAAATATGGCTTTTGCATCAGGATGTTTTTCTATTGCTTTTTTTATATCATCTACTGACATTCCAAGTGATATACCTAATTCTTTATTTACTCCAGGATTAATATATATAGGGATAGCACCGCATAATACAAGAGCATTTATAGCACTTTTATGAACATTTCTAGGAAGTATTATTTTATCCCCGTATTTGCATGCGGTGAATATCATAGCCTGAACAGCTGAAGTGGTACCTCCAACCATAAAAAAAGATTCTTTAGCTTTGAATGCTTCAGCCATTAATTCCTGAGCTTCTTTTATAACTCCTATAGGGTGGGTGGCATTATCTAATGGCTTTGATGAATTATAATCCATATGAACACATTTTTCACCTAAAATATCTGTTAGAACTTTTGTGCTTTTACCCTGTTTATGTCCTGGAACATCAAAACTTACTATGCGTTTTTTTCTGTATTTATTTAAAGCATCAACAATAGGAGTTCTTTTCTGATTATTCATTGTCATATATATTTGTTCCAGAATATATTTCTATCATTTCCTGACGAAGATCATTAGATATTTTTAATCTCTCTTTAGGAGTAAATTCATTAACATCTTTACCAAATAAATAATTACTGAGATTTAATTCTTTAATTATCATCATAGTATGGAATATGTTGGAACTATATATATTAACATCATGAGCATCATATCTTTCTTGTATCTCTTCGCTTATATAATCCTGTATGCTTGTTATTTTATGATCTAAAAAGCATTTTTTTCCGTCTATTGTTCTAGTAAATCCTCTTACCCTATAGTCTATAGATATTATATCAGAATCAAAACATTGAATAAGATAATTAAGTGTTTTAAGAGGAGATATTTTACCGCAAGTAGATACATCAATATCAACTCTGAATGATGATATGCTTTTATTTGGATGATATTCAGGATAAGTATGAACAGTTATATGGCTTTTATCCAAATGTGCACATACTGTTTCTTTTTCTACAAATGAAATATTGCCTTTATTGCAAGTTTCATCTAATAGAGTTTCATTCAAAGGTTCTTCGGAAATAAGTATAGTTACGCTTGCACCTTGAGGGTCATAATCCTGTTTGGATATATTTAAAATATGAGCACCTATTAAATCGGTTACATTGCATAATATTTCTGTGAGTCTTTTAGAATTATACTGCTCATCAATATAATCTATATATTTTTTTTGTTCTGGTTCTGTTTTAGCATAGCATACATCATAGATATTGAAGCTTAGACTTTTTGTGAGATTATTAAATCCATATAGCTTAATTTTATCTTGCATAAAATCCTCCTAACATATTGTATAGAAGGAAATCTTATATAAAAAAATACAATTATTTTTCTAACATAAGTTTCCTTACATAAAGATAAATAATTGTACTTGATTAGATCTTCTTAACTATTTATGAATATTAGTTTATTTGAGCCTATACAGTAATTTCTACTTTTACTGCTCATGTTGACCATTCACAAGTACGTTTATTCCTTATAAATAAATTAACACGATTGAATCGCAAATCGGCTTTTGACCTGGCTGTCCGTATGGCCTCTTTTCCCCTTTTTACAGGTTAAGGTCAAAATATTTTTACCAAAATGGATGCAATAGGAATCAAATAAAC
>CALXXQ010000171.1 GCA_944392715.1 uncultured Brachyspira sp.
TTTGTTTGTTTGTTTGTTTGTTTGTTTGTTTGTTTGTTTGTTTGTTTGTTTGTTTGTTTGTTTGTTTGTTTGTTTGTTTGTTTGTTTGTTTGTTTGTTTGTTTGTTTGTTTGTAACATAGAGGTACCCATAATTTAATTAATTATACTATTATGCAAAAAATAATCAAGTATAATATTTATTAAAATTATTTTATATTATCTTTTATTATTTGTTTTATATTTTAGGGAGTTTTATATGAAAAGAATATTTTTGATTTTTTTAGTTATAATAATATTTCTATCAAGCTGCAATATGTATGTAAGCGATAAAGTAAGTATTTTGATGTTTAATGAAGATGCTAAAGGAAATGAGCTTACTAATGAAATGCTTAATTTTATTTTAGTAAAGAGGGAAGATATAAATAGTTTAAATAAACTTACTTATATTTCAGGAACTATAAACAATAAGAAAGGAAATCAAGTAATAAAAAATATAGAAGAAGCTAAATATATAGAAGATATTAATAATACTAATAATATTAGGGATTTAAATTTTGATAATTCTAAGATGACTATTAATTATAGAAAAGACAAAATTTTATTTACAGATACAGACGGTAAAAAATATGTGCTTCCTTTAAATAATTCAGAGGATACTTGGTTTTATAAATTAATTCAAAATAATACAAATTTATAAAATAAAAATATAATAGCAATATATTAAAAATTATGATATTATTTTCTTTAATCTAATCAAATATTTAAGGTTTAATAAATGATAAATATCGCTATACTGGGCAGACCGAATGTAGGAAAGTCTACACTTTTTAATCGATTTGCAGGAAGAAGAAAATCTATAGTTGATCCTACTGCTGGAGTAACAAGAGATATTAGTATGGCCAAAACTTATATAGATGATATAACTTTTAATGTTTTGGATACTGGAGGACTTCTTGATATAAGCGATGATACTTTAAATGAGAAGGTAAGAGAAAAAGCTTTGAAGGCGGCGGCTGAAGATGCTGATATATTATTATTTTTGGTAGATGCTCATGAAAGCCATCCTGATGACAGACATTTTATTAATACTATAAGAAAATTAAATAAGCCTATAATACTTGTTATAAATAAAATTGATGCTGATTCTCATAATAGTTTAATTAATGAATTTTATTCTCTTGGTATAAATGATATAGTACCAATAAGTGCCGAGCATAATAATGGTATTGATGATTTGAGAGAGAAAATACTTGAAGTACTTGAGAGAGTAGGAATTGATTTAGAAGCTGAAAGAGAAAAAAATACTATAGTAATAGAAGATAATGAAGAAGAATATGATGATATAGAAGATGAAGAAAAATTTGATGAAGAATTTGAAGAAAATAAGATTATAAATATAGCCATTGTAGGAAAGCCTAATGCAGGAAAATCTACATTATTAAATACTTTAATAGAAAAAGATAGAAGCATAGTATCGAATATTGCGGGAACAACTAGAGATTCTATAGATGAAACATTTAATTTCAAAGGCGATGATATTTGTCTTGTTGATACTGCGGGAATAAGAAAAAAGAAGAATGTTAATACTGATATAGAATATTATAGTGTAAATAGAGCAATAAAAGCTATAGAGGCTTCTGATGTATGTATATTAATGCTTGATGTTTTTGAAGGTCTTACGGATCAGGATAAAACTATTGCCAACTTAATAATAGAAAGAAGAAAGGGAATTGTAATTGCTGCAAATAAATGGGATATAAGAGATAAGGGTACTACTTGGAATGATTATGAGGCATATATGAAAGATGCTTTTCCTATACTAAATTATGCTTTTTATGCCAGAGTTTGTGCCACTAGAAAAAATGATGCTGATAAATTATTATCACTTGCTGTTAGAGTGGCAAAGACTAGATTTCAGAGATTTGAAACTCATGCTCTTACAGAGACTATGGTTAGAGCTACAAGAGAATATACTATATCGGCAGGAGGAAATCCTTTTAAGATTTTCTATGTTACTCAGACAGGAGTTAATCCTCCAGCTTTTGCTATATTTTGCAATCACCCTCATAAATTGAATTCGCATTATAAAAGATATTTGGAAAATAGATTCAGAGAGATGTTCGATTTCAGAGGAACACCAATTATTCTTAATTTCAGAAAGAGAGGAAAGAAATATGATAGTTAAAATTATAATAAGCATACTTGTATCTTATATAATAGGCGCTATACCATTTTCATTTATAATAGGAAAAATAAATGGTCATGATGTGAGAAAAGAGGGAAGCTGCAATCCTGGTGCTAGTAATGTACTTCGCGTATGCGGTAAAAAGGCTGGAATTGCCGCTTATATTTGCGATATAGGGAAGGGAATGATAGCTGTATTAGTTCCTTCTTTTATTTTATCTTCCATTATATCTGCTCATAGTTATATATTGGTAGCTTGTGCGGTTGCTTCTATACTCGGGCATGTATTTTCTATATTTTTAGGTTTTAAAGGTGGTAAGGGTGTGGCAACTAGTGCAGGTTCTATGTTTATGCTTGCTCCTGTAAGTTTGATTATCACTATGGTATTTTTCTTTATAGGTTTATTTATATCTAAAAAAACTGTGGCAATTGGATCTACTTTTGGGGCTATTGCTTTTCCTATAGTTTTAAGTTTATTATATTTCAAAGTTAATTTTTTATATAGAATATTCTTTAATATAAACTATATAATTCTTCTTCCTATAGCTATTCTTCTTGCTATATTTATAGTAATAAAGCATATACCAAATTATAAAAGAATACTTAAAGGCGAAGAAAATAGTTTTTCAAAAAAATGATAATTAATATTTTGATAAAGTAATATTTACAATTTCATAAAAAATATTAATATTAAATACTGTAAAATTAAATTATTTAGAGGTTATATTATGAAGTATTGTATTAGAATATTAAGCTTATCTTTATTATTATTTATTTTAAGCTGCTCAAAGAATATTAATATGCCAGGAAGATATGAGGGTGTTTTAAATACTACTCAAAATACAAGACAGCTTATAACAAATAAATGTATAGTAATTGTTAATGAAGATAATTCTATGACTATTGATATACAAGGTGATAATATATATAAAGATAATGTTTCAATAACAAAAGAAGAACTTACAAAAATAGATGATTATTCTTATACAGCTAGTAAAAATGATAAGAATTATACATTTGTTTTCCATTCTGGGTATATGGTGCTTACTATAGAAAATACAGATAATACTACTACTAAAGGCGAACTTCCTAAAAAAGAACAGCAGTAATATTATAAATTTAAAAAACACTAGGGTGGGTGCTATAATTTCTTTTATTAGCAGCAAAATAAAATAATAATAAAAATGTCTAATTAAAATAATAATATAATAGGGTGGGGAGTGAGAATAAATTTTAAAACTTATTTTCATTCCCCGCCCTTTTATATTTTCTGCCTTAATTACAATTAATAATACAATTTATTTTTTTAACTTAAATAATAAAAGCATACCCGCCCGAGTTTTATTTAAATATTAAAACTAGATTTTATATATAAACTATTATATAATTTGCTTATAATAGTTAATAGGAGCGGCATAAAAAATGAAAATACTTATAGTTTCAGGATTTTTAGGTGCGGGTAAAACTACTTTAATAAAAGAAATGGCTAATAAAACTAAAAGAGATTTTGTAGTTATGGAAAATGAGTATGGAGATGTAGATATAGATTCTAATATACTTAAAGATGAAGGCATGAATATTTGGGAGCTTACAGAAGGATGCGTATGCTGTACTATGAAAAAAGATTTTGCCTCTTCTATATTAACAATAGCAAATTCTCTTGACCCTGAATATTTAATAGTAGAGCCTACAGGAGTTGCTAAGCTCAGTAATATAATAAATAATATAAAGCAGATTGAATATGAAAGAATAGTTCTTCTTAAACCTATAACTATTATAGACGGCAATGCTTTTGATTCATTTGTTAATTCTTACGATGATATTTATGTTGATCAGATATTAAATACTTCTAAAATTATAATATCAAAAATGGAGTCTAAAGATAAATCTGAAACTGATGACCTTATAAAAAAAATAAAATTATTAATAGAAAAAAATAATTCTTCGTATGATGATATAGAGATACTAGAGGATCATTATTCCAATAAAGATAAAGAATGGTGGGAGAGTATTTTAAAATCATTTTTAGATGAGAAATATGCTGTAAAGGAATTATCCAATCCTCAAAATGAGGAAATGCCTGATTCTATAAGCATGAAAGGATGCAGTGTTGTAAATGAAAATAAATTTATTATGCTTCTTGAAGATATTATTCATGGCAGATTTGGTTTTGTTGCAAGGTCTAAAGGATTTATCAAATGCGGCAGTAATTATTTAAGATATGATATAGTAGGCGATAGATATGCAGTTACTGGCGCTTCAGAAAAAGATGAACTTGAAATAGTATTTATTGGAAAAGATTTGAATAGAAAACTTTTACGCGAAGAGTTTCAGCCTATTTATAGAGATAATATTAAGCATAAAGAAGATAATCATTCTCATGATCATTCTCATGAAGGAGAATGTTCAGAACATCATCATTAATATTATAAAAAAATAAGAATAATATTTTATTTTTATTGACTATTTTAAATATTATGTTAATATATAAATATGTATTACTGTGTTTTATCTCAAGCATCAAGCATCAAGCATCAAGCATCAAGCATCAAGCATCAAGCATCAAGCATCAAGCATCAAGCATCAAGCATCAAGCATCAAACATCAATCATCAAACATCTATCATTAATCATTTAA
>CALXXQ010000172.1 GCA_944392715.1 uncultured Brachyspira sp.
CTCCGCTTAATTGTTTCTACTCTAAGACACACAATCTAATTGTGTTTTCTTTATCTAGTGAAGATTTTTATAATCGCTGATTTCCGTTTTTGTTGGAAAAAACTTTCTAAAAATCTACGCTCTCATATATCTGTCAAAGAACTTTAAGTTTTTCATTTTCTCAGCTGATGTTTCGTTTCTTTCGTTGTGTTTTTTTTGTTTCTCATCAACTGTTTTATTATTATAGCATACAGATAAAATAATTCAATACCCTTCAAGCCTTATTTAGGGGGTAAAATGCTATATTTTTAACAAAATACTAAAATTATAATACATTTTATACAAAAATAAGCTGTCATGAATTCAAATTGTTTTTTTAGCCATTTTTAGAGCCGTTTTTATAGCATTTTTAACGAATTAGAAGCAAAATTTGGGATAAAATTGGGATTTTTTTATTAAAATTCATAAAAACTAGCATATTTTCAAAAAATAATATATAATTTTTTCTAATAAATTATATTTTAGAGAGAGTCAATAATTATGAGTGTAAACATTGAAGAAAATGGAAATTTAAAATTAAATCCCGGAAGCATACTGTTTCATGAAGGGGAGAATGTAAAAAATATATCATTAGTTACAAATGGAGAATTAGATGTTTATATTTCTTCAAAGGAAATTCTAGGAATAGAAGATGAAAATGAAGTTATAAGATATAGCTGCAGATTATTTTCAATACCAAGAAATATTATGATTGGTATAGGAAGTTATAAAAGTGATTCTAAATACATGTTTTCTTTCAAATCAAAAGAAAATACTGAGATATATACTGTTAAAACTCCAAATCAAGAATATGTTAAAAGTTTTTTCAAAGTAAATAAATCTTATATTACTAGTATGTATCATTCTATAGCATATTTAATACTTAAATCTTATGAAGAGTATATAAAAATAAAAAAAATTAATTCTGATATAAAAATAGCTTCAGCAAATTTTGCAGTTATGTATTTCAATCTTCAGCAAAATAAATCAAAAAATATTAAATCTGAAATATTTAAAAATTATAAAAATATTTATGAGGATTCTATAAAATCTGGTTTTAATTTTCCTACTTCTTTTGATGTTGATTTTATAAGAGCAGATCATTCTGAAATATATATGCATAATAAAAATCAATTAATAGAAAATAATGATGAAAAACTGGAATTTGAAATTGATTATGTAAGAAGATTTTTAACTATGCCTAAAAATATTAAAAATGATTTCTTCACATATGATATTAACATGAGCTTAGATGCATGCCATATGCTGTATAGAAACTTAAATAAAATATCATACATGCTAAAAAGCGAAATAGTTGAAGCTATAGAAAATATAATATTTTTATCCTCTAATGAATCTGAATCTTTATTTGGTGAGTATACTAAAACTGCTTTTGATTTAGATAAACAGGGAAGAGATAATGAGGTATGGGCAAAGTATATTAAGTATATGTCTAATGTAATTAAAGACGTATATAATAAAATAAAAAATGAATATGATTATGATCTTAATATAGACATAGAGGAAATGGATTCTATAGTAAAAAGAATAACAAAAAATACTATGTTAACTCCTGAAGAACAAATAGCTGTAGGAATGGAAGAAGCTGAAAATATTAAAGTAACTCTTGGTTTTGAAGAACTTCCTGATGAAGTAAAAAATCCTACAAAAAAATTAATAGAAATGTCTGGAATAGAAGAAGAGAAAGCTAAAAACTTTATGAAATCATTGAATGCATTCAGGAAATTAAGAGATAAATTTAGTACTGAAGATGATGTAAGAAAAATAAGAAGAGGTGTTACAACCGTATTTTTTGAAGTATATAGAGAAATAGCAAAAAGAGTTATCATAAACGGAGATAATAATAAACTTGCTAAAATGTTTTTGAACTTCGGATATATGGATGATCAATTGCTTACTCCAAATCAAATAATGGACCTTTATGAAATAAAAGATAAAAGTAAAACTAAAAGAATAAACGTACTTTATATAGACGAATGGCTTCAAAAAATTTATGATAAGGAAGAGCCGCCTTCTGTTAATGGATTTGGACAGGATTATAGAGAAGCTTTAAGAGAATTGAAAAAAAGAGGAACTATCAGTGATAAAGAATTAGAAGATCATTTGGAAAGTTCATCAAAAAGACTTGAATATGAAGTAGAAAATATGATAGAAACTACTCATAGATTATGTTATGGACAGGTAAGTATATACTTCCCTATTCTTCATAAAGATATGATTACCAAAGATTTTGACAGAGCTTTAATTAGAAGAGATGTTATGGAAAAATCTATAAAAGAAGTAACTGATATAGATTTTTCAGCATTCTACAGAGAAGTATTATACAAAAATAAAGAATTAAATATAGAAAAAGAATTAGTTATGCAGGAAGTACTTCCTAATATAATACTTATGCCTACATTTGGTTCAAGAGCAATAATGTGGGAAGAGCTTTCAAGCAGACAAAAAAATAGTACAGGAAGATTCCTATTCCCTATATTTACATCAGAAGAATTAGAAAGCTTATTGCTTCCTACTATAGGAGCATTCAGATGGGAATTATGCAAAACTATGCTAGGACCTGCTTGGAACGATATTACTCAAATGTCTATAACTTCAGAATACAGTGATTATGTTCAGTTCTACAGAAAAAACAGAAACTTATCAGACGAAGCTAAAGAAAAATTAAAAATACAAATTAAAAAATGCAGAAACAATCTAAGAGAAGTTTTTGTAACTGATTATAATTTGTGGATAAAATACGAAAGTAAAGGTATAATGAGACTTAACAGAGTTGCAAGAGGTATATTATACAGACAAGTGCCATTCTCTAAAAATATCAGAGAGGAACTTGAAAAACAGCCTATGTATACTGAAATAGCAAACAGATTTAAAAACATAAGAAATAAAAGAGCTACAGAATTGGAAAATAGATATTTCAAATTCACAAAAACAGGAAATCCATTGCCTGATGAATTACAGCATCATATAGACTTCTATAGAAATATGTAACACAATTCAAATAATAAAACTAAAATAAAGGGGCTTGAAAATAATTTCAAAGCCCTTTTTATTTTTTAAGTAAAATCTGATTTTTTTAATAAAAAGTATTACTAATATTTCTTAAACATAATAAATTTCATTAAGTTTATTATTATGTTTAAGATAAAAATATATACTTTTTTTATTCATTAAAATAAGATTCATAATCTATCGCTTTAGAAAATCTTTCATAATATTTTTGAAATAATGGAGTTCCATTTTCAATATATGTTGAAAAATCTTCTTGTGTATATATTTCTCCGTTTTCATAAATACCATCATTATTATTGAATTCTACATAATCATTTATTGTAGTATACTTATCGCTAAATATCCAATAACCAATTGTTTCATGTAAATTGGCATCTACACTTATTGCTAATTTACCCATTTCATATACCATATCAGTATAAAGAGATAACCTATACCCATACAATTCATCATATTCTTTAAAAAACTTTTTAAATGAAAATTTATAATCAATAGAATCTTTTTCAATATAATTTAAAATTTGTTCTAAATCTTCTTTATATTTATCAAAAGAATCATAATCAGTTTCATATCTCATTTTACATATTAAAATATGAGCTTTTAAAACATATATTAAACTATAAGGTATAGCAAATTCAGGATTATCCATTTGCTTATACATAGCAGATCTTTTAAATTGTTTTATATGGAAGTTATATGCTTGTAATAGATTATCGCCTGAATCAATAATATATATTGAATTATATTGATATTTAAATAAAGTATAACTTTGATTTGCTATTAAACTATAAATAGACCACCAATTTTGCAATTCTATTTCATCAACTTCAAAAGTTCCCATTGATGGATGCCAATTATCAGGATATAGTTTTTCATTTATATCTTTCATAGCGTCATTATATTTACTAAATAATGGATATAATTTATAATAATAACCATCTTCATGTGGTATAAAAACCCTTAGATCTAACATTCTCATCATTTGATCATAAGCAAATTCTGGAGCTTGACTTCTAGTAAACAGCCTATTCTCCATTTTTAAATAATAGAAATCATTTTTGTAAAGATTTCGCAAAGTTATTTTATCATCTGATTGAGCAAATAACATAGATGTAATTAATAAAATAAATAAAATTTTTAATTTTAACATGATGCTTAATCCTTAATAATTAGTAATTTTTTCATAAAATTATTGCTGATTTTCTAAATATATAGAATATAGTTCCTGAGCTAAATTACCAATAGGTATAGGAGAGCCTTCAAATTCAACTGCATTAACTACCCAACTGTCTTCATTTTTATTTATTCTAAATTGTATAGCTATATGAATACCATTTAAATAACCTTCAACATTAACATAATTTCTTCTGTCTTCTGCCACAATTTGCTTCCAGCTTGGATTATCAAGAGAACCATTTATTAATTCTTCTACAGTTAATTGAGGTACATTATTAAATGCTGATCTTTTAACTAACTTAACATATTCACCATCTTCACTGCCTGAAAATAAAAATAATGAAACAAAGAAAAATAGCATAACAGCTATAAAAGAAATAATTGATGTAATTTTATATTTAGTTTTATCAGGAGATTGACACATAGATTTAAATTTCTCAAGCTTTAAATTATGATTAGATTCATTTTCAACTAATTTCATTCTTCTGCTAAATTCAATATGGAATAATTTAGGAATTAAAAAAAATATAATTGCCATAAACGGCCATATAAGAAAAATATCTCCAGCAGGAGCAGCCATAACCGCACCTATTATTAATAATACAAGCAAAGCTGATATAAAAGCCGATTTTTTTGCTTTCAATGAATATAAATATGCAAATGGAATAAGAAATATACAGCTTAATATAGCTCTCATATCATAAAAAGGGACATCTCTTCCTCCAAATCTTATAAAAAATTTAAATATATTAGGTTTGGAATCATAAAATTTAAAAGAATTAGAATAACCTTCTATAAGTTTATTTTTTTTCTTATCTAAACTTCCTGTAATTCCAAAGAATGCAGCAATAAATTGTTCATATTCTCCTAAATACTGAACATCGCTTTTAGGCTGATATGTGCTTTTATCATTTTCATCTTTCTTTTTTACATCATTATTATCCGATATACTTTTATTCTGATTAACATCATTTTCCATTGATAAATCCTGATGCATTGAATTCTCAGCAGTATTAATTTTACTGATTTCTGCTGACGTCTCTGTTTTTGACCCGCAATTAGTACAAAATTTAGCCTCATCACTAATTTGTGTTCCGCATTTTGAACAAAACATAATTAAACTCCTTAATAAATATTTTTTATATAATTTTTTATCATCATATATAAGTTCTAATAATCATTGGCAATAAAAGATATTGATTTATTATAGTTATACGCTATTCTCTCATAATCATAGTATTTGAGGTAATACACATTTCTTTTAATTTTTTGAATGCTTATGCAATTCACATATATATTTTTTAAAAATATGTATTTTTCTATAGTATGAAAATAAATATCTTTATGAATCGAATAACCATTAGAATTCTGATTTCCTTTTATTTCTTCAATTTCTTTTATTTGAATTTCATTTTGATATTTTCCTAGAATAGTACTTAATATTATGAATAAAGCACATATTTTTGAAATAAAAAGAATAATAAAATAATTATCATTAATTATTTTATAAAAATGATTTATATTATTATCTAATAATAATATATAATAAATTTTTAATTTAATTTTTTCAAAATTATAAGGATGCATTAAATTTTTATTAATTTCTAAATCAATATTTTGAATTGAATTACAAAAGTAAAAATACAATTTAATATATTGTATTTTTAATAATTTATGCAATACAAAAAGAATTAGATATAGGATTAATAAATAGTATTTTTTATCATAGGATAATATTACTGTAGACTGTAGACTGTAGACTGTAGACTGTAGACTGTAGACTGTAGACTGTAGACTGTAGACTGTAGACTGTAGACTGTAGAGAAGTCTAAATGTTTTTCTAATATAAATCTCATAATAATATAATAATAATATAATAATATATCTGTGTCAATAATATTTATTCAAGCAAATTATTTTTTTTTCGATATTCATTGCAAGCATAATACTAATTTTATAACTATACTTGCAATAAAATTCATATATTGTTAAAATACAAGTAAGTAATTAGTATATAAAGAGTATTATAATGAGACTTGACTATATAAGACCATTTACAGATGCGTCCAATGAAATATTACAAAATTACCTAAAAGACGGTATCAAAATAAGCGATATCACTCTTAAAGGCTCTTTTGTTAATACTTCTGGTATTATAGCTATAGTATCATTATCAGAAGATGTAATTGGACATTTTATCATTGATATGAAAGTAGAAACTGCTAAAAAAATAGTTTCTATAATGAATGATAGTGAAATAAAAGATATTGATAAGTTATCCTTATCTACAATACAGGAACTTATTAATTTAATAGCTGGTTTAGCTGTAACAAAATTGGAAGCAGACGGGTATAATGTAGATATATCACCGCCTGTTATTATGAAAAGCAAAGATTTGGAGGTTTCGATAAGCGATTCGGAATTTCTTCATATAAAATTAGATACCTCTATTGGCGATTTTAATATATTAGTTGCCGTAGAATCAGAAAAGGAGTAAATAAATATGTCTGACATTAATACAAAAG
>CALXXQ010000173.1 GCA_944392715.1 uncultured Brachyspira sp.
TTTTCTTAGATAAATTTTTAACAGTATATCCAGACCTTGAAAGAGCAATTATAGCCTTATTATTTAAACAATATGATAAATAAGAGGCACTGTCAGACAAAGCATCATTAACACCTCTGTCTAAATAGACCATATTATCATGCATATTTTTAATTGAAGATTTTTCAGCAGCCTCTACTATAGAAACCATAGCTTTAACAGATTCTATAGGATAGTCCCCAGAAGCAGTTTCAGCAGACATCATTACAACATCTGTACCATCTAATACAGCATTAGCAACATCGCTTGCCTCTGCTCTGGAAGGAACAGGGCTTTTAGTCATACTTTCAAGCATTTGTGTGGCTATTATTGTAATTTTTCCCATACCATTTGCTATTTTTAATATTTTTTTCTGCCAAACAGGTACTTCACCAAACGGTATTTCAACACCTAAATCACCGCGTGCTACCATAACTCCATCAGAATGCTTTATTATAGACTCTAAATTCTCTAAAGATTCAGTATTTTCTATTTTTGATACAATTCCTACATTCTGGAAATTATTATCATCTAAAATTTTTCTAAGCCTTATAACATCATCAGCACGCCTTACAAAACTCATACCCAAATAATTTACCCCATTCTTAGCAGCAAATAAAGCATCATTAACATCTTTTTCTGTAAGTACTTCTGTTGTAACATGAGCTCCCGGCAAATTAATACCCTTACTGCTTAATATAGTACCTCCTGTTATGACTTTGCATACAACAAGTTTTGAAGCTTCATCACTTGATTCAACTATTAATTGTATAGCACCGTCAGCTATTAAAAGCATAGAACCATTCTTTACATCATGTGCTATATTAGAGTGAGTAGTAGGAATAATGCTGTCATCATTTGTTTCTTTATATCCGCTTAATTTTACTATATCGCCTTCTTTTACTGCTATAGGTTCTTTTAATTTTCCTATTCTTATTTTAGGTCCCTGCAAATCTGCAAGTATTGCCACAGGTTTTTTTAAATCGCTTGAAACTTTCCTTATTATATTAATTCTCTCTAAATGTTCATCATATGTTCCAAATGAAAAATTTAATCTGCATACATCTGCACCATTTTCAATAATTTTTTTTACCATCTCTTCGTTAGACCATCTTGGTCCTAAAGTAGCTATTATTTTAGTTTTTCTCATTCATATTTCCTTTTATATTGATTTGATTTTATATTATTTACATCATACATTAAATTTTTTATACTATAAATATAAAAAATAATGCAGTAATGTAAAAAGATTTTTTTAATATTTATCAAAAAAATGATTTTTTACTTTAAAAATATTAATTATAATATATAATATATTAACTATGAAAAAAAATATCAATAAAGTATTTCTAATAAGTTTATTAACATTATTAATAAGCTCATGTAAGCCTGCAACTAAAACTATATCTATTTCTAATATACAAATAGATATCCCGGCAGATTTTGAAGAAAATTTTATGGAACAAGCTGTATTAAGCGACAATAATATAGAATTTCGTAAATCATATGGAATAGAAAGAAAAACAGCAATATATACTGCAGTATACACAAAATATAAGCCTGCATACAATGGAATAATCACACTTGAAAATACTAGAAATGATATTGTAAATGGTATAAAAAATAATAAAGCTATACAGGATTTTGAAATAGTTAATGAAGGTGTTGTGGAAGATAATAGTAATGCTTACCAAATTTTAATGAGTTTTTATTATGGTCCTAATAAAACATATCATAAATCATTCTCTATGCTGCATGACAACGGAATGCTTCAAATAATATGTATGTACAATGCTAACAGTAAAAAAGATGATAAACAAATAAATGATATTATAAAATATGTAAAAATAATAGAAGATACTGAAAATAATAATTAAATATATTCCATTATAATCTTAGTAAGTTCATACACTTTATCAATATTCAAAGTTTCTCCTCTCAATCCTGCATCAATGCCTGATTTTTCTAATATTTCATCTGCTTTATTTTTATCAATTTTTATATAAGGAGAATTAACTAGATTATTCTTTATTGTTTTTCTTCTATTATGAAATAATGTTTTCGCAGTTAATTTAAATATATTAACCATATTAATATCTACTTCTTTAGGAGTAATACTAATAACAGATGAAGTAACTTTAGGAATAGGGTAAAAAACATCTTTTGAAACATTAAATTCAAGTTTAACATCCGACATAAAATTAGCAAATAATGTTAAAGCAGAATAATTTTCTGTATCTTCTTTAGCTATAAGTCTGTCAGCAAAATCACTCTGGACCATAAATACACCATAATTCCATTTAGAATAAGATTTCTCAAAAAGCCATTCTATTATAGGACTTGCTATATTATACGGTATATTCCCATATATATCATATTTATTTTCTGAATTTGATATATCTACAGTTAATATATCTTTATGAATGATATTTATACCTTTAAATTTTGAAATTAAATGATTATATAAAGCATTATCATACTCTACAATAAGAATATTTTCTTTATATATATCAATAAGCATATTACTTAAAGCTCCAAGTCCTCCGCCAATCTCTAAAGCAAATTTACTTCTTGAAAGATTTTTAGGTATTACAGAAGATATATTATAGGCAATATTTCTATCGCATAAAAAATTCTGACCTCTACTTTTATTAGGAAAAATGGAACAATCCTTTAAATATTCTATAACTTCTTTTTTTGAATATAAATTATCTAACATCTCTTGGAATTCTAGCCATTTGTAATATAACCATCAATATAAAAATAGTAGATAATACCACAATAATAATAACACTTAGGACAGGTTCTGAGAACATAAGAAATAATGTTGCAATATATTCTATTATTACTTTATATACTAAAACTAAAATTATTGTACCTACAACCCCTGTGATCTTATTGTAAAAACGAAACGGAGTAGAAGATATAGATAATCTAAATCTAAATGAATAATAAGCTATTATTATAAATAAAAGCAAATATGTAATAGGCTCTACATTTTTGATAAACAGCTGAAAATTAAGTTCCTTGTCAGAGTATCCAAATTTCTTAAGTTCATTTCTCAAAACAAATAAATCTGCCAAACTTATATATTTTAATTCTAAAGTAGAATAATTTTTTATCACATTTACAGTACTATATGATATGGTTATAGGAATAACAACACTATTTGTATCACTATAAGTATAATCTTTTTTATTCTCATCAAATTTAGCTTTCAATATTATATTTTTACTATTATTTGTTCCTTTAAATGTATCAGCTATTTTACCATATAAATAATTATCAGATTGCACAATTTTTAAATCACTATCTAATTTTATAATAGATACATCAAAAATATAAAAACTATCTTTAAATATGGCAGTACTTGCTGCTGATAATAAAGTATCTTTGTCAATCATCAAATTAATTCCATTATGGTTTAAATCAGAACTATACTGAGTCATAGTAGAATCATTTATATAAGCATCTCTAATTTCTTTAGCTTCTCTTATAAAAAAATCATATCTGCTTATAGCATTTCTAATAATAGAATAATAATTATTCACTTCAGGAATATTAGGAGCATGCATATATAATTTAGAAACAGCATCATATGCTTCCCATAATCTGCCATTTTCATATAATACAATAATATCTGCTAACCTTCCATACACTGAAGCCTCTTCAGTAGTATTGCTTTTAAATAAAGGTTTTTCATTTCTAGCTATTCTAATTCTATTCATATAATATAAAGCTAATGGATTATATTTATCTAATGCTATAACTTTATTAAAATATTTACTAGCTTCAATATAATTAGATGAGCTAAACTCTTTAGTACCCTGTCTTATTAAATTCTTAATATTATTAATTTCTAGCTGATGATATTTTTCATGCTGTTTTGCTTTTTCTTCCTGTATACTTTTTATAAGAAGCAGAGTATTGCCGTCATCTTTATCATAAAATAAAGCTTCTTCAGCAAAAACTGATGCAGAATTTAAATTACCTTTTGTAAGCTCTTCTTTAGCTTTTTCATATGCTTCATTCTTTAATTTAATACCATGCTCATAGTATATTCTCATATCCTTTAAATAATTATGCTCTTTTACTGTAGAAATAAAGAAATTAACAAAGGAATAATCATATACAGCATATAAAGATACAAGTAATACAATAACTGCTATTGGTGTAGCTATAACTTTAGAAATACTTTCCTGATATAAATATCTGGCTTTAAAAAAAGAGAAATAAACAGACAATGATATTATATATGGTATATAAGTTTTGTAAAATATTAAACTTAAAAGTACATAGGTAAATAAAGTATATTCCCTACCCTCACCTCTGGAATATAAAACATATGCTATTAAAATAATAGCTATAGTTATTATACTCATTATTAAAAAATCTAATATAAGTCTAGTAGTGATGCTATGTTCTTTTTTCATGAGTCTAAATTTTCTTCAATAATTTCTACTTCCTCTTCTATAATTTCTACAGGTTTCAATTTAGGTTTTTTTTCATAAATATCCTGCATAACTTTTTGAGCTAAAATTCTAGGAGATAAAACAGTAAAATTATTTATAACTATATTAAAATACTCTAAAGCTTCTTTATACTTGTTCTGATAGTAATAACAAAATCCTATTTCATAATAAGCCCATGCTACATCTTTACTATAAGCATCTCTATCAAAATTATCTATTATATATTGATAATAGGCTATAGCATTTTTATAGTTTTTATTACCAAATTCAGTATATGCTTTTTCAGCTATTATTCTAGGGTACTGTCCTTCCTCCACAGAAACTTTAACTGCCGAAGCACATGAAATTAATAAAAAAACAAGTACAACTAAAAAAACAAAACCTTTTTTCACCCAAAATTTCCATTATTTCTTTATAATATACACTTCATCACGTACAGGTAAACTTTTTCGTAAAGATTTAAGGAAACTTCTTAAATCACCCATTTCCTTATAATCATCACATTTTTCTACTGTTCTTCTAGCCACTGTAAAATACTTGTACATTTTTTCTTCGCCAAGTTTTTTACGCCATTGCTCTTGTGCACATTTTACTCTAAGCAAATATTGATTGCTGTCTATGCCTGTAGCTTTTCTAAACAAGACGCAATATCTGCAATTTGCACAATATATACCTGTTTCTGACAATTGTTCATTTTGTTCTTCGCTCATAAATACTTACCATAAATTATATTTGTTATTTATGTTAAAAGTATAACAAACTTTAAGATTAAAGTCAAGATTGTATTAATAACTATAAATTAATTTTATTTTTTCATATCACATGATAATAATATAAGAATTATTTTTTATTATTGCTAATAAAAAATATTACGAGAATAAAGAAAAGGAAAAATATGAAAAAAATTTTACCAATAATTATAATTTTATGCTCTATAGCATATTCTCAAGATGCTAATATAAATTTTCAAGATATATACAGCAAAATGAAAGAAAAATATTCTTCAATGTATCCTAAAAAATTTGAGGCACATATAGATGGAAAAATAGTACAAAGACAAATAGATACTATACCTGCTAAAAGCTATACAAAAACAAAAAGTGATATAAAATTAAAATTTACTTTCTCGCAAGGATATAAACCAACTATAATATTAGAAAATGTTGATAGTTTTTATAGAGGTATGTTTTCTGTATTTGAAGGAGCATTAGAAACTGTAGGATTTTATACTTTAGTGGGAGATGCTAATAATTATGATTCATTGTCAAAGAAATTTACTTTTGAAAATATAAAAGAAAATAGAAATGAATATGAAATAACATTAAGAGCTAAAGGCGAAAATGAAAATTATTCTGTAACTTACACAGTAAATAAAGATAGTTTAATAATTGAAAGAGCTGAATACTATAATAAAAAATCTAAAATATATGATGTTAATATTTCATATGAAGATATAGAAAATTATACGCTTCCAAAAATTATAAAGTATAGAAGTTCTGATGGAAGAGTTAATTCTGAAATAGAATTTGTTGATATAAAAACTTATGATAAATAAAATTAATGGAATGAAAATTATGAAAAAAATTTTACTAATTGCTGCAATTTTAATATTAAATATTGAGCTTTATGCTATTGATGTAAAAAGCCTATTCAATCTTTCAGGAAACGGAGATATAGTATATTATAAAAGTGATAATATAAATAATGCCGAATACACTCAAGCAGAAAAATTGAAATCTGAGTTGGAAAGTAAAAATTACAAAGTATATTCTATAGTAATTGCTGATATTCTTCCTAAGGAAGGAAATGAATTCATAGCTTTGGTATCATCTTCACAGGGAGATAAAATCTTTATATATAATAATGACAATGAAGAGTTTTCATATAAAACAGACAGATTCGGAAAGAATGCTGCTATTGATTTAGAAAGCTTTTATGATAAAAAAGATGAAATTGGAATATTAAAATATTATATTATAAATGATGACGGAGTAGATAAAGATATATATATGTATATGTTTAGAATAGATGGGTCTAGTGTAAAATTTATTGCTGATATATCTTTTTATAAAGAAATTAATTCTATGAAAAGCTCTGTAATTACTCAAATGGATAATATATTTGAAGATATAGATGGTGATGGTATATATGAAATGTTAGTAGAATCAAAAGAAATAGTTGGAGGAAGAAACGAAAGAATTGAATATCAGATATATAAATTAAGTAAGGGTAAGGGAAAATATGAATGTATTATGTCTTCTTGGCTTGAAGAAACGCCTATTGATTTATCAGGATATTTTAGAAAAAGAATAGAAAAATAATAATTAAATTTAAATAAAAATTTAAAGCCTTAAGTGATTAAATATTACTTAAGGCTTTTTATTTGATATTTTTTTGTTTATTTGAATTTTTAAATATTGATATTGCATAGAGTACGGCTGCTAATATTATTATAATTAAAGTAATTGCTCTATTTAAATTAACTTCTTCCTTATATACAAAAATTGCAAGTAAAGTAGCAAATAAAGGTACAAAAAACTGTAAAAATCCCAAAGTAGAAACCTCAAGATTCTTTGCAGCTTTTGCATATAAATATAATGGAATACCAGTAGCAATTCCTGCAAACATTAAAGAAATCCAAGATGAAACAGGCTGAGATTCAGATGGAAAATATATTTTACTTAAAATTATTGATGGTATAAGTATTGCCAATGTTTCCAAAAATAAACTTTCCCAACCTGAATATATTGTCATCTTTTTGAATAAGCCATATATTGAAAAAGTAAGACCTATAAAAAATGCCATTATAGGAGGTTTTCCTAATGTTATTGTTTGATAAATCATTCCTATAAACATTAAAATTATAGCGGCATATTCCAAGGCTGTTTTTTTCTCTTTGAAAATTATAATTCCTATCAATATACTTAAAATAGGTGCTATGTAATATGCTAATCCTGCTTCAAGAACATGTCCAGAATTAACAGTATAAATATATAAATACCAATTAAGTCCCAAAAAAATACCTGCTATTATTATAGATATCAGTGGTTTAATTCCTCTGTATAAATTTGCTTTTTTATATATTATGATTATCAAAGTAAATATAAAAGTAGTTATAACTCTAAGCCCCAAAACAAAAGCAGAGTCAAAATTCTGAACTGATTTCCAATATATTGGAAGAAGTCCCCACATTATATATGCCGCTGCTGCAAGAAAAATAGATTTATTATTAGACATTTTTATAATCCGAATAAATTTTTGCTGCTAATAATAAAACTTAATAAAAATATTTTCAATATCAAATTTTATTTTTTTAATAATATATATATATTTTATTTATTTCCTCTTAATTTATTGATAGTATCTTTTTTATTATCGCTGTCTATTATAGCACTTCCAGCAACAAGAAAATTAGCACCTGCCTCAACTACTCTATCGCAAGTTTTTAAATTAACTCCTCCATCAACTGCAAGAATTATATCTCTATTTCCTATTAATTTTTTAGCTTCTTCTATCTTTTTTACTGATGATTCAATGAATTTCTGTCCTCCAAATCCAGGATTAACACTCATCAAAAGTAAATAATCAATATCATAAATAATAGGCTCTATTACATCAACTCTAGTATGAGGATTAAGTACAATACCAGCTTTGATATTATGTGCTTTTATCTGATAAATAAGTCTATGTATATGAATATTACCTTCAAAATGCACACTTATAATATCGCATCCAGCCTTAGCAAAATCATCAATATGTTTTTCAGGATTTACTATCATAAGATGAGCATCAAGAGGAATGCGGCTTATTTTTTTTATATCAGAAACTACTTTAGCCCCGAATGTAATTTGAGGTACAAATACTCCATCCATTATATCTAAATGCAGATAATCGCTTCCTGCTTCTTCAAGTTCTTTTATGGTTTTCTCCAAATTTGAAAATGATGCTGTTAGTATTGAAGGCGCTATCACAACTTTATTATTCATATATTTTCCTTAAAAATTAATTTTTTATAATAATTATTTTTTATTTTGTCTATTTTTTTTTATGGTATTGCTTACTATTTCTATTTTTTCCAATGCTCTTCTAGCTGCATCTGTTTCAGCTTCTTTTTTGCTCTTGCCTATACCATATTCAAAATTTTTATCATTTACATAAACTTCAGCTTTAAACATATCATGATATTCATATGATTTATAAATAGGACTAGTTTTATGCTTTTTTTGTATAAGCTCTTGAAATATAGTTTTATAATCTTTATCAAAATTATCAATATCTAAATTTTTTAATCTTTTATTATAAGCTTTCATAACAAATTTGGCAGCATTCTCTATACCAGAATCCAAATATATAGCTCCCACTATAGCCTCAAATAAATCCTCAAGCATATTATCTCTATATCTTCCTCCAGAAGCCTCCTCTCCATGTCCAAGAAGAAGAAAATCTCCAAGTTTAAGCTCTTTGGAAATATCAGCCAAACTCTTTTGAGATACTAAAGAAGATTTTACCTTAGATAATAAACCCTCTTTGCTTGTATTATATTTTTTAAATAGATAATCAGAAATAATAAGAGAAAGCACAGAATCACCTAGAAATTCCAATCTCTGATTATATTTCATTTTCTTTTTAGATTCATTGGCATAGGTTCTATGTGTAATAGCCTCTAAAAGATGATCTTTATTTTTAAAATCATATTTTATGGCCGCCTGACAATTATTTAAAATTTCATCTACATTCATAAATTTTTTCTGCCTAATGATATAGCACTATAATACAATGAATAAAATAACAGTCAAGGATTTTTTTTATATATTTATCAAATATTAATAGCTGAATATAGTTGTATACATATTTCCTGTAATCTCTCTTACAGATGATCTTAAAGAATCATAGCACCAATTATAATCAAATATACTTTTTCCAATATTAAATAAAGGAGAAGCGCCTATTATAAGAGAAAAAAATCTATTATCATTTTTCTTTTGAGCTTCAACTAATTTATAATCTTCATCTGTAAAATTATTAAATAAAAAATCAGATATAAAAAGCAAATCTGACTTTTTATAATTTTCTGCATTCATAGTTTTTATGGAATGTCTCAAAGCAGGCATAGGATCTGTTCCGCCATTAAAGCTTAATCTTAAAAATTCAATTAAATTATCCATAGTATTAGGATATGTTAAATCCATAGTTTCTATTCTAGTACTAAAATTTATAAGATAACAGTTTCTTTTTTGCTTCATTGCCCTTGTAGCTAAATATAATGTAACAGCCTTGGCAACAGTTTCAGGAATACCAATCATAGAACCGCTAGTATCAATGCATATTATAATAGGTCCTTTTTTATCATCTTCTGCAACCTGTATTTCCTCTTCAACCATTTCATCATAAAAATAATCAGCATAGCCTTCTTTTTTAAAAGTTAAAAGCCTGCTTTCAAAATATTTCAAGCCGAATAATGTTTCAAGAACTCCTTCAGCTAAAAGCAATTTTTCCTGAGGAAGTATATTATGTATATCTTTTGAATGCATTATTCCTACTATTTCTTCTTCAGAATTAATATCCGATACATTCGTATGAAAAGTTTTTTTTCTTAAAACCTTTTCTATTCTATAACTTTCTTCTTCCTTTGAAAATCTCCCAAGCATATCACATAGTTTCTTTATATTTCCATTACTTTTTATTAGCATTGAAAGCTTTTTTATATATTCTATATCTTTTTTTAATAAATTACCTAAACTTAAATCAAATAAGCTTCCAGCCTCTTCTCCCAAATCCTTTTCAATATCCATTATATCTTTTATATAATCAAGAAACTCTTTTATTTTTTTAAAAAATTCTTCTCTGAATTTATCTATTTCTTTTAAAGACCAATCAATATATTTATCATCTAAAGATTTTTTCCAGCTATCTAAAACAGATTTTCTTATAGCTTTTATATCAGTATCTCTACCTAAATTTTCTTTTATATTATTAGTATTTTCTATTCCTTTAACTGAATTTATATCATTTTTATCCAATTCTTTATTAACTTCATTAACTAAATTAATTTCACTCTCTTCATTAATCTCTTTTTTAGCCTCTTTATGAGATCCCTTTCCTTTTTTTCTCCTTGATGATTTTTTATTCATTTTATTTTTCTTATTTTTTACCTTCTTGCTATATTTATTTTTAAACTCTTCAAGCTTACCCATAAAAAAATTAATATCAGCATTAGAATCCATTTTTTTATAAATCTCCATATCTGATAATATAGACTTTTCATCAGCACCATTATATTTAAAATCATTATAAGATTTTCTATAATCTCTATAAGCATTTTCAAAAGGACTATTATCTTCTATATGAGATTTTATACTATTTTCAAATTCTTCTATTCTATTATCTATCTCTTTTTGAACATTAGAATCATTTATAAAATCAAAAGTATCAGAAAATCTTTCCATAAGTATATTTTTTGTATTTTTTATACTATTAAAAATCTCTTCAAACATGATTAAATTTTCCTTTAAGATTCTTTGCTTTCATTTTCAAAAAAATATTCATCTTCAGAAGCATTATTTTCTATACTGCTGATGCTATTATCATCAGTACTGCCTATATTATTATAATTATCAACTGTATAATTATTTATAGTCTGGCACTGCTCCACTTTCTTTTTTTCATGTTCAACTTCAAGTCTTTTAGATTTAAAATCAGATATATAATCATTGTAGTTATTTAATATTACATTTCTATAATGTTCAGAAACAAAAGGAGAATCTATCTTTTCTTTTTGTTTAATTAAATCTTCTTCAGATTTTTTTATAGCATCATCTATTCTTATTATTAATTCATCGCAGCTTCTAATATAATTTTCTTTTGTCCTTGGTGTAATTTCTTTAAAAGTATCTTTTTTTGTTTTTATTGGTATTATTGTTGAAATTTCTCTTACTTTTTCATTTTGATTATTTCTTATATAGAGATTAGGATTATAAGATGAATTTACTCTTATTTTTAAAGTTTCTCCTCCATTGAAAGAAAAATAAAAAGCTTTTTCTTCATTACCATTACTTTTCATAGGGAAAAACTCATCATTAGAATTCATTTTTTCTACAGGTACATACCAATCGCCGCTTCCATTACCATTATTATAAAAATATAAATGTATCTTATAACATTCTTTATCTTCCATCATCTCCGTATCATATACATTCTTTACTTTTATACATTCAGATTGTATATCTTTTTTTAATATATTAACTTCAGTTGCTAATGATTCAAAATCCTCTCTATTTATTTGTGAAAAACTCTTGATAGACTTTTCTACTATTTTATTTACTTCACTGATATTTTCTTCAAGAGTCCATATACAATGAGCTATTAAAAAGCAATCTACAGGAAGTATTTCATCTCTATCACAAAAATATGCTGCTGTTTTTAATATATAAACTATATTCTTCCATCTTCTGTCTGAAATATATATTTTTTCATTATTGGAATTATTATATTCTTCTATTTCGCTTTTTATAGAACATATTATATTAAGAACATTATCAGGAACTTTTATTTCTTCTATAATGCTTTTTAAATCTTTCCAATATTTTTCAGATATTTTTTCTTCTTTGGAGAATCCAGCATCAAATGAAATATCTTTATCAATTATCAATGATTTAAAATTATTTACATCTTTTGCAGGAGGAACAAATAAACGCATTATAAATCTATCATACATAGCTTCAAGACCTTGCCCCTTAGGAGGTGTTTCATTACTTGCCGCAACTAATGCTTTCAATGGCACTTTATCTTCCATACTTCCATTTCTATATACTTTTTCATTTATTATAGTTAATAATGTGTTTAATATGGCTGGGCTGCTTTTCCAAATTTCATCTAAAAATACAAAATCAGCTGTAGGAAGATAACCTTCTGTTTGTCTTTCAAATTTATCTTCTTTTAATTTTGATAAACTCACAGGTCCGAATACATCTTCAGGAGTGGTAAATCTGTTCATAAGCTGTCCGAAATATTTAGAATCCTCAAATGCAGAAGCAATTCTTCTAACTATAAGACTTTTAGCCGTACCAGGAAGTCCATATAAAAATATTGATTTTCCAGCTAATGCACATAATAAAGTTAATCCTATTATTTCCTCTTTTTCATATAATCCTTCTGAAAGCTTTTTAATGATATAGTTTATTTTATCTTTATTTAATTCCATATATTATACCTTTAATATTCTATACTAATATTATAATCATCAAAAAAATAATTTACAATAGAATGTATACATTATCTAATATAATACTTAATATATACAATATCAATACAATACATTTAAAACATATATCTTTTATTATTTTATAATTGTTTTTTTACTTTATATATATTATAATGTTTTTCTACTTATATATTTTAGATTCTTTCTAATTAATAAAAAATAATACTAATAAGGTACAAAATGATATCGGTAGAAAATTTAAATAAATATTATGGTGATTTTCATGCCTTAAAAGGTGTGAGTTTTGAAATAAATGCAGGCGAAATTGTAGGGATATTAGGTCCAAATGGTGCAGGAAAATCTACTACTTTAAGAATACTAACCTGCTATCTTTCTCCTACAAGCGGAAATGCTATTATAGACGGAAAAAGTATATTAGATAATGAAAGAGAAGTAAAAAAAGTTATAGGATATTTACCAGAGTCAGCACCTTTATATGATGATATGAGCGTATTTGATTATCTTGTTTATATGGCTGAGATTCAGGAACTTGAAAGAAACAGATTAAGCGAAAGGCTTCATTATGTTGTAAATGCCTGCAGCCTTAAAGATGTTATATCAAAATCAATTGGAGAGCTTTCAAAGGGTTATAAACAGAGAGTTGGTATTGCTGGAGCTATTATACATGATCCTAAAATACTGATATTAGATGAACCTACTAATGGACTTGACCCTAATCAAATAGTAGAAATAAGAGAGCTTATAAAAGAGCTTGGAAAAGAAAAAACTGTTCTTATATCTACTCATATATTAAGTGAAGTTGAGGCTACCTGCTCAAGGGCAATAATTATTAATCAGGGTAATGTTATAGCTGATGCCGATCCTAAACATTTAAGCCTAAATAATAACAGCAAAGAAAATAAAACTTCTGTAAGAATAAAATTATCTATTAAAACTAATGATGATAAAAATAAAATAATAGAAAAATTAAAAAAAATAGAAAATATATATGATATCAAGGCAGAAGATAATGGAGAATTAAAAGATATCACAATATACTCTAATGATGAAGAACCTAGAGAAAAAATTTATTCTCTTATAAAAAGCACGGATTGGATAATATATGAAATGTTTAAAGAGAGAGAAAATTTAGAAGAGGTATTCCATACACTTACAAAAGGAGATAAATAGTGGAAAATATTTTTTCATTAAATAAAATAAATCATACTATAAATAAATCTATTATTATATTAAAAAAAGAATTAAGACATATTTTCTTTTCGCCAATAGCTTATATATTCTCAGCAATATTTTTGATAGTAAGCGGAGTATATTTTTTCTCAAGATTTTTTATACTTCAGCAAAATGATATGCAGGATTTCTTCAGCTTGCTTCCATTGATACTTTCACTTATAGTACCTCCTATAACAATGGGACTTTTATCAAGTGAGTTTTCAAGCGGTTCATATGAGCTTATAAGTACTCAGTCAGTTTCAACATTAGAGATTATATTAGGTAAATTCTTTTCAGCCGTAATATTTATGCTTTTTGCTTTAATACCTACTATACTCTACCCCATAACATTAACATTTTTAGGAAGACTTGATATAGGACCCGTAATATGCGGATATATTGGAAGCATATTTCTTATCATGTCTTTATCTGCAATAGGGATATTCGCATCTTCTACAACTAAAAATCAAATAGTAGCTTTAATAGTAGGACTTGCAATTATGATATCTTTGAATATGTTTTTAAGATATCTAACTTTACTTTTTCCATCTTTAGTTAATATTATAGAAATTATAAGCGGTGATTATCATTTTGCTAATATTGCCAGAGGTGTATTAGATTTAAGGGATATTGTTTATTTCTTATCTGTTACAATAATATTTCTATATTTGTCAAATATTATGCTGGAAAATAGGAAATAATTTACGATATTAGAAACAAAATAAAAATAGGATAAATAAAATGAATAAAAATGTTACAAAAATTATAATTTTGCTTGTTGTACTAGCTGCAATAAGCATTATAGCTTTCTTAACAACTAAACAAAATAGAAAAAAAATAGAAGCAAATAAACCTAGAACACAGCTTTTTGAACTTAATGAAACAAATGTTACTAAATATGAATTAAAATATGATGAAAATCCAATTATAGTAGAAAAAATAGATGAAACTTGGAAGATAATATCCCCTTCTAATGATTATATGGTAGATCAATTAGAGGCTTTTGCTAATGTAAAAAACTTTAATACATTAAATATTGATATGACTATAACAAATCTTGCTGAATTAGAATCATTTGGACTTGAAAATCCTACTAATGAATTTACTGTTTGGGAAGGAGATAAGGAATATAAAATATTTGTAGGAAATAAAACTCCTGATGAAGAGAGATATTATGTTAAATACAATGATGAATATTTCAGCGTTGAGCTTGTATATATAGAAGCATTGAAAAAAAATATTGATATGCTAAGAGATAAGCAGATATTTAATAAACCTATATATATAGATTCTGTAATAAGAACTGAAAGCAATATAAGAGATTATACAAATACAATAAGAAAAGAAAATAGAACTAATTGGATTGTTGATGGAGTAGAAGAAGAAATCAGCTTGGAAAAAGCATACAGAGATTTTGAAACTTTATCATTAGTAAAGGCAACAGGTTTTGTTTATGATGAAGATATGATAAAATATTTAAATAGATTATTTAGAATACCTGATGCTACTGTTACAATATATATGGAAGATAATACTAAAAAGACTTATGAAATAGTATATGATAATAATGATAATAAATTATATGTAAAACCTGAAAGCGGTATAATATATGAAGCTGATTATAATATATATTCTGCTGCTATGCGTGATAGAAGCTATTATATAAAAACAGATGATGAAGAAAAAGAAGCAAATAATGAAAATGACCCTTATATGGATATGGCAGAGGATAGTATGAGATTAGATGAAAATTTGCAGCAATAAATTTAATTAAATTAAGGAAATTTTTATGAAAAAGCAAATACCTAATTTATTAAGTATAAGCAGAATAGTTTTATCTCCTCTTGTTATATTTTTATATTTTTATAATTCTATAATAAGTGCTGTACTTGCATTAATATTTCTTATTATATTAGAAATAACAGATGCTTTAGACGGGGCTATGGCTAGAAAATTAAATTTGGTAAGCGATTTAGGAAAGGTTCTAGATCCTTTTGCTGATACAGTATTTCATATAACAATGTTTACAATATTTTTATATGAAGGTTCTATGCCTATATGGATGTATATAATATCGCTTTATAGAGATATGTTTTCTATGTTCATAAGAATTTTGGGAGGACTTAGAGGATTTGCCGTTGCTGCTAAGTTTAGCGGTAAATTAAAAACTGCTGCAAGAGCTGCTGCTGTAATTATAATATTTCTTATAAAAATATTAAAATATACTGATATAGCACTTCCTTATGACAAAATAACTTATTATAGTTTATTAGTAGTAACGATAATAACTATATACTCATTCTTTGATTATATGCCTTTAATAACAGGAAAAGCAAATAAAAAATAACTGTATTATTGTTATATAAATAAAAAAGGGTTATTCTTTATATAGAATAGCCCTTTTTAATATTATATGAGAATCAAAACCAATACCTAAATCCGAAATCTCCAGAGAATCTAAAAAATTTAGAAAAAGTCCATCCCGTATTGCTAGGATACCAACCGAAAGTACTAAAACCATCATTTCCAATTGCTATAACATTAAAACCAGGTGCAATTTGTAAAAATATCTCCCAATCTCTATCAACTATAAATGAGACACCTAATGGAAGTCTAAAAGCAAGTGCTAAATTCCAATAGTTATTACCAAACTCAATATCAGCCTCAGCACCAGGACCAAAATAAATCCAAGCAATAGATCTTCCAACCTCCCCTATTCTATGTTTCAATCCCCACCAATCAGCACTGGCAGAAACACCAAACCATGCCCAGCCTTTTGAAGATATTCCTATATTAAATATACCTGAAAACATAAATGGTACAGTATCAAATTTACCAGTCATACCTAAAGATGCCTGACTTGGAAAGCTAAATCTAAGAAAAAAACCTGCAGTATTGCCATTAGGATAATTAGCATATAATTTTGGTGATAATGAAAATACATATATAAATGATATTATTAAAAAACTATAAATTATAATTCTTTTTATATTTTGCAGAGCATTTTCCATAAATAAAATCCCAATTTATATATTTAATAATAAATATAAAAAATAATATCGTAAATTCAATAAAATATTTTAGGTAAAATAAAAGCCCCGATATATGATATCGAGGCTTATAATTTCAATATAATTTTAAGATTAGAACCAGTATCTAAATCCTAATTGAGCACCAAATGCTAATAATCCGTCTAAACCAAATCCGCTTCTTCCATCACCTATATATAAACCAAGTAATTGAAGTCCATGGCTTCCTACAGATAATACGTTCAAAGTAGGTGATACTTCTAGGAATACTTCCCAGCTCTTAGCAAATATGAAAGAGAATCCTATAGGTACTCTTAAACCAGCATGTAAAAGCCAATAATTACTTCCAAAAGAAGCATCAACACCAAGTCCAGGTCCTAAATAGAAATGAATTCCTACACTGTCCTGAAGAAGAGGAATTTTTAATCCCCACCAGTCCATAGTGAAACCTAAACCTAAATATTGATAATTATCTGTGAAAGTACCTCTGAAGCTTAAACCAAACATCAAAGGAACTCCGCTGAACTGTCCTGTTAAAGCTAAACCAGCATGAGCAGGAAAACCGCCTACAAAAGCTAAACCTATTGCTGCTCCGTCAGAATATGCTGCCTGAGCTTTTTTAGGCATACCAACAGCCAATACAACAACCATAGCTGTTAGTAATATAATCTTTTTTAACATAATATTCTCCATATTTATTTATTTCTAAAACTATACTACTTATACAAAAAAATGTCAATAAGTAACATAATATTATTAAAAAACTTTAATTTACATCACAATATTCAAAGTTACTTTACATCGATAAAAATCAATTAAAGTTACTTTACTTTACGATAAAATAATTTTATTTTTTTATTTGCTGTTTAAGATAAGATGATATAAACTCATCTATATTGCCGTCCATAACTGAATTCATATTTCCGCTTTCATGACCTGTTCTCAAATCTTTTACCATCTGATAAGGCTGAAAAACATAACTTCTAATCTGATTTCCCCAAGCTATATCAGTTTTCTCTCCAGCTATTTTCTGTTTTTCTTTATCTAATTTTTCTTTCTCTAATTGATAAAGTTTAGCCTTAAGCATCTTCATAGCCATATCCTTATTATTATGCTGGCTTCTCTCAGCCTGACACTGAACAACTATATTAGTAGGTATATGAGTAATCCTTATAGCAGAAGAGGTTTTATTGACATGCTGTCCGCCTGCTCCTGAAGCTCTGTAAGTATCTATTCTCAAATCAGCTTGATTTATTTCAACTTCAATATCTTCATCTATATCAGGCATAACGCTCACAGCAACAAATGAAGTATGTCTTTTTGCATTGGCATCGAATGGAGATATTCTAACAAGTCTATGAACACCAATTTCCGAACGCAAATATCCATAAGCATAAAGACCTTGTACATAAAAGCTTATTTGCTTTATTCCAGCCTCATCGCCTGGAAGTTCATCAGTAGTTTCAACTGTAAACCCATGTCTTTCACAGAATCTCACATACATTCTTGAAAGCATAGAAGCCCAGTCACAGCTTTCAGTACCGCCTGCCCCAGCATTTAATGTTAAATATGCATTCTTACTGTCAAACTCTCCTGAAAATAAATTTTTAGTTTCTAATTCATTAAAAACTTTCTGTAATTCCATACATTCAGCTTCTAATTCCTTCTCCATTTCAGTATCATTTGACTCTATAGCCATTTCCACCAATTCATATACATTATTAGAATTTTTTATCAAATTTTCTATAGGCTCTATCTTATCTAAAAGAAGCATTCTCTCCTTCATAATCTTTTGAGCCGCTATATTATCATTCCAAAAATCATCTTGAGATGATATTTCATCTATCTCTTTAACCCTTTTATAAATAGAATTAGGGTCAAAGATACCCCCTTAATATTTCTGATTGTTCTTTAATATTAGATACTATACTTTTAATTTCTGATAATGTCATAAAATGTTCCTATATTGTATATATAAAGTTACTTATATTTAGATTATAACTGACTATTATTATAATTTGCCATTTATATTTTCAATTAAAAATTATTCTTCTGTAGGTAAAATTCTAGTGCCATTTGATAGTTTTAATATATAAACATCAGCATCTCTTCTGGTTCTTTCTTTATAATGAGTATATAAATTTTCTATAACATTCTCAACTTCAGTCTTTTTAAGGAATAATAAAACTCCTCCGCCGAAACCAGTACCTATCATTCTAGCACCCAAAACCCCATCCATATTCATAGATTCTTCAACTAAAATATCAAGTTCTGCAGTTGAAACTTCATATAATTTACTCAAACCATCATGCGTCTTAAGTATCAAATTAGCTAAATCCTTAACAGATCCTTTTTTTATAGCCTTAACAGCCTGATTAACTCTATCCTGTTCAGCAGAAACATATAAAGCACGTCTTTGTTCTTTATTTTGTAAAGTTTCTTTAATAAAATCTGCATCCTTAACTTTTAAATCAGATAATGATTTTAAATTACTTTTTTTCTCTTTAAGTTTTTTTAATGCATTTTCGCATTCTCTTTTTCTAGCATTGTATTCGCTGTCGCTTGAAGTTCTTTTTTTATTACTATTAATAACAGCCATACAATAATCGCCTAAATTAAAATCGAAATATTCATATTTAAGCGTTTTCATATTAAAGAAAAATAGAGTATTTTCTTTAGACATAAAAATAGTAACATGGTCGCTTAAAGATGTTCTATGAGAAGCATATTTTATTTCACCTTCATATGATAGCTTAGCCATTTCAATAGGGTCAACATCTTTAATATTATTTATATCCAAAGCAGCAAAAGTCAGACATGCACATAATGAACTAGATGATGATAAAGATGTATTAAAAGGAAGGTCTGTATATACAAATATGTCCATACCATGTATTTTATACTCTTTTTCCAAAAGCACAGAAAATACACCTTTAAAATAAACAGCCCATTCATCTTCTTTATTTTTTTCTAAATCATATAATGTAAATGACTTTCTAGCTTTAAAAGAATGAGCATAGATATTAACTTTATTATCAGGTCTCTTTCTAGCTACTATATAAGTTCCCCTATCAACAGCACATGTTATTGTATCTCCGCCTGAATAATCTATAAGCTCCCCTATAACTGTTACTCTTCCTGGGGCAAAATAAAGTTTAGTATCACCCTTATGCCCAAAAACTTCTCTAAATCTTGCTACTATTTTTAAATGTAATCTAGGTATCATACTCAATCTCTCTAAAATTATCTGTTATAAATATCATAAAATGAAAAAAAATCAATAGTATAAGCTGCTGTAATTATAAAAAAAATAATATTTTCATATTAACTAAACTATATAAATTCATAAATCGTAAATTTTATAAAAAACTAAAATAAAATAATTTTAATGATATTGATTTTGATATAAAACATCATATAATACTTCAAAATATATTTAATCGGATTATAAATTTATGAATGAAATCTTATACAACAATTATATAAATATTTTAAAAGAAGAATTAATACCAGCACTTGGATGCACTGAACCTATAGCAATAGCTTTTGCAGGTGCAAAAATAAGAGAAGTAATTGGAAATATACCTGATAATATAATTGTAAAATGCAGCGGAAATATTATAAAAAATGTAAAAGGAGTTACTGTACCTAATTCAGGCGGATTAAAAGGTATAAATATAGCAGCGACTTTAGGATTAATTGGAGGGGATGCAAGCAAGAATCTTGAAGTTTTATCTACAGTAAAAAAAGAAGATATAGAAAAAACTAAAGAGCTTATAAATAATAATTTTTGCAAATGTGATTTTATAGATGGTTCAGAAAACTTGCATATCATAATAGAAGCCAAATATAAAGACTCTTCTGCATTAGTAGAAATAAAAAATTCTCATACAAATGTTACAAGAATAATAAAAGACGGCATTGAATTATTAAAATCAGATAATTTAGTAAGTAAAAAGGACTATGATATAAGAGAATCTTTAAAAATAAAAGATATATTTGATTTTGCAAATACAGTTAATATAGAAGATATTAGAGAAATTATAAGCAGACAAATAGAATTAAATACTAATATTTCTAGAGAAGGCATAAAAAATGATTACGGCACAGGAATAGGAAAAACAATATTAAAGTACTATGGAGATGATGTAAAAAACAGAGCTAAGGCTTATGCTTCTGCTGGTTCTGATGCTAGAATGGGAGGATGTGCTATGCCTGTGGTAACAAATTCAGGCAGCGGTAATCAGGGAATAACTGTATCAATCCCTGTTATAGAATATGCTAAGGAGATAAATGCTTCCGAAGAAAAATTATATAGGGCATTGGTGCTTTCAAATTTAATAGCTATACTTCAGAAAAAACATATAGGTAAATTATCGGCATTTTGCGGAGTTGTATGTGCTGCTACAGGAGCTGCTTCTGCAATAGCATATTTACATGAAGGAGATTATAAAGTTATTTGCGATACCATTACAAATGCATTATGTACTATAGGAGGAATGGTTTGCGATGGTGCAAAATCTTCTTGTGCTTCTAAAATAGCTGAGGCTGTTGATTGCGGAATACTTGCATTTAATTTAGCCAGAGATGGAAAAGTATTCAAATCAGGAGACGGACTTGTAAAAGATGATATAGAAGATACAATAGATAGTATAGGAAGAATGGCTAAAGAAGGTATGAAAGGCACTGATATAGAAATCATTAATATAATGATAGATAAATAATAAAAATGCTTCTAAAAATATACTAGATTTATTTTTAAAAAATTGTATAATCTCATAGTAATAGTTTTCGATATATTATAATAATATAATTGTACATATAAATATTCTTATAAAAGGAGTCTTAAATGGCTAGTTTAAGTGATAAAGAAATTAATGCAACTTTAACAAAAATAAGAACCGAATATGAACAAGGTGCCGAAAAATACGGAAATAAAATTTACAATGTGAATAGTTTTAATGATAGATATAGAGAAGCTTTACAAAATAGACAGGATTTATCAAATTTTTTAATAGTTGAAATTAAAATTTTAGAAGATATAAAAACTACTTTAAGAGACAGAGAGTTAGAAAGACAAAGGAGAAAAGCTGAAGAAGAAAAAGCTAAAGAAAACTCTTTTATGAACAAAGTAGATAATATGATAGAAAAATTCAGAAGTGCTACAGAAAAATATCCGCTTGAAGATATACATTCTAAAGCAGATCAGGAAATTTGCCATTTATATGGTGCTTTCAAAGAATTATATAATTGTTTTTCTGTTATTAGATTTTTTTCATGCGGACCTGCTAGCGATTATGTAGTAGAAACTGCTGTAAAAGATTATGATAATCAATTTCAGAAATTTATAATACCTGTAGGAGAAAGTAAAGTTCCTCAAATATTCTCTGACTATGTTTTCGCATTAGATAATGGGGATAATTCAAGCAGAGCTGAACAATTCATACTTAAAGAATCTGGTTTCTTCTTACATTCATTTATAGATAAAATGAGCAATATAAAGCAATTGGCTCTTAAGGCTACTAGTGATGGAGAAATTGTGCTTCCTGATTATTTAAATACGCAATCTCCTAGAGTATATAAATTTTTCAAAGGAAAAACAAAAGAAGAAATGTATGATGCTACTATAGCATATGCAAATGCAATGATAAATGACTTTAGATTGCAAAGCTTCAAAAAAGATGGGCGTTAATAAAATAATTCTTCTACTTTTTTCATTGATTGCATTTTCATTATATCCTCAAACTAATGAAGTATTTGAATATAATAGAAAAAATTTATCAAATGCATATAGATATTATAAAGCTAAAAATTATAAAAAAGCAGCTGAATTATTTGAATATGAAATAGAATACTCCCCTATTCTTAAAATTGAATATTTTGAAAACCTAGCTAATTCATATATGTATTTAAAAGACTATACTAATATGCTTAGAGCTGCTAGAAATGGAATAATAGTAAATAGATTTTCTTCAAAACTATATTTTCAAAAGGGATATGCTCTTTATAAATTAGGAGATACTAATAAAGCAATTGATTCTATAAGATATTCAATAAGCTTAAAACCAAATGATGCATATATGAATAATTTTTTAGGTCTATTATACTTATATGTAGAAGATTATAAACAAGCTGAATCTTCATTTTTAAAAGCTACAGTTTATAGTCCTAATAATGTAGTTTATATGGTAAATCTTGCTGCTACTTATGAAAGAGATAAAAATTACAATTCTGCTCTAAATACATATGAAGAAGCGTACAAAATAGACCCAACTTACAGAGGCTTAAGAGACTCTATAATTAGAAATAAAAATATAATAGCAAAAATATCTGGAAATACAAATATAAATATTGAAGATAATATTATAAATACAAATAGAAATAATATAACTTATGATGAAGATATAGAAGCAAAGCCTATAGAAATAGATATAATGGAATCTGCCACAAATACTATAGTGACTAATAATATCATAGATACGAATAATATAGTTACAAATGATACTATGATAAATACAAATGATATATCTACAAATATTATAAACACAACAAATACAAATAATATATCAGATAATACCAATATAGAAAATAATACTGCATCTACTAATGAATAATATTGATTATATAAAAAATTATTGTATGATTATTATAATGAAAATAGGATATTATAATGCATACTATAAAAAATACATTAGAAGAATATTCTGATAGAAAATTATATCAAAATATAAATCTATCCAATTATATAAAGATTTCTCAAAAATGGAATGAAATTATGGGGGAAGTTCTATCAAAAATATGCTATCCTTCATTTTATAGAAATGCAGTTCTTACTGTAACTATAATAGATAGTGTATGGGCTAATGAAATATTTATGAATAGAAATAATATATTCAAAAATATCAAAAAAGAAACCAATATAGAAGTAGTTGAATTAAAAACTAGAATAGGAGAAATCAATAATACTTCAGAAAAAATTAATAATAAAAAAGAGCCTATTAAAGAATTAACAAAAGAACATAAAGAATGGATAGATAATGTAATAAAAGAATCAAATATAAAAGATGAAAGAATGAAAGAGATGTTTTACAATATACTAAGATATGAGGATAATGATGATAGATGATAAATTTATAAAAAAGCTGATTTTAGAATATAAATCTACTAGAAGTATTATCGCTTTAAAAGAAATCAATGAACATTTATCTAATTATATTTATAATTATCCTAGAAAAGTTTTCGGAGTTTTTCATGATGATGCTTTGGAATTTTATTCTTATTATATAGAAAGAATAGATAATATAATAATAAAATATAATGAAACTGATGCTAAATTTATTACTTGGTTTACATATACATTAAGAAGTCATTATTTGAATTTTTTGGACCATAAAAAGAGAAAAAATAAATATAAAAAACAGGAAATATCAATAGATGCTCCATTATGCGGAAAAGAAGCATTAACTCTTCATGATGTACTTTATGACAGCAAATCTTATGTTATGAATGAATATACTAATAATTATAATGAAAATAATATTGAAAAACTTTCACTAAATATGTTTAATTATATAGAAAAACAATTCACAGATAGAGATTCAATAGCATTCTTTATACATAATTTAGAATTATTTATAAATCTTATAATACAGCCTTTAATGAAATATTTTAATATTAATTATGAAGAAGCATATTCTATAATAGAAAAAGCAAGATCTACATATATAAACAAATATAATGAAATAATAAAACAGCAAGATAAAATAGCAAAAGTAAATCATAAAATAGAAGAAAATAATAAAAGAGGGCTTTTTACAGTACATTTGGCTAGCAAAAAACAAAATTATATAAAAAAACTGCATTCTATAAAAATAAATGTACCTTATGATTTTATAGCAAAGCTTTTGAGTATTACAAGTAATGCTGTTACAAAAATTATAAATAAAATAAAATCTAATTTGAAAGAACATTTTAATAATTTACTGGATTTATGATATGAGCAAATATAATTATACAGAAGAAGAAATTATAAATTATGTTAATGGCATAAAAGTATCAGATGATTTTTTAAAAGAGCTGGAATTAAATGCTGATTTACAAAGAGAAGTAAGTTCTTTAAAAAATGATTTATTTCTTATGGAAAATATAGAAGATTCTAATATGCTTAAAGAGTCAAAAATAAAACCAATTATAAATATAAAAAATGGTATAATAGATTATATGCTTTATTTCAGTAAACTTACTCCATTAGCATCAAGAGGTGAAGATGATAAAAAAATAAAAGATATTTATGTTTATAAAAATATAGAAATATATAAAAGTGATAATGAATACTATATTAATATTAGCAATATAAAAAATTGGTGTGTTATAGAATATAATGGAGAAAAAATAGTTAATATATTCGGAGAAAGAAATAATTATTCTTCAAATTTAAAAAATGGGAATTATAATATAAAAGCTGATGATAATGAAATTTCAATAAATATAGAATAAATTTAATATATACCTAAACAATTATATTTTGTCAAAAAATAAAGTTATATTTTGTTTTTAATATCTGGGGCTTTGCCCCATACCCCAGTTCTTTTATTGGTATAAAAGAACCAAAACAACTGCATTTTTAGTCTAAATTTAGGTTATACCCTATATTTAATACATATATTTTTAATATAAAGTTATAACAATTGCATTTTTCACATAGCGTATCCGAAGGATAAAAAAATTTTTGTGCGGCAAAAAAGTAGATACAATTTACATAAAGTGCATCAATTGACAAAATATAATTGTTTAGGTATATTACCAAATATATTACATATAGGAAATAGTTTTAATTATGTCAGAAATATGCAAATGGGCTAAAAGCGAAATAGAAATTAAATATCATAATGAAGAATGGTGCAAAGTATGCCATGATGAAAGAAAATTATTTGAAATGCTGATACTTGAAAATATGCAGGCTGGATTAAGCTGGAAATGTGTACTTGATAAAAGAGAAAATATGAGAGAGGCATTTGATAATTTTGATTATAAAAAAATATCTAAATACGATGATAAAAAGATAAATGAACTATTAAATAATAAAGGCATAATAAGAAATAAAAGAAAAATTAATGCTCTTATAGTAAATGCAAATAAATTTATAGAAGTTCAAAAAGAGTTCGGAAGCTTTGATAAATATATATGGTCTTTTACTGATGGTAAGCAAATAGATAATAAATTAGATGATGAAAGCCCTCTTCCTGCAAAAAATGAACTTTCAGATACTATAAGCAAAGATATGATAAAAAGAGGATTTAAATTCACAGGAAGCATAATAATTTATAGTTATATGCAGGCTATAGGAATTGTAAATGACCATTCTATTAATTGTCATTACTATAAAAATAATAAAAATTAATAAAAAATATTGACTAATACCAAAAATAAAGCTAGAATAAAATAGCTGATTGGGTAAAAATTATGCATAAATATAATACTTTACAATTTAAAAAATCATCTATTATTTATATTAAAGATCAAAACCCAAAAAATTCTTTTTATATTATAACTAAAGGAAAAGCCATATCATATGGAACATTTCATTCTAATATAGAATTTAATAAAGGAGATATATTAGGATTAGTTAATACAACATTAAATGAACCTTATTTTTATAATATAAAAGCATTAGAAGATACTGAGGTTATAGAATTAAATTTAAATGAAATAATTAATACCAATAATAGAGATTTAATGATAAAAATATATAATTATTTGAATTCTTCATTAGAAACTTGGCTTGGAAGATATTATTTATCAGTATCAGAAAGTAAAGAATTCGTGAATGAAAAAACAAAAGAAGAAATACTAAATATGGCAAAAGTTTATGAGAATAATAATTTCAGCCATGTATCATATAAATTATACAATGAATATATAAATAGATTTCCAAATAGCGAGGATATTGATGAAGTAAAAAATAAATTATCTAGCATAGAGCCTATAGAAGAACCTTCAGAAAAAAGGGATAATATATTTCGCTATAAAAAAGGATACTGTTTATATACAGAATTAGAAGGAAGTGATAGATTATATATTATAAAGTCAGGTAAAATAGGAATATATAATGTTGTTAATTTACATCAAATAACTAGAGCCATTTACTCAAAAAATAGCATAATAGATGGATATAATCCAGTTTTAGAGTATCAGCCATTATCTACATGTGCTGTTATACTTGAAAACTCTGTAATTAAAGTATTAAAAAAAGAAGAACTGCTTGATATAATGGAAAAAGATAATTCTATTAAATTATACTATATAAAAATGATAAGTATAAAAATTAGAAATACGATATTAAAAATAATGGCTCTTAATACAGATGAAATACTATCTAAATTAATAATAACATTGTATTATATTTTAAAAACAGAAATAATATCAGAAGATGTTAATTTTGTTCATTTATTATATAGTATTCATGATATACAAACTATTATTAATATAAGTGATATAAAATCTGTAGAGAGAGAATTAGCTAAAATAAGATCTGTACAAATATCAGAAGATAATCGTATTAATATAACAGATATAAAAGGCTTTATTATAGAATATAAAAACTGTATTCATAGAATAACAAATATGCATCATTCATAGAATATTTAAACTAAAGATATAAAAAATAATATTTTACTTTTTATATCTTTATAATTTTATATAATAAATAAACATATATTTAGGAGTTTTAAATGCCTACATTAAAAACAAGCATATCAGGAATAAGAGGAATAATAGGAGATGGTTTAGATATAAGAGCTATTGTTGATTATACTTCAGCATTTGCATGTCTTTTTCCAAAAAAAGCAAAAGTTCTAGTAGCAAGAGACACAAGAATAACAGGAGAATCTATATTAAATGCTGTAGTAGCAACTTTAACAGCATCAGGTATAAATGTAATAGATATAGGTATAACCCCTACCCCAACAGCATTGTATATGGTGGAAAAATTAAAAATACATGGCGGTATAATGATATCTGCAAGTCATAATCCTATAGAATGGAATGCTTTAAAGCTTATAGGAAAAGGCGGACATTTTTTAGATGAAAAATCAGTTAATGAACTAATGAAGCTTTATGATAAAAAAGCATCAAGATTTGTAAAAGCATTAGAAACAGGTACTTATGAAAAAATAGACAATGCCATAGAAGAGCATATTAAACGTATATTAAGATGGATAGATGTTGAAAAAATCAAAAAATCTAATTTTAAAGTTGCATGCGATTATGTTAATGGTACAGGATTATTTGCTACACCTCCTCTTCTTAAAGCATTGGGAGTAAAAGAAGTTTCTATCAATAAAGAGCATACAGGAAAATTTGCTCATGTGGCAGAGCCTTCAGCAGCAAGTATGAAAAACTTATCTGATTTAGTAAAGAAAAATAAAGTAAATATTGGATTTACTCAAGACCCAGATGCTGACAGACTTGCTTTAGTACTTGATGATGGCACTATTATAAGCGAGGAATATACTTTAGCATTATGCGCCAAATATTTATGGATGTCTGGAAAGGGAAATGCCGCTGTAAACTTATCTACTTCAAGAATGATAGATGATTTAGCTAAAGAAAAGGGATATTCTGTTGATCGCACAAAAATAGGAGAAATAAATGTTTCTTCTCATGTTGTAAAAAATAAATTATATTTCGGAGGAGAAGGAAACGGAGGAATAATAGTTCCTGCTGTTACACCTGGAAGAGATTCTCTTTTGGGTATTGCATTAATATTAGAATTAATGGCTAAAACAGGAAAAACTATTACTGAACTTGTAAATGAAATTCCAAAATATGAAATAGTAAAAGAAAAATTAGAAGTATCTAAAATAGATGAAGATAAATTCTTAAAACAAATCAAAGAAGAGTATCCTAAAGCTAAAATAACAACCATTGACGGAATAAAAATAGATTTAGAACAAGGATGGCTTCATGTGCGTTCATCAAATACAGAACCTATAGTAAGAATAATTGCTGAAGCTAAAAATAAAAAGGAAGCTAAAGAATTAATCAATACTGCTATGGGTATGATAAAAAATGATAAACCTGCTAAAGAAACAAATAAAGAGATGAAAGCTAAAAAAGAAACAAGTAAAAAAACTAAAAAATAATATTTTTCAATAAAATAATCAAAGCCCTTAGTAATTAATTTACTAGGTTTTTTAATAATATATATAAAAAATATTATTATATATCAGCTAAATTATAGAAAAACTAGTTTATTATTCATAGTAGTGAGAACTAACTATTTCGACTTTTAAACCAAAAAAGTCGAAAATTTTAAAATCATAATTTTCACTTGACAATTTTTGTATATTTTGTTTTAATAGTCATATATTTAACTAATAAAAATTTTTTTTGTTATATTTTATATATCTTTTACACATCAAAAAAGGATAAATATGGACTTAAATCTTAAAAATAAAACAGCTTTAATAACAGGTTCAAGCAGAGGAATAGGAAAGAAAATAGCAGAAACTCTAGCAAAAGAAGGAGTTAATGTTGTAATCACTGCTACTAATTTTGAAAAGGCCTCTCAGGTTGCTGATGAAATAAAATCATCTTTCAATGTTGAAACTTTGGCATTACAGCATGATGCTAAATCAAGTGAATCATGTAAAGAAGTTGTTGCTAAAACAATAGAGAAATTCGGAGCTATTGATATACTTGTTAATAATGCAGGAATTACTAAAGATATGTTAGTACTTCAAATGGAAGATAATGCTTGGAATGAGGTAATATCTACAAATCTTTCAGGTGCTTTCTATATATCAAGAGAAGCTGCTAAATCTATGCTTAGAGCTAGAAAGGGCAAAATAATCAATATATCAAGTGTTATAGGAAAAATGGGAAATGCAGGACAGGTTAATTATTCTGCTGCTAAGGCTGGAATCATAGGAATGACTAAATCTATGGCTAAAGAATTTGCAGCTAGAAATATATGCGTAAATGCTATAGCACCTGGTTTCATACAAACAGATATGACAGGAGTTTTACCTGAAGATACAGTAAAAGGAATAATGAGCATTACACCATTAAAAAGATTAGGTACTCCAGAAGATGTAGCTAATTTAGTACTATTTTTATCTTCTGATATCAGCAGTTATATTACAGGAGAAGTAATAGCTGTTGATGGCGGAATGTCAATGTAATAATAAAAATGTATATAAGGATGCTTATAAAAGCACTTTATTAATAAAATTATAAATTTAAGGAGATTAAAAAATGGCATTAATCGATGAAATTAAAGATGTTGTTGCTAATCAATTAAACATCTCAGACAAAAGTAAAATCACTGACACAGCTTCTTTCGTAGATGATTTGAATGCTGATTCACTTGATTTAGTAGAATTGATTATGGAATTAGAAAAACGTTATGATATCAAAATTCCTCAAGAAGATCAAGAAAAAATTAAAAATGTAGCTGATGCTGCTAAATATATTGAAGAGCATAAAAAATAATTATATTATATTTTCCCGTAAATATTATTTTACGGGAAATTTTTTAGTATAATTAAAATCATAGGAGTTTTATATATGAGTGAACGTAGAGTTGTGATTACAGGACTTGGAATAGTAAGTTCTTTAGGAAATGATGTAAAAACATTTTGGAATAACTTACTTAACGGAGTTTCTGGGGTTAAAACATTAAGTAAGTATTTTGATCCTGAAAAAGAGAAACTTATTACCAAAATCGGTGCTGAAGCTTTACCACTTGAAGGCGACTATTATTCTGATAAAAAAATGTTAAGAAGATTAGACCCTTTCATTAATTTTGGAATATATGCTGCTTATCATGCATTTAAGCAAGCTGGTATAGAACCTAAAACAGGCTTCGATCCATTAAGAGCCGGATGTGTTCTTGGTAGCGGTATTGGCGGTATAACTACTCTTTTATCAAATCATAATGTTATACTTTCTGATGGTCCTGGAAGAGTATCACCTTTCTTTGTACCTATGCAGATAATTAATATGACTTCTGGTATGATTGCTATGGAATATGGCATGAATGGTCCTAACTATAGTGTTGTTACAGCTTGTGCTTCTTCAAATCATTCTATAGGACTTGGATATAAGCATATTAAAGATAATGAAGCTGATATTATGGTCGTAGGAGGTTCTGAAGCTACTATAAACCCTCTTACTATTGCGGGATTTAATAATGCCAGAGCTTTATCTACTAGAAATGATGAACCAACTAAAGCTTCAAGACCTTTTGATAAGGGAAGAGACGGATTTGTTATAGGGGAAGGTGCTGGTGTATTAATACTTGAAGAATATGAGCATGCTAAAAAGAGAAATGCTAATATACTAGCTGAAATTTGCGGATATGGTTTCACTGCAGATGCTAATCATATTACTGCTCCTTTAGAAGATGGTGCTATGGGGGCAAGAGCTATGTCATTAGCTATAGAAAGTGCTAAAATTTCACCTGATAAAATAAGCTATATTAATACTCATGGTACTTCTACTCCTGTAGGAGATATTGCTGAAGTTAAGGCTATTAAAAAGGCTTTAGGTGAAGATAATGCTAAGAAGATAAAAATTAATTCAACTAAATCTATGACAGGACATGCTTTAGGTGCTGCAGGCGGTATAGAAGCTATTGCAACTGTTATGAGTATCATTGAAGGTAAAGTACACCCTACTATCAATGTAGAAGAACAAGATCCTGAATGTGATTTAGATGTTGTTGCTAATACTGCTCAAGATTACAAAATAGAATATGCTATAAGCAATTCTTTGGGATTCGGCGGACATAATGCTTCTATAGTATTTAAAAGAATATAATTAAAATATTTGATAAAATAAAGTCCTATTTTTATAAATAGGACTTTTTTATTTTAACTAATTTTTTATTCTAACTAATAAACAAATAAATTATTCTATCAAATATTTATCTTCCAAAACTTTTAAAGGCTTACTGATTTGCTTAGCTATAAGTCCTACAAAAATAGCAGCAATAATAGTTCCTTCCCTAACCCCTTCCAAATGTCCTATATATATTAAAACTGTAATTATAGAAATTAAAACTAATGATACATCAAAAGCTATTTTTGTATTTCCAAACTTTACAGGAAATATTTTGCATATTGCCAATACTAACCCTTCTCCAGGAGTTGTAATTAATTTTGCCATTACCTCTATACTTATACCTATACCAACTAGAATTATTCCAGCTACACATAATATCCATTGCTGAAGATAATTACTATATGTTATATCCTTTATTAAATATTGAGAAAAATCTATCATTATTCCAAATAAAATTAATGCTGGTATTTGAAATAATTAAAATAAATCATATTTCTTTCTAAGAAGAAGTATTTGCACCAATATAAAAATAAGATTAATTATAATAGTAGTCTCTCCTACTGACAAACCTGATATATAGCTTGCCACATATGGTACACTTGAAATTGGAGAAGTTCCAAGCGATGCCTTAATAGAAAAAGCTATTCCTAAAGACATAATAAAAAGTCCTATTAATAATATTATACATCTCTTAAAAAAATGTTTTTTGAAAATATTAGTATTAATTCCCATAATTCAATCTCCGTATTCTGAAAGTGATTTGCATAGCTCTGCTAATAAATGTTTCAATTCTTCTTTGTTTTCCTCTAATAAAGTTTTTGTAGCAATATTTTCTGTATTCTCAAAAACATTATTTATAATTTTTGAAGCTTCTAGTCCTTTTTCTGTTAAAGAAACATATAGAGATCTTCTATTTCCCTCATGCTGCTTTCTTATAATAAGCTCAGCTTTCTCCATTCCTAAAAGTATGCTTCCTACTGTAGCTTGTTCTATTTCTAAATAATTGGCTATAGTTTTTTGATCAGCTTCTCCAAATTTTGATAAAAAATATAATACTTTAGGCTGTCCTGATGTAAGTCCTATTTTATTTGCTTCGTACATTATTTTACGGGCAAAAATAGAATTTGCTTTCATAAGCAGATAATGCAGATTTTCCAATTGTAAGTATCCTTATAATAAGTATTCTTATAGTAAGTTTTATTATATACTATAAAAAAATAAGTCAATAAAAAATACCTTAGGTATGTATAGAAAAAAATCAAAAAATGATTGACTTTTAATAAAGTTAGAGTATACTAATAAAGAGACTATAAAGATTAATAAGGAGATATAAGAATATGTCAGTACAAGAATTAAAAACAGATAATTTTGAAGCAGCTATATCAGGTGATAAAGCTATATTAGTTGATTTTTTTGCTGAATGGTGCGGACCTTGTAAAATGCAGACTCCTATATTACATAAGGTAGCAGATCAAAATTCTGATAAAATGAATTTTGGTGCTGTTAATGTTGATGAAGCTGAGGAGGTTGCTGCTAAATATGGAGTTCAGTCTATACCTACTTTAATGGTATTTAAAGGAGGAGAAGTTGTAAAAAGAGCTGAAGGTATGAAAAATGAAGCTCAATTAAAGGAATGGTTAAAAGAATATCTATAATAAAATATAATATTTTATTTTTTAGCCTAATTTTATTGAAAATTAGGCTTTTTTTTATTCTAAATTGATATATAATTCTGCAATTATATCATAAAATTTTTAGGACATAAGTATGTTCAGCACAAATAATAAATTGATAGAAAATATATCAGAAGAATTTAATATAGAAAATAATGAAGCCAATAATATAATTGAAAAACTATTTTCTAAAATATCAGAATCAATATTTAATAAAAATAGATTCTATATGGATAAATTAGGAATAATAAGTATAGATGATAATAATAATATAATATTAAATAATGAAGATGAAAATTTTGATGAATCATTAGAATCAATAAATCTTACAAATAATAATATAAAAAATATTTTCTTAGAAAAAACTATATATAAAAGCATATTCAAAAATATAAAAGATATTTCAAAAGATGATAATGTATATATAGAAAATTTTGGTACTTTTTCAAATGACGGAACTATAAAATTTGAAGCTGATAATTACTTAAAAAACAAAATAGAAAAATTAAATGATAATGAAATAGTTGAAGATATATTAGATGAACTAGACAGCAAAATAAAAAATAATAAAGAAAATATAGAAATAAAAAATGATGAGACTTTAGAAGAAGTTGTAGATAATAAATCAATAGATGATAATGTTATAGGAAATATATGGAAAAATAAAACTTATAATTCTATAGATTTAGGAAGCATGATAAAAAATCTAAATGAAAAAGAAAATAAACATGATGAAGATAATATAAAAAATGATAATAATGTAAATAATACAGAAGAAGATAATGAAGAATCATCAAAAATAGAAGAAGACAATATTAAATCAGAAAATAATGATTATCCAGAAATGAAAGAGTATACAAAAGATGAATTATTAAATGTTAATAATTTTGATAAAGAAGATTTGATATCTGAATCATCTAATAATATGGAAGTTCAAAAAGATAATGAAAAAAGTGATTTGGAAAATAATAAAACAGTATATGATGATAATAATAATTATCCAGAAATGAAAGAATATACAAAAGATGAATTACTAGATATTAATAATTTTGATAAAAAAGATTTACAAGATTCAAATAATATTAATGATGATTTAAAAAATTTAAAAAATGAAGAAAAATTAGAAAATGATACTATATCTTCAATAGAAGAATTGCTAAATATAAAAAATAATCAAAAAACACTAAACACTAATATTAAAAAACTAGGAAGAAAAAATATGGAAAAAAAATCGAATAACCAAACAGGATTATTGTCGGGTATTATAAAAGTAGCCTGCATAATAATATTCATACTTATAATAGGATTATTTATATCTATTTATTTTAATAGCAATAAAGTTGTTTCAAGTAATAATGTTGAAAATCAGAAACTTTATGATATAGTTAATATATATTTTAATAAAATAAGTTCTGTAAATTTATCATATATAACTTCAAAAGATATGTATTATTGGGATATAGCAAAAACTTTATACGGAGATGCCACATATTGGCCTTTAATATATGCATATAATAGTGAAAAATATAAAATAAGCAATATTATAAAAAAAGGAAGCAGCATATCATATAGGAATATACCTGATTTTAATTCTATGAGAGAAATAAAAGATTTGAATAATACATTATCAAAATCTTATATATATGTTTATCCTATACTTATTAATGATAAAAAAACAAATCATGCTTTATGGAGTTTAAAATTAGCTGCATATTATGATTTGAATGTATTTAAAAATAATGCTAATATGATACCTAAAGAAACATATCTCAATATATTAAAAGATAATAATGCCATAAAAACTACATATAATGAAGTTATACAATATGGGCAATTAAGTGAAAATATGTTTTTATCATTTTTGGATTTAGTGAAAGATAAATTAGGAATTGGAAAATGAAAGTTGTAACTACAGAAGATTTAATTAATATAGATAAAAAGACAATAGAAAAAATACCTTCCGTGCTTCTTATGGAGCATGTAGCAAGCGAGATTTTTTATCTTTTATTAAAGAGACATAGAAAATTATTATATACTAAAACTGTGTATATTTTTTCATCTGTTGGGGGAAATGGAGGAGACGGACTTGCTATAGCTAGGTATTTAATAAAAAATGGATATGATGTTAAAATCTATATTACAGGAAATCTTGATAGAGTTAATAAGGATACTTATGCTAATTTTAATATATTAAAGTCAATGCATGTAGATGTTAATTATTTAGGTAATGAAGAAGATGTTTTATCTGCTGTAAATACAATAGAGCCAAAATCTATAGTATTAGACTCATTATTTGGAACAGGCGGAAACAGACCTTTGGAAGGAATACAAAAATTATTAGTGGATAATCTTAATAAATTAAATGTTCTTAGAATAGCCATAGATATACCTTCTGGATTAGCTTCAAAAATTAATGATTATGATAATATAAATACTTGCTTTAAAGCACATGAAACTTATACAATATGTTTTGCCAAGGATATATTCTTTTTATATAGCACTAGAGAATATATAGGAAGGCTATTTACAATAAAATCTATATTTCCAAACGATATATTAGATAATTGGGGATATAAAGCCAAATTAATAGATTATAATGAAAAAATAAATATAGATAGAAATGCTTTTTTCAGCAAAAGAGAACAGGGAATGCTTGCTATAATAGCTGGAAGCAATAATTATATAGGTGCTGCTGTTTTGGCTGTAAATGCCGCTTATAGACTTGGTGTTGGATATATAAGGCTATATGTGCCAAATGGAATAGTTAAAAATATTAGAAATGCTATAATGCCTTCTATGCCTGAAGCGGTTATTATAGGAGTAGGAGAAGAAAATCAAAAATGCTTCACTGAAAATGATATTGATATAGTAAATGATATAAATAGAAGCGATGCATGTATAATAGGTTCAGGGATTGGCAGAAATATGTCTACAGAAGTTTTTGTAAACAGTATATTAAAACAAATAAATATACCTACTGTTATAGATGCCGATGCTTTATATTTGATGTTTGAAAGTACATTCAATGAATTAAATTATAATTTTATATTAACACCTCATATATACGAATTTGAAAAGATTACTCAAATAAATAATAAAGAAGCATTAGAAAATCCTTATGAAGCATTATTAAAATACAGACAAAAAACAAATGCCTCAATAATATTAAAAGATGCCATAAGTTTTTTAATGTATGATAATGATATATATATAAATTATAATCCTAAGGAATCTATGGGAAAAGCTGGTATGGGTGATGTTTTCGCAGGATTTATAGGAGCATTACTTGCTAGAAAGCTAAATATATTAGATGCTGCTAAGCTAGCTTTGATTATACAGTCTAAATCTTTTAATATATTATCAAAAAAGTTTGGAAATGATTATATTCAGCCTAAAGATTTAGCAAATATTTCATATAAAATACTAAAAAGGATATAGATAAATTGCCTAGAGAAGTTTATGACCCTAAAGAAAAAGAATTAGAATTTTATGCTAAAAGAAAAATAAAACATCCTGCCCCAAGAAAGGAAGTAAGTATATTTGCAAAAAAATGGTTTATGTTTTTATACGGGACTTTTTTAACTTTGGTTGTAATAGGATTATTGCTTTATAAAAAAGGATTTTTCAATAATATTCCTTATTTTGATATTTTTAAAACTAAAACAAATGTAATAGTAAAAATCAATAATATAGATTTTCTTAACGGAGCTATTATAACTACTATAGAGCTTGAAAATTCTAGTTATACAAATTCAGAAAATATAGAAATACTTAATGCCAGCTATTCATTATATAGAAATAGAAAATTAATATTTTCAGGACAAAATTCATTTTATAATATAAGATTCCCATTAGGGCAAAGAATAGGATTTAATCTTAATTTTCCAAACAATTAGTGGAAGCAGGCAAATAGATTACAGTTAATATTGCAATTTGATAATAATCTTGTCAAAACTAATCAAATAGATATAGGTAAATTAAAAAGGCCTAAGTAAATACTAAAAAAGACAAAAGTTTAAACTAATGTTAAACCCTTGTCTCTTATTTGTAAAAATTATTTATCAGCCTTTTTCACCTCAGTACCTGTATCAGCATATCTTTGTAACTGTACAGCAGCAGCCTTAGGATTTTTAACTACGCAAGGTCCTCCTACACATCCGCCATTACAAGCCATAACCTCAACAAGATTAGGAGTACTGTCAGTAACAGGAGTCTCTCCAGACTGAACTTTACCATAACCTCTAAGCTGCTTCATACCTTCCTTATCAAGTCCATTAATAACAGCAGCTTTTAATTTCTCAGGATGTTTTAATCTTACCTTAACAGCTTCAGAAACTCCTCCGCTTACAGCATATTTTCTTCCTGAAGAAGTAGGAACAGCACCTATATCCAAATCAGGCTCTTTTGCCACTTCAGTACCTGTTGCTATAAATAAAGCATCAAGCTCTTCCATAGATAAACAATAATCAACTAAATCATCATCTATACTTTCTCTTCTCTTAGCAAGACAAGGTCCTATAAATACATTAATAGCATCAGGATCTTCGGCATGCATCATTTCAGCAGTATAATGCATAGGTGTTTTAGTTTCTGATACGCAAGGAATAAGTTCAGGTACATGCTTTCTTACAGCTTTAACATAAGCAGGACAGCATGAAGTAGTCATAATCTTATCTCCCCTCTCCATTCTCTCTTCAAATTCAGCGGCCTCTTTATCAGAAGTAACATCAGCACCCAAAGCAACCTCCCAAACTTTATTAAATCCTATATTCAATAAAGCACTTTTCAATTGTCCAGGTTTAGCATTAAACTGAGAAGCTATAGCAGGAGCATACATAACATTAACTTTCTTATCAGCTTTTAAATGCTTAAGAACATCTAATAACTGTCCTTTATCCATCATAGCACTGAAAGGACATTCCCTCATACAATTACCGCAGAATATACATTTATGATAATCTATTACCTCTTTACCATGCTCATTTTTATTAATAGCTCCAACAGGACAAGATTCTTCGCAAGGAACAGGTATATAAATAATGGCATGATAAGGACAGTTCTTTAAACATAATCCGCAGTTAATACATTTATTACTGTCTATATGTGCTCTTTTTTCATCTAATATAGTTATAGCATCTTTAGGACAATTAATCATACAAGGTCTTGCAAGACAAGCCTGGCAGGCATTAGTTACCATAAAATTAGCTCTTACACATGCATTACAAGCTTCATCCAATACTGTAAGCATAGGCCAAGTAGGCTTCTCTCTTTCTAATGCCAATTTAGCATATTCTGATAATGGTATTCCGCTGTCTTCTTTACCTTCAACACTTATTCCAAGTCTTGCCATAATTCTATTTTTCATTATTTCTCTATCATTATGAATACAGCATCTTATAGATTTACTGTCTCTAGGAATTATCTCTATAGGCAGTCTGTCAATATCTTCTATTAATCTGTCCTCAATAAACATTAAGGCTATCTTTACTAGAATATCTTTCTTCAATTGAGAAGCATTATTATTAATATTCACTTTTATACTCCTAATTTTTGTACTAAATTTATATATAATTATAATATCTAAGTAATTTTTTTCAAGTATAATATTTATTCAATATATAATTTTAGTTATCAACAAAAATATATAAAATGTATGATAAAAAAATAAAAAATTTAAAAAATAATAAAAAAATAAATAAAAAATTTTTTACTAATTGACAAATACAAATTAAATAACTATATTGGAATATATAAGATCTTATATAAAAAAACAAATATCAATTCAACAAAAGGAGTTTTTATATGGTTATAGGATGCCCAAAAGAAATAAAAAACCAAGAATATAGGGTTGGGTTAACCCCTTCAAATGTAGCAGACTATATTAGACATGGAAACAAAGTAATTATGGAAACTGGTGCTGGTATTGGATCTGGATTTACTGATGAAGAATATAAAAATGCTGGTGCTGAAATTGCTGATAAAAAAAGAGTATTTGAAGCTGACATGATTATAAAAGTAAAAGAGCCAATAGAAGAAGAATATGAATATTTCAGAGAAAATCAAATACTATATACTTATTTACATTTAGCTGCTGATAAACCTCTTACAGAGATGTTGTTAAAGAAAAAAATAAGAGCTATCGCATATGAAACTATGAAAGATGAAAATAATCAGCTTCCTTGTTTAGCTCCTATGAGTTCTATAGCAGGAAGATTATCCATACAAGAAGCTGCCAAATATATGGAGAAAAAATTTGGAGGTCAGGGAATATTATTAGGAGGAGTTCCTGGAGTTCAAAAAGCAAATGTACTAATTCTTGGTGCTGGTGTTGTTGGACTTAATGCTGCTCAAGTTGCTATGGGTATGGGTGCTAATGTATCTATAACAGATGTTAATTTAAAAAGATTAGAGTATATAGATCATATATTCAATATGAGAATTAATACTTACTTTAGTGCCCCTGCAAAATTGGAAGAATTATTTAGAACAGCAGATGTAGTTATAGGAAGTATACTTATACCTGGTGCTAAAGCTCCTAAACTTTTAAGAAAAGAACATTTAAAAATGATGAAAAAAGGTGCTGTTATTGTTGATGTTGCTATCGATCAAGGAGGATGTTTTGAAACTTCTCATCCTACTACACATGATGATCCTATATTTATTTTAGACGATGTAGTACATTATTGTGTCGCCAATATGCCTGGAGCTGTCGCCAGAACCTCAACAATTGCACTTACTAATGCCACTACTCATTATGGAATAATGCTTGCCGAAAAAGGAATCGAAGAAATCTGCAAAACTAATAATACCATGCTTACAGGTCTTAATACATATAATGGAAAATGTACATTCAAAGGTGTTTCTGACGCACTTGGTATTGAATATACTGATCCTAAAGTTGCTTTGGGATGCTAATTAATTAATCCTAAAGTTGTGTACCGCTATATAATATATTATAGCGGTATCTAAATCAATTTTAACACATCGAATAATATTTATTATTCACAAATATAATAAAACTAATAGGGGAAAATTATGCTTGTAATAGAAAATATCAACAATGTAATAAATAGTTTTGTTTGGGGCCCTTACATGTTAATACTTCTTGTAGGTACTGGAATATATCTATCTATAAGAATGAACCTATTTCAAATAACAAGAATTATTTTATGGATGAAATCAACTTATGGAAGTTTAAGTTCTAACAAAAAATCATCTCATAATGTAA
>CALXXQ010000174.1 GCA_944392715.1 uncultured Brachyspira sp.
CAATAGGTATTGGAATTGCAAGTTATGTATTTTTATTAATATTTAGTATAATAAAATTTCTGCCTTATTTAAATAAGTTATTACTTGTTTTTTTTCAGATTATATTGAGAAATTCAGCTAATGTATTAATTAATATATTGTTTGTTATATTGGCATCTTTGATAATTTATTTTTTCAAAAAAATAGCATCAAAAAAAGGAATTGATATCAGCATTAGTATGGCTTTTATTATAGCAGTTATAATATCATTTTTAGAATTAATTGTAAGTGTATTTAATATATTAATTATTTCTAATTTATCAGCTTATTTTGAAGGTAAATCAAATATAGATGTAATGAATCATTCGTATTTTTATATTATTTCTATGATATTTACTTTTATAGCGGTTATGATTTCTTATTTTATTTATATGAAGATAAAAGACAAACCATTTTTTTCTAATATGAATAATTTAAATAATAATGAAAATAATGATTTAAATGATAACAATTTAAATAATAAAGAAAACAATGTTAATAATATTAATGAATAGTTTTATTTAAGGAGGATTTAATATGATGAGAAAGATTTTTACAGTTTTATTTTTATCTTTTGTTTTGACTCTTTCAGCTTTTTCATATAACAAAGAATTTAATGAACTTTATAACTTGTATTATATGGCTAATACAAATAAAGAGGGAGATTTAAATATTGCTATAGAAAAAATAAAGAAAGGCAATTTCCCAAAAGTAGAAAAACGAACTTATGATAATCTTATTTTACTTATGGATATATATATGTATCCAAAAAGTAAAAGAGAGGCTTATAAATTATTGAATGATAATATAAATAAGAATACTCCTCTCTTATCTGAGAAAGATGCTGATTACATAGCTTCTGTTGCTGATGTGATGAGCGGAGCTGTCAATTATTCTTCATTTAATGATGTTATAAAGCTTTCAGGCAAGGCTGGCGAATTGTATGATAATGCTTTAAAAATTAATGCTAATCATTTTCCTTCACTATTAGGTAAAGCAATACTTACAGCGTACAGTCCTGAGTTTGTAGGCGGCGGAATAGATAAATCGCTTCCAATATTTAAAAAGGCTGAAAACAATGCTAAAGAGAAATGGGAAAAACATATAGTTTATTTATGGACTTCTCAGGCTTATTTTAAAAATAATGATAAAGCCAATTATGATAAATATATAAAAATGGCAAAAGATATATTTCCAGAAGGAGCTTTTATAAAAAACGTTATTGATATGAATGCTAAAGGAAAAGGAATGTTTAATTAAGATATGATTAAATATACTAATATGTATTGTAATTATATAAAGTTATAATATTTGCGCTTTCTACTGTCGACACGATAGGTTGATATGCGGATAGAAAACTTAAATAAATATAAGGATATTAAAATGTTTAGAGTGATTGTTTTGATTTTTATTAATGCTTTCTTTTTATGCGGATTATATGGAGAGATTTCAAGCGAGGCCAATTCCATATTAAAAGAAATAGATAATAAAAATAATGAATACCATTCAGGAGCTAGACTTGTAAGAACGAGTGAAGCTAAGGATATTTTAAATAGAGTTAATAACAGCAATTTAAGCGAAGAAGAGAAAATGCATTTAAGTATAGAATGCTACACTCTTTGGGCTAATGTATCTATTGCAAGCGGAACTTTTGAAGAGGATTATAAAACTTTAGGAGAAATATATAAAAATCTTAAGAAAGATAAAGTCTTCAAAAAAGGTTCTTCAGATATTTATGCATCCTATGCCAATTTTGCAAACTCATTTACTTCACTTGCATTTTTCAATAAACAATATCCTTATAGTGTAATAGTTGATATGTATACTTATGCTCGTATGGCTTTATTAAAAGATAAAAATAATATAAGGGCAAAACAAGTATATGGAATGTGGCAGATAGCTACTTTAGGTTTTTACAATAATGCTGCTTTTTATTCTATAATAAGCTCATTAAATGATACAACTAATTTACCAGATTATATGGTTTATAGGGCTTATATTTATAGGTCTATGGCATATATGAAAGTAAATGAAACTAGCAAAGCTTTTAAAGAATTAGATGAAGCTTTAAAAATGTATCCTAAAGGCTTTTACGGATATTTATTAAAGGGTTCTTATGATAAAGGTAAGGACGGATTCTTAAGTGCGGAGGGAGCTGATTTTTAATTATGATAAAATGCGAAAATATATCAAAAATATATAAAACTAAAGATTATAATATAGCAGCAAATAAGAATATAAGTTTGGAAATAAAGGACGGAGAAATTGTATGGGTTGCTGGAGTTTCAGGAGCTGGTAAAAGTACATTGCTTCATATATTATCGAGCATAGATATTCCTACAGAAGGTTCTGTTTATTGGAATGATAATGAAGTTTCAAAATTAAGTGATAGAGAAAGAAGCGGTTTCAGGCTTTCAAATATAGGACTTATTTTGCAATCTCTTGAACTTTTAAAAACTCAGACTGTATTTGATAATGTGGCACTTCCTCTTAAGTTTTTAAATGAAAGTTCTTCTAATATAAATAAAAAAGTTAATGAAATATTAGAAAATCTAAAAATAGATAATTTAAAAAAGAAAAAACCAGAACAGCTTTCAGGAGGACAGAAACAGAGAGTTGCGATTGCAAGGGCATTGGTAAGCGAAGCACCTTATATATTCGGAGATGAAATTAGTGCGAATCTGGATACTGATACAAGCAAATTTATTTATGAATATATAAGAGAGACTATAAAGAAAAGAAACGGCATAGGATTTTTTATTTCGCATGATGAATTGATAGAAGATTATGCTGACAAAAAATATATTATGAGAGATGGCGAACTGACATTCAATAGATAATAATAATTTTTTATATAAAATATTATTGGTATGATTTAATATCGTTTTTTATTTGTACTTTCATTAAACTTAAGATTATTTAATAAAGTCGATGGAAAAATAATAATAATAAAATTGTATTAATAAATATAATAGGACGGATAAATGAATATAATAAAATTAGCATTTGATAATCTTTGGTATAATAAAACTAGAACAATTTTAAATATGATACTTATTATAGTATCTTTCGTATCTCTTATGATGATAAGCGGATATAATAATTTCACAAAAGAAGGTATTATCACAGGCATCAATATAAGCGGAGGCTCTATTGTAATAGCTGATAAATCTTATTGGGATAAACAAAGTGAAAAAATAAATATGCTTGGGAATAATGATTTTGAAGTAATTTATAAACAATTAGATACAATAAATGAAGTTAATGATTATCAGAAAAAACTTGATATAAGCGGACTTGTAGGTAATGAAAATAAAAGTAAATTCTTTTCAGGTTATG
>CALXXQ010000175.1 GCA_944392715.1 uncultured Brachyspira sp.
GCTAGAGAAAAAGGCTATGATGATATATTAGAGTTAGAAAATAAATAAAAAGCGAGCCGAAGCCAGCAAATAAATTTATTTATTTGCTGATTATAGGCGTAGGCGAGCATAACAATAATAAAGAAAATGGTATTTGATATAGCTAGAGAAAAAGGCTATGATGATATTGTGGCTTTAGAAAAATAATAAATTATAATATAATGAAATTATGAGCGAAACAAAAAATATTAATGTATTAAATGATTATTTTGTGAGATATCTATTCTCATCTAAAGACAGTAATCTTATATTACTTGATTTTATTAATTCAACAATGCTTGATTCTGGTATGAAAACTTTTAGAAGTGTTGAGATTTTGACTCCATTTAATTATAAAGAGAACTATGAAGATAAAGAAACTATTGCAGATGTTAAATGCATTACTCAAAATGGAACTGTTGTTATTATAGAAATACAATTACAAGGCAATTCAAGGTTTCCAGAACGCATATTATATTATTGGGCTTCTAATTACAGTAAATTATTAAAACATGGTGAAAAATATGATGCTCTTACTCCTGTAATAAGTATTAATTTACTTGATTTCAATTTAGATGACTATGATAATATACATTCCTGCTATATGATTTATGATACTAATAATAAAAGACTGCTTACAGATCATTTGCAGATACATATAATAGAATTAAAAAAGTTTAAATATAATTTACTCAAGCCTGATTTGAATTGCTGGCTTAAATTTTTTACTATGAAAGATAATAAGGAGGCAATTATGTCTGAATTGGTTAAAGAAAAACCTATAATGGAAGAAGTACAAAAAAGATATAACAACTTCATAAAAGATAGGTTAATGATGAATGAATATGATAAAAGACAGGCATATCTATATGGAAATCAAATAATGCTTGAAGAAGAACGAAGATTGGGAAAGGAAGAAGGCATTAAAGAAGGCATTAAAGAAAATCAAATAACAACAGCAAGAAATATGAAAAATGATAAAATAGATTTCAATACTATTTCAAAATATACAGGATTAAGTGTAGAAGAAATAGAAAAATTATAAAATATTATTAATAAAATAAAGTTTATTGATAACAACAAATTAATTAAAAGTAATAGGATTTTTATATGAGCAAATTAGAAATGAAAAACGGTAAATTAATAGTACCAAATCAAGTAACAATACCTTTTATAGAGGGTGATGGAGTCGGAGCAGAAATCACACCTGTTTCGCAAATGATAGTAAATGAAGCTGTAAAAAAAGCATATAACGGAGAAAAATCTATTGAATGGAAAGAAGTACTTGCTGGAGATAAGGCACAAAAAGAATTAGGCACTCCTCTTCCTGATGACACTATAAATATTTTTAAGGAATATCTTATAGGTATAAAAGGACCTTTAACTACACCTGTAGGAGGAGGTATGCGTTCTTTAAATGTAACACTTAGACAGACTTTAGATTTATATGTATGTTTAAGACCTGTAAGATGGTTTAAAGGCACTTCTTCCCCTATAAAAGAACCTAATAAAGTTAATATGGTAGTATTTAGAGAAAATACAGAAGATATATATGCTGGTATAGAATGGAAAACAGGCACAGAAGAAGCTAAAAAATTTTATAACTTCCTAAAAAATGAAATGGGAGTAACAAAGGTAAGATTTCCAGAAACTTCATCTTTCGGAGTAAAACCAGTATCAGAAGAAGGTTCTAAAAGACTTATACGCTCTGCTATAGAATATGCTATTGAAAACAAACTTCCTTCTGTAACATTAGTTCATAAAGGAAATATAATGAAGTTTACCGAAGGCGGATTCAAAAAATATGGATACGAACTTGCAAGAAAAGAATTTGCTAATGAAACTTTCACTATGGAAGAGTATGCCGAGATAAAAAAAGAGTTTGGTGAAGATAAGGCAAAAGCAAAATTAAAAGAAGCTAAAGAAAATGGAAAAATTATAATAAAAGATAATATTACAGACGCTTTTCTACAAAACACATTATTAAAACCTGAAGATTTTTCTGTAATAGCTACATTAAACTTAAACGGTGATTATATTTCGGATCAATTAGCAGCAATGGTTGGAGGAATTGGCATAGCACCGGGCGGCAATATCAATTATAAAACAGGTCATGCTATTTTTGAAGCAACTCATGGCACAGCCCCTGACATAGCAGGAAAAAATAAAGCTAATCCTTGTTCATTAATACTTTCTTCTGTTATGGCATTAGAGTATCTTAATATGAATAAGGCAGCAGAGTTAATAATAAATGCATTGGAAAGATCTTTTGAAAGCGGATATGCTACTGAAGATTTGGCTAGCTTTATGAATGATGGAGTATCGCTTGGTACTAAAGAGTTTGGAGAAAAAATACTTTCTCTATTATGATTTATTTTTATTTAATAACAAACATTATATTTTATAAACTAAAAATTAATAATAAAAGGAGTTTATTATGAAAAAAGAATACCTACTATACAAACTATACGACCATTCAAGCAAACGTATAAAAATTGATAGCGAACTTTTTCAAAAATATAATGTAAAAAAGGGGCTTAGAAATGAAGATGGTACGGGTGTACTTGTAGGTCTTACAAATGTAGGCGATGTTGTAGGATATGAGAAAGATGAAAATGGAAACGTATATCCTATAGACGGCAAACTATATTACAGGGGATACAGTATAAATGATATAACCGAAGATATATTAAAAAATAAACGTTTCGGTTATGAAGAAGTTTGTTATCTGCTTCTTTCTGGAAAACTTCCAGATGCTGAAAGACTTCAATCTTTTAGAGAACTCATAGCGGAAAATATGTATTTGGATAAAAAAACTATCATGAATATAATAGATTTGGAAGGTCAGAATATTATGAATATATTATCAAGAAGTGTTCTTGAAATGTATATTCATGATCCTAATCCAGAAGATTTATCATTAGATAATTTAATGCTTCAGTCTATACAATTAATAGCAAGATTTCCAGCAGTTATTGCTTATGCGTATAATATGTATAAATATAGTGTTGACCAAAAATATTTGAATATTACACTTCCTAAACCTAAATACTCTATAGCTGAGAACTTTTTATATATGCTTAAACAAGAGTTCACACCTTTAGAAGCAAGAATGCTTGATTTATTATTAATACTTCATGCAGATCATGGCGGCGGTAACAACTCTACATTTACAGTACGTGTTACAAGCTCATCAAGAACCGATACCTATTCAAGCATATCCGCAGGAATAGGCTCTCTTAAAGGCGATTTGCATGGAGGAGCTAATGCTAAAGTTATGGATATGTTTATTCATTTGAAAGAGGCTATAGATAATTGGGAAGACATAAATGAAATAGATGATTATCTTACAAAAATGCTTAATAAAGAAGCATACGATAAAAGCGGTCTTATATACGGTATGGGACATGCTGTTTATACTTTATCAGATCCTAGGGCAGTTATATTAAAAGATTTAGCACGTCAGCTTGCTAAAGAAAAGAAAAAAGAATGCGAACTTCAATTTTTAGAATTAATAGAAGAAAGGACTGTTGAATGTTTTATAAAAGTAAAAGGAGATAAAAAAAGAGTTTGTGCCAATGTAGACCTTTATTCTGGTTTTATATACGATATGCTTGGAATACCTAAAGAGATTTACACTCCATTATTTGCTATGTCAAGAATAGTAGGCTGGTGTGCACACCGAATAGAAGAGCTTAATTTCGATGACAGAAGAATAATAAGACCTGCTTATAAAAATGTTATAGAACCTCAAGAGTTTATAAGTATGGATAAAAGATAATTTTTTAATAATGAAAATAAAAAGGAGTTTTATATAAAATAAAACTCCTTTTATTAAAAAAATAAAAGAGACTTAAAGTATTTAAGCCTCTTTTTTATACCAATTCTATATATCTAATTTTTCCAATATAAGAGTTAAATCTTTTTTATCTATTATAATATTCGCTTCTTTTTTTAGAATCTCTTTAGCACAGAAAGCTACTCTGTTCTTAGCATATTTAAACATACTCAAATCATTAGCACCGTCACCTACAACTAAAGTATCATCATAAGAAATATTTAAAAGCCTTTGCAATGTTAAAAGCATATTTCCTTTACTGTCAGAAAACATCATCTCCCCTCCTACTTTTCCCGTAAGAACATTATCTTTAGCATGAAAAATATTTGAAAACTCAGCATCCAAATTTAATTTCTCAGCAAATGGAATAGTAGCATTTTTAAATCCTCCAGAAAAACATACGCATTTATAATCTCTTTTATGAAGCTCTTCAATTATTTCTTTTGCTCCGTTCATTATAGGAAGCGAATTGCAAATTTCATTAACAGTTTCTAATTTTATTCCTTTAAGTAAAGCTACCCTACTTTGCAAACTCTCAAAGAAATCTAATTCTCCTCTCATTCCTCTTGCAGTAATTTCAGAAATCTCTTTTGCAAAATTAGTTTCTTTTGCAATAATATCCAAAGTCTCTCCATCCATTAAAGTAGAATCAAAATCAAAAACTGCTAATTTCATTTTTATTTATCCTTAAATTATAAAGTATATTCTGCTGTAAGTCTTACATATTTAGGATCATGAACGCCTTCTATATTAGAAATTTTTGTTATAACATCATTTCCAATAACTCTATCAACGTTTATAGCCATTATAGACATATTACTTCCTTTTATATTTTCAGATACGCTCATTGAACCAATATTAATGTCATCTCCTGAAAGCACTGTTGCAACTTTTGCTATCATAGCAGGCTGGTTTATATGCGGTACTATTAATATATGAGGCTGAGGTTTAATTATAACATCATAATCATTAAACTTAACTATCCTTGCGATATTTTTAGCTATCAATGATACTGATACGCTTGTTGTATCTTTATCTGTTGTTAATTTTACTTTAACTATACTTGTGAAAGTTGAAGGAGCTTCAGACTTAATAGTTTTTACTTCAATACCTCTTTGTTTAGCAAGATAAGGAGCATTAACATAATTAACATCTTGGAACATATAGGATAATGCACCTTTTAATATAGCAACTTCAAGAGGCTGAATATCCAAATTAATCAAATCACCCTGAGCTGTTATTTCAAGAGATTTTATTTTTCCATTAGCTGTCTGCATTATCATCTCACCTGCATTCTCAGAAATTTTCATATAATCTTTAACAGGCTCTAATTTTTCAGGATTAAGAGAAGGTATATTTACTGCTGATTCAGTATATCCTCCAGATAATACCTGTTTTATCTGTTTAGCAACATCTAAAGCAACATTAATCTGTGCTTCCTTTGTACTAGCACCAAGATGAGGAGTAAGTATTAAATTATCTTTCTTATATTCAACTAAAGGACAAGTCTCTATTTTAGGCTCATTTATAAATACATCAATTGCAGCAGCTGCTATAGTACCATTCTCTAAAGCATTTTTTAAATCTTCTTCATTAACAAGTCCTCCTCTTGAACAGTTAATAATTATTGCAGTATTTTTCATCTTGCATAAATTATCTTTATTTATGATATTATTTGTTTCAGGAGTTTTTGGTATATGAAGAGATAAATAATCCAATTTAGGCAAAAACTCATCTAAAGAAGTTTCATAAACAGCACCAGCTTTCTGAACTATCTCTTCTGTAGCAAAAGGGTCATAAACTATTACTTTCATTCCAATAGCCAAAGCAATATGAACAACCTTTCTTCCTATTCTTCCAAATCCCATAACTCCAAGAGTTTTTCCTAAAAGTTCATTACCAGTATATTTATCTCTATTCCATTTAGCTTCTTTAGTTGTTACTGCAGCAGGAACTATATTTCTTGATACTGCAAGCATTAAAGCTATAGTATGCTCTGAGGCAGCAATAGTATTTCCATCTGGAGAGTTTACTACTATTATACCTTTTTCTGTAGCAGCTTCAACATCTATATTATCTACTCCTACACCAGCACGTCCTATTATTTTTAAATTGTTTCCAGCTTCTATAATTTTTCTTGTTACTTTAGTCTGACTTCTTACCATTAAAGCATCATATTCACCAATAACTTTAACTAATTCATCTTCGCTCATTGTAGGAAGAAATACAGCTTCAGAAACATCAGCTATTATATCCTTAACGCATTCATTTACCTTATCAGTTATTAAAACCTTCATTATATATTTTCTCCTTTTGTTGCTATGTTCGCCCACCTTTAAGGTGCCTATAATAAGCAAATAAATAAATTTATTTGCTGGCTTCGGCTCACTTATTGTTGCTATGTTCGCCCACCTTTAGGTGCCTATAATAAACAAATAAATAAATTTATTTGTACGAATGTAGGCTCACTTATTGTTGCTATGCTAGAAAAATCCTATAAGTCCTCCTCATTAGGCGAATTATTGAGGCGGCTTTTTCTCGCTTTTTTTGCTATGTTCCCAATCTTTAAATGTATCCATAATAAATAAAACAAATAAATAAATTTATTTGGGCTCACTTTTTTATTACTAATAAAATAATTGTTATTAATTTTTAAGCAATAAAAATTATCATTAAAAAATAAAATATTCTAATATAATGAAAGCATTATATTAGAATATATATATAAAATCAAAAATCATTTATTATTTATTTAATTCTTCTATTAATTTTTTTACTCCGCTTCCAAGTTCAAATTTATACCCTAATTTTAAAAGACTAGCCTCTAATGCTCCCATAGCCATTATTAAATCTCTCTCGCATACAAATCCAAGAGTACCAATTCTAAATATTTTATTTTCTAAATTACCCTGTCCATTAGCTACTATTATATCATAATCTTCCTTCAAAGTTTTTCTTATATCAGGAACACTTATTCCTTCTGGAGGAAGTATTGAAGTAATGGCATGACTTGCATTATTATCATCTTCTACAAACAACTTTAATCCTATAGTTTTTATAGCTGCTCTTAAAGCAAGAGAAAGTTTTTTATGTCTTTTGTTAACATTTTCAATACCTTCTTCTTTTATCATCTTTAAAGCAGTATGAAGTGAAGTTATAAGATTAACAGCAGGTGTGAAAGGAGTAGTATCTTTAGCTAAAGATTTTTTATGCTCAGTCCAATTAAAATAAAAACTAGGATACTTACATTTTTCATGCATTTTGAAAGCATCTTCGCTTGCAGTCAAAAATGAAAGCCCAGGAGCAACCATAAAACCTTTTTGAGAACCTGATATAGCAACATCAATATTCCATTCATCTGTTTTAAAATCCATAGCACATAAACTTGTTATACCATCTACAACCGATACAGCACCATGTTTTTTTATAATAGAGCATAATGTTTTAACATCATTAGCAGCACCTGTTGAAGTTTCGCTATGTGTAAGAGTTACTATTTTTATCTCTTTATCTTTATTCAAAGCTTCTTCAAGCATTTCTGGGCTTATAACTTTTCCTGCTTCAGCTTCTATTTTTGTAACTACAGCTCCTCTGCTTGCTGCAATTTTTGCCCATCTTGCTCCAAAATTTCCAATAGACAAGCATAATACTTTATCACCTTCATTAATAAGATTCTCTAAAGCAGCACACATTGCCCCTGTTCCGCTTGCTGTAAATACAAAAACATCATTTTTAGTTTGAAACACATATTTTAAATCTTCATAAACTTCTTTCAATATATTTGAAAATTCTTTGCTTCTATGTGCCATAGGATGCTTTGCCATCTCTATCAATGCTGATTCTGGTACAGGTGTAGGACCAGGTATCATCAAAAAAGTCTTATCTCTCATTATAGGAGTCTCCTTAAAATCATCAATACAAAATAAAATATAAAAAATATTTCATACATTATAGTACATATATTATTTTTTACAATACTGTATCTAGTAATATTTTTAGAAAAATTATTGTTTTTTAATATATTTATTAAAGCATTATAATAATAGTAATATTTTAATTCTTCAAAAATAGTACAAAACTATAATAATTATATAAATGAGTTATGTATATAAAAAATATATAGATTGCATATAAAATTATAATATAATTAATTATTAAAGTATATTAAAGTTAATAATTTATATATAAATATAATTTCAATACAAAAATCCTTGACAATACAGTATCTTTTATATATTATTTAATATCTAATTTTATCATAAAACTTACTTTAATTAAATGAGGAATAATAAATAATGAAATCATTAAAAAAAGAAATTATATACCCTATAATATTAGCATTACTTTCTATATTATTTTTCTATAGTAATTTAACATTTTCATATCTTCAAATGGGAGATGTTATTCTTTGGGATATAAAAAATATTAAAGATGCAATATTCAGCGGAAATTTATATTTTTGGAATAATGCTTATTTCACAATAGCAGCACCATCTACTGTTCCAATTCACCCAAAATCATTACTTATAGCATTGCTTCCAACTAATATATATCCTCAAGTAAGTATAATGTTTCATATAACAGTTATGGGATACGGATTATTTTTATTCTTAAGAGAAAAAAAATTATCAATAAAAGCATCCATGTTCGGTGCCATAGCTTTGATGTTCTCAAATGCTATAATAACATTAATATTACCAGGACACTTAGGTAAATTTGAAACTTATTGTTATTTTACTTTTGTATTATATTTTCTTTCAAAAGCTATGAATAGTGAAAAATGGATTCATTTCTTTTTTACAGGTGCTTTTTTAGGAATAGCATTTTTAGGCGGTGCTTTAGATGTAGCTATGTATTTTGCTTTATTTTTATCATGTTACTTTTTATATTTACTATACAACAAAAAAAATGATAAGAAAATAATTGACTTTATAAAAACAGATATAAAAAAAATAATTCTTTTATGTGTAAAATTTGCATTAGTAGCTGTATTTTCTTTTTTAATGTCTATACAAATAATAATGATTACAAGAAATACTCAGGATATGGGAGCAGCTGGAGTTACAGATAAAAATCAATTATGGGAATGGGCTACTAGATGGTCCTATCCGCCTGAAGAAGTATTAGGTTTCTTTATGCCTGGATTTTTCGGGTATTATTCAGGAAGCCAAACTCATCCTTATTGGGGAAGAATAGCCAATATGCCTGGAGAGCCTAAAACTTCAAACTTCTCTTTAACTTCTGCCAATATTGGTTATATTACTTTCATTTTTATAATATTTGCAATATTTATAAGCAGAAAAAAATACAGTGAAAAATATTTCTGGATTGGTACAGCTTTATTTTTCTTGATAGCAAGTTTCGGAAGATATTTACCTGTTATATACGGAGCTTTATTTCAAATACCAATATTCAGAGATGCAAGAAATCCTAATAAATTTATAGAAATTATACCTATTCCATTTGCAATACTTTCATCATTTGCCTGCGATTATATATTTAAAGCATTAGATGCTAAAAAAGAAGATAAACTCTTAAAGTATTTAGAAGATGATTATAAATATATAAATATAGCTCAAAAAATTATGTATATAATAACAATATTCTCTATTGCATTAGCATTAATAACTATATTAACAAATGGAATGATATATAATAATTTTGTTGCCGATTGGAAAGAAGCTAATGCTGCATTAATATCAAAAAATATATTTATGTCATTTATAAGATTAGCTTTAATATCTTCATCTGTGCTTCTTTTAATTAATAATGCTATTTCATTAAAAGAAATAACTATGAAAGATAAATTCCTTGTAATAGTTCCATTAATAGGATTTATCTTATTTTCTGTATATGATTTAGGACATATAGGTTTTCTTATAATAGGAAGTATTATAGTATTTTTCTATATTATAATAGCTAATAAAGAAAAATTATTTTATAAATATCTGCCTTATATGTTTATGGCTGTATTATTTTTGGATTTAACTCAAAGCGGAAATATATTTATAGTAAAATCAAATTATGATCAGATGTATAATTCTACTCCTATAGTTGATCATATATTAAATGAAAAAGGCAATGAAACAACAATGCCTATACTTATTCCTTATTTATACAGATATACTACTCATACAATGCCTTATTATAAAGTACCTTTAACAGAACCTCCTGCTGCAAGCCGATTATCAAAAGATATTACTGATGTATTTTCAGCTTTTAGAATAAATGATTATGTTGGTTATCAGCCTAGACTTATGGATTTACTTGGGGTAAGATATATTTTAAGTCCTACATATCTGGATCAGTCTATACTTTCAAATGATTTAACAAAGATAACTGAACATCAGGATCAATTCTCTGCTGCTGTTTTATATGAACTTAAAGGCTATAGAAATAAATATGAATTTGTTAATAATGCTTATAATGCAGTAGATTTCAATGACGGACTTGGAAGAATTAGAATGCCTAACTTCAATCTAGCAAATGAGGTAGTACTTCTTAATAATTCAAATAATACTATAACTTTAAATAATTCTAATTCAATATATAGTGCAGAATTGATTGAAGAGACTGATAATAAAATAGTATTTAATGTAAAAACTCCTGAACCTGGTATTCTTGTGTCTAAAGAACGTTATAATACTGATTGGTCTGTAACTGTAAATGGTGAGAAAAAAGAGCTTTTAAATGCTAATTTATTATTTAGAGGCGTTTATGTTGATGCTGGGGATAATAATATTGTGTTTGAATTCAAACCAACAATGAAATATTTACACAGTACAATAGTTTGCTGGATAATATTTATTGTTATTTCTATTATAAACTATATTTTATATATAAAAAAACAGTATAATTAATGATTAAAAATAACTTATTTTAAGTATTTTTTAAATTTAAGGTAAATAAGTACGATAATATTTAATAAATAATAGTATCTTGTAAATAAGAAGTAAAATATTTGTAAAAAATATTGACATATAAAAATAAATATGATATACTAGAAATATAAAAAGGGGGAGGTTATTTATGAAAATACTAAAAGTAATATTAATAACTATAATAATCTCTTCTAGCAGCTTGTTCGCAGATTGGGTAGTTTCCCCTGAATCTCTTCCTGCCAAAGCAAGAAATTTTGTAGCACAAGTATTCCCTGATGCACAAATATGGTATGTGGAAAGAGATGATGGAAAATACGAGGTTGAGCTTTCAAATGGTATAAAAATAGACTTCTTGGGAAATGGAGACTGGAAGGAAATAGAGGCAGAATATATTGGAATACCTTACAATGCTTTTCCTGCTAATGTTGCAAATACAATAAGAAACACATATCCTCAAACTGTTATAATAAGTGCAGAAAAAAAATGGGGTACTTATGAAATAAAGCTTAATAATATGATGGAGCTTTATATATCTTCTGACGGACAGCTTATAGGACAGAAATTTGACGATTGATTTACTTTCCATCCCATATACAAATGCAGGGTAGTAGATTTAATTCTATACCCTGTAATTTTTTTAAATAATAATTAGATAAGTCAGTAATTTAATAATTAAGCTTAATATTATTAATTAAGATTAATCTTTATAATACTTGCTATAATATTCATAACTTTTTATGACTCTCTCTACATAATATTCAGTTTCTTCAATATCAATGAATCTGCCTGTACGATACATATTATTAGTACCATATTGAGTCTTCCATCTTCTTCCGCGTCCTGAACCTGCATTGTAACTTGCTGCTACTAATATATAATTACTTGCCTTCTGAGTATTAAATAACCATCCCAAGTGAGAAACTCCCAAATTAATATTTTGTTTAGGATCTGTTAAATCTAAAGGTCTATATCTATATCTAGCCTTTTTATTTTCAGCAGCTGCAGTTGTTGGCATTAATTGCATAAGTCCCATAGCACCTACCCAAGATCTAGCTTTAGGATCAAATAAGCTTTCCTCACGCATTATGGCATATACAAAGGCAGGCTCTATTTTGTAATATTTAGCCTCAGGTACAACATATTCATCAAAATATATAGGATAAACTCTTTTTCTAAACTCATCTGGAAGCAAATCTGTATTATCTTTATAAGGATAACCAAAATATTTTCCTATATTTGCAGATATTTGTATGAGTCTTTTAGTATTTCCTGAATCTTTAAATATCTTCTCAGCAAAATAAAATAAAGGATATGTTACCTGAGTCTTTCTAAATATTTTATCAAATTCTGTATATGCATTATCATAATCTCCATAATAATACAATATTATAGCTTTATTAACTTCCCTTCTAGTTTGAAGTGATAATTCATTAAATAATTCATTTTCATCTTTATTGGAATAAAACTCTTTAACAAATCTATTTTGCATAAGTATATTTTTAGCCAAACCTCTAGCTTCCATAGTTAAATTATCTTCTTTTCCTGTAGATATAAAATTTAAAAACTGTATCTTATCAAGCATTTGCATAGATTTTATAAAATTAGAATCAGCATAATATCTTTTAGCTTCATTCAAATAATAAATATTACTAATTCCAACATTAGATATCATTTCATCATTTGCAAGACTCAAAGCACCTTTTACAAAATAATGGCTTTTACTTGTAAGAAGTGTCTGCATCAAATACTTATCCCTTATATCATCATCTCCAAACTCCTCAGCAGTCCACATATTCCAAGATAATGCAAAATCATGCCTGAAGTTTGGATATCTCTCTATCAATGCTCTAGCAGCAAAATAAGTTTCTGTTTTATTTTCTAATTTAAATGATTTTCTTAAATATGCTTTTAATGCAAGCTCCGTATGCCTGCTCTTTGGAAATTTTCTCATCACATTTGTAAGATAAGTTTTTGCCTGAACTAAATTATTTTTATTCAAACTAACATTAACAAAATTATTATAAATTCTAGGAACATAATCATCTCTAGGATATTCTCTTATAAAAGTATTATATAATTTCATAGATTTATCATAATTTTTTAATCTATTATAATTATCTGCTGAATAATAAAGAGCTAATCTCCTGTGTGCTTTATTATTAGGATTTGATAAATACTCATCAAATAAAGATGCCGCCTCTGTTCTATTTCCAGACCGCTGATTAATTCTAGCCATATAGTATGTAGAATTTACTTTATGAGAATTATTATCATATAAATCTTTAAAATATTTTAGAGAAGCTTTTCTATATCCTGCTTCATAAAGTATAGAAGCAGTTTTAAATTTTAAATCATTAGGAAAATATGCAATTTCATCTGCAAAATTATTATAATAATATATAGCAGCCTCACCTACCCCAAATCTTCTCAAAAGCTCATATGCTATCCTCCTGGCTTTATCAGCATCATCAGTATTTCTTAAAGCCCTTATTCCTACAAATTCTTTAATCCATCTCTGAGCTTTACTATTAAAAAAATTACTTATAGGATAATCATCCCTATAAAACTCAGCAAGAGCCTTATACTGCTCAGCATATGAATATAATGAAGAACGAGGATATTCATTCATTAATAACTGATATAAATCTATAGCTTCATCATACATATTAGTATAAAATGCACTCTTAGCTCCATAATATATGACATAATCTTTTATAAGTAAATCCTCTTTTGTATTTATTATATTTGTAAATTGATTATACGCTTCTAAATATTTTTCTCTATTATGAAGCTCTAAAGCTGTACCATAATTAATTTTATTTTTAGATATAATATTTTTTCTTAATGATATATCCTGAGCCCCCAATATAGATGTCATAATAATAACAATAATTTCAAAGGAAAAAGCAAGAATTAAAACTCTTTTGTTAAAAATTTTTAAAATAATATTTTTCATAAAAAATTAACCTAAAATAGTTTTTATATAGTAATTGTTATTGTATTATTTTTTTGATTTTTTGCAATAAAATTTTACATTTAAATTACAATTCAAATATTTTGAAAAATAACTATATTTTAATTTTTATAATATTTACTATAATGTTCATAGCTATTTATAACACGTTCAACATAATATTCAGTTTCTTCAATATCAATGAATCTGCCTGTACGATACATATTATTAGTGCCATATTCAGATTTCCACCTTTTTCCTCGTCCAGAACCCGCATTATAGCTTGCTGCTACTATTATATAATTACTTGCATTTTCATTTCTAAATAACCAGCTTAAATGTCCAATACCTATGTTAATATTTTGCTTTGGATCTGTTAAATCTAAAGGTTTATATCTGTATCTAGGACTTCTATTTTGCTCCTCAGCTGTTGCAGGCATTAATTGCATAAGCCCCATAGCTCCAACCCAAGATCTAGCTTTAGGATCAAATGTACTTTCCTCACGCATAATAGCATATACAAATTCTGGTTCTATTTTATAATATTTAGCTTCAGGTACAACATACTCATCAAAATATCTAGGATAAACTCTTTTTCTAAACTCATCTGGAAGCAAATCTGTATTATAATTATAAGGATAATCAAAATACTTTCCTATATTAACAGATATTTGCATAAGCCTTTTAGTATTTCCTGAATCTTTAAAAATCTTTTCAGCAAAATAAAATAATGGATATGTTACTTCTTCTGTTTTTTTGAATATTTTATCAAACTCTGTATAAGCATTATCATAATCGCCATAATAATATAATAATATAGATCTATCAACTTCATTAGTAGTTTGCAATGATAATTCATTAAATAAATCATAATCAGTTTTATTAGCATATGACTCTTTTACAAATTCATTTTGCATAAGAATATTTTTAGCCATATCTCTAACGGATTTAGTAAAATCATCTTCTATTCCAGTATCAATATAATTCAAAAACTGTATCTTATCTAACATTTCCATAGATTTAGTATAATTTGAATCAGTATAATATTTTTTAGCTTCGTCAAAATAATAAGCATTGCTTATTTCAACATTTTTAATCATATCATCATTAGCTAAAGTCAAAGCACCTTTTACAAAATAATGATTTTTACTTGTAAGAAGTATTTTCATCAAATATTCATCTCTTTTTTCAGTATCTCCAAATTCTGAAGCACTCCACATATTCCAAGATAATGGGAAATCATGTCTGAATTTTGTATATCTTTTTTCTAATGCTGCAGTTGCAAAATAAGTTTCTGTTTTATTTTTCAATTTGAAAGCTTTTCTTAAATATGATTTTAATGCTAATTCAGTCTGCCAGCTATTTGGAAATTTATTCATAACATTAGTTAAATAAACTTTTGCCTGAACTAAATTATTTTTATTTAAACTTGTATTTACAAAATTATTATATATTCTTGGAACATAATCATCTCTTGGATATTCCTTCAAAAATGTATTATATAATTCCATTGATTTTGCATTATTGTTCAATTTGGCATAATTATCAGCAGAATAGTAAAGACCCATTTTTCTATATGTTTTATTATTGGCATTAGATAAATATTCATCATATAATTTAGCTGCTTGTTCTCTATTTTTTTCAGAATCATTTATTCTTGCCATATAATAAGTTGAATTTGCTTTATAAGAATTATTAGAATATAAATATTGAAAATGCTTTAATGATGATTTTTTAAATCCTGCCTCATAAAGTACTGAAGCTGCTTTATATTTTAAATCATTATCGAATAATGATATTTCATCTTCATAATTATCATTATAATAAATAATAGCCTCACTATTTGATAATTTAGTTATAAGTTCATAAGCTATCATCTTAGCTTTATTAGTATCATCAGTATTTCTCAAAGCTCTGATGCCTACAAATTCTTTAATCCAATTTTGTTTCCTGCTATTAAAAAAGTTGCTCACAGGATAATTATCTCTATAGAATTCTGCCAATGCTTTATACTGTTCAGCATAAGCATATAATGGAGAATTTGTATATTCTTTCATTAATAATGAATATAAATCTATAGCTTCATCATACATATTAGTATTTAAAGCACTTTTAGCACCATAATATATAATATAATCTTTAATAATTGCATCTTCATCTCTATTCATTATATTAGTAAATTGATTATAAGCTTCTAAATATTTTTCTCTATTATACAATTCTAATGCACTACCATAAGTAATTTTATTTTTTGAAGTGATTTTTTTCTTTAAATAAATATCCTGTGCTATAAGCATAGAAGCAATTACAACAATAATAATAGAAAAAGAAATAATAAACAATATAAGTCTTTTATTAAAAATATTACTAGTTTTATTTTTCATTTACACAAAATCCAAAAAGAGTTTTTATAATTTTATAATTTTTTGTAAATCAATTCAATAGATTAACTTAAAAAATAATGGTAATTTATAAATATTTTTGTATATTAATTATAAACAAATTATGGAGAAATATATAAAATGGATTTAATAGAATTAAGAGATAAACAAAAAGTATTTTTTCAAACTTCAAAAACTTTATCTTATGATTTTAGAATAGAGCAATTAAAAAAATTAAAATCAATGCTTATAAAGTATGAAAAAGATTTTATAGATGCTTTGAAAAAAGATATGCAAAAGTCCGAATTTGAATCTATAGCATCAGAATTATATATGGTAATAGAAGAGATTAATCTATTTATCAAAAATCTAAGAAAGTGGATGCATCATAAAAAAGTAAAAAAGAATATGATTACTATGGATTCAAAAACTATTATCATAAATAAACCTTTTGGAGTATCATTAATAATATCACCTTGGAATTATCCTGTGCAATTGACATTTCTTCCGCTTGTTGGAGCAATAGGAGCTGGAAATACTGCTATAATAGTACCTTCCCAATTAACTCCAACCGTTTATGATGTAATATATAATTCTATAAAAGAAACATTTGATGAAGAGTATATTGCTGTTATAGATAAAACAATACCTCCTGAAAGTACTACAAAAATAGAATATGATAAAATTTTCTTTACAGGCTCTCCTAGAGTTGGAAAAATTATTATGGCAAATGCTTCAGAGTTTCTAACATCTGTAACTTTGGAGCTTGGAGGAAAATCTCCTGTTATTATAGATGATATAAATGGTAATAATTTTAATAAAGCCATCAAAAGAATTATATGGGGAAAATTCTTAAACTCTGGTCAAACTTGTATATCGCCGGATTATATATTATTAAGAGAAGATTTAAAAGGAAAATTTTTAAATGCATTTAATAAAGAAATAGAATTATTTAATAAAGAAAGAAAATTAAATAGAATAATAAATGAAAATCATTATAACAGATTAAAATCATATTTGAATGACGGTAAAATAATTTATGGAGGCGAATATGATGATAAAAATTTATCTATTTCTATAACAATAATAGAGCCTAATAGCTTGGATACTAATATTATAAAAGATGAAATATTTGGAAGTATTTTTCCAATAGTATATTATAAGACGAAAGAGGAAGCAAGAGAAATAATAAATAAAATATGCTCTCAGCCTCTTGCTATGTATATATTCTCTGAGGATATTTCTTTTAATTATTATTTTATAGAAAAAATAAGTTATGGATGCTGTGCTGTAAATGATACTATAAGCCAAATATTAAATCCTCATGCTCCATTTGGAGGTATTGGAAACAGCGGAATAGGACAGTATCATGGTTATGATAGTTTTAAATGCTTTTCAAAAGAAACAACTATACTAAATAAAGGATATAACTTTGAACTTACTACTAAATATCCTCCTTATGATAAAAATATAAAATCATTAAAATTTCTATATAATCTTACAAAAAAATAATTTTAATTTTTTATATGAAAAAGGCTTATACTGATTAATCAATATAAGCCTTTTATTTTTTATAATAATTTAATTATTAATTTCCCCATACATCTGGTTCAAACTGTTTATTAACTCTATTATAATCAACAATATCAACTCCATTATAATAGAATTTCAATATCTCTTTATAATCTTTTTTAACCTGAGCCATACCATAAGCACCCCATTGACACATACCAACACCATGTCCGCTTCCTTTTCCAGTGATTATAATACCATTATCAACTTTTTTAATAGTGAAGTTAAGAGAAGGTACTACTCTAGGAGAAAGAGTGCTTCTAAAATCTCTAGAAGTAATATCGCTATCATCAATTTTTATATTAGTAGCTTTACCTGATTTAGGATCTGTACTTATTCCTATAGAAGATTTTTCACTAGCATGAACAGAGTAATTAGCTAAATCATTATTAAGCTCATTATAGCTTAAAGCATTAGTCCAGGGTTTAATTTGAGCATTACAATAAGGACAAGAAACACCGCCCAAATAAGGAACAGCAACACCAAATACATTCTCAGCACTGTCAGTATGTCCGCCGCATAAAGCACTGAAATATGTAGCTATAACTTTTCCCTTATAAACAGCTATTTCATATCTAGTTCTGTCTACTGCTTGTTCTACAGACCAATTCATTTTTTCTTTGCCATTATATACTTGATATTTAGTAGTATTATCTACATCAAATGGAAGATTATTTGCATTTTTTAATATATGATACATTGCATAAGTACGAGCAGCTACTGCCTGAGCCTTTAATGCTTCCATAGGCCAGTCAGGAGACATTTCATGAGGAAGTACCCCTTTTACATAATCTTCAATATTTAATTCATTAACTACTATCATAGTACCATTATATGGAATGAACATTAAAGATCCATAATATTCAACTCCATTCAAAGTAAATCCGTCTTGTGTTTCAAAAACTATTCCCTCTTTATAAACACCAACTTCATTAACTTTTAATCCTAATCTATTTTCTACAACCATTACTTTTTCATTAGTTAATGCAGAAATAATTTCACTTTCATATTTATAATTATATGCCTTATATGGACCTTTGATATTAATAGTATATGGTTCTTTTACATCTGTTAATTGTACTCTTATAATATTTTGATTTGCAAATGCATATATACTATTTATAATTAATAATATTAGCAATAAAAAGATATGCTTTTTGACTCCCATAATTTTGACGCCTCCTTGCGATACATAAATTTATACTTCAAAATTATCGGTAGTAAAAAAATTTACTTTATATAAAATCATAAAAGATGAATATATAATAATATTCATCTTTTATAAATCAATTATTTAGTATAAATTTTTCCATTATGATTTTCTTTTATTTTGCTTACAGTATCAGATATCATATTAATAGACTGCATAATATCAGCAAATATATCAGGTTTTATAGACTGAGCTCCATCACATAAAGCATGTTCAGGATCATTATGAACTTCTATTATCATACCATCAGCACCAGCAGAAATAGCAGCTAATGTCAAAGGAAGTGCCATCCAAGATTTACCGCTCGCATGAGAAGGATCTCCAATAACAGGTAAATGACTTAATCTTTTTATTGCTGGAATTGCTGAAACATCAAAAGTATTTCTAGTATAAGTTTCAAAAGTTCTTATTCCTCTTTCGCATAGTACAACATTATCATTACCTTGATCCAATATATATTCAGCACTCATAAGCCATTCTTCTATTGTACTTGATAATCCTCTTTTCAAAAGTATAGGCTTCTTTAATTTTCCAACCTCTTTTAAAAGTTCGAAGTTCTGCATATTTCTAGCACCTATCTGAATCATATCAACTGTATTTTCAAAATCCTCTAAATGCCTTATAGATACAATTTCGCTTACAATAGGAATGCCTACCTCTTCCCTTGCTTGTTTTAATATCTTAAGTCCGTCTAATGCCAAACCCTGAAAAGCATAAGGAGAAGTTCTAGGCTTGAAAGCTCCTCCTCTAAGTATTGAAGCACCTGAAGCTTTTACACTTTTTGCTATATTGATAACCTGTTCTTCACTTTCAACAGAACAAGGTCCTGCAATTATTACAGGCTTACCCTCGCCTATTTTTACACCGCTTACATCTACTACAGTATCTTCTTTTTTGAATGCTCTATTGGCTCTTTTAAATGGCTCTTGAACTTTTAATACTTTGGATACTCCAGGCAAAGATGATATTAATTCTCTATCTATTTTTGAAGTATCTCCTACCATTCCTATTACTGTATAGTCAACTCCTACACTTTTATTTATTCCAAGTCCTGCACTTTTTAATCTTTCTATTATGTTATTTACATGTTCTTCTTTTGCATTAGGTTTCATTACAACTATCATGATATAATTCTCCTTAAAATTGATTTATTGTTTTAATAATAAAATGAATTGATGAATATATGATTGTTTAATTTAAGAAAATATATACTTCGGCGCCTTAAACGCCGTAATAAAAGAAGTAATAAGCATAGATACTTTTAATATTATTTGAAATAATAATACCTTTCATAGTAATTAATTATATACAAACTAATAAAAAAGTCAAGTTTTTAATATGATTTTTATAAAAAATTAAAATTATGCTAAAGAAAGAGCAACTTCCATCATATTAGTAAAAGTTTTTTCTCTCTGTTCTGCTGTAGTAGCCTCTCCAGTAACTAAAGAATCAGAAATAGTGAGTATACAAAGAGCATTAACTCCAGCATAAGCAGCATTCATATATAAAGCAGCAGCCTCCATCTCTACAGCCAAAACCCCCATTTTAGCCCATTTAGCAGAAGAATTATTAACACTATAGAACATATCAGATGAAACTATATTTCCAACATGATAATTTATCTTCATTTCATCAGCCTTTCTAACAGCCTTACTCAATAATTCATAGCTAGCAATAGGAGCATAAGTACCAGGAAGTTCATACTGAGATGCATAATTTGAATCAGTGCAAGCTCCCATACCTATAACCAAATCTCCAATATGCAATTTATCTAATAAAGCACCAGCAGTTCCAATACGAATTAAATTCTTACATCCGTAAAAATGTATAAGTTCATATGAATAAATAGCACAAGAAGGCATACCCATACCTGTACCCTGAACAGAAACTTTCTTTCCCTTATAAGTACCTGTGAAACCCAATATATTTCTAATAGAAGTATACTGTACAGGATTCTCTAAAAAATTTTCAGCTATAAATTTTGCCCTTAAAGGATCACCTGGTAAAAGTATAGTTTCTGCTATATCTCCCTTATTGGCTGCTATATGAGGTGTGGACATAATTTTTCTCCTTGTATTTTACTCAATTTTATTTGTTTAATATTATAAATATTAATCTTTTTTATATCAAGTAAAAAATTAATTATAGAAATATAAATGAAAATAATATAATATTATACTATGAGTAAAGTATTAAAACAATCAAAAGCTGTATTAGTTGCAGCATTAATGTATAATGATGCTAATGTATATAACTTAGCATTAGAGAAACTTATCAATAATTTTGGAGAAATAGAAGTTATTAGTAATGAATATTTATTTTCTCATTCCATTTATTATAAAGATGAAATGGGTGATTCTTTAAATAAAAGATTCGTAGTTTTTAAAAATATGATTGAAAGAGATTATATAAGCAAAGTAAAAAATATTACAGATAGTATAGAGAAAGAATATTTATCTAACAATAATAGAAAAATAAATATAGATCCTGCTATACTAACATTAGAAAACTTTATATTAGTAACAAATAAAAATTTCACTCATAGAATATATTTAAAAGATGGTGTGTTTGCTGATTTAACTTTAATATACAAAAAGAAAAAAGGCTATACAGAACTTCCATGGACTTATGCTGATTATTCAAGCGATAATACAAAAAAATTTTTAAATAAAATAAGAGAGCTATTCTATAAAAGACTTATAGAAAGCTCCCCATTTGGTTCTAATTGGAAATAATTATTTATGAGTCCTTTATTCCAGCAATTCTAACGAACTCCTTATCCCATACACCAATATGCTCAATAAGAAGTTTAGCTAGAAGCTCAGAAAAATCAGTAGCTATTTGACACCAATCACTGCTGGATTTAAATGCTTTATACTGATCATCAATAGCTTTTTCAAATCTTCTATGCTCATCAAAATGTTCTTTGATTTTATGATATTTATCCTTATGTGCTGCCTGTATTTTTTGTTCTTCTGCAAAGTGATATTTAGTATAATTAATAGCACCTTTAAACGCATCATCAACTTCTTCTTTAATTCCATTGTATAAAGCTGAATGAACCTTATTAGCGTATTCAATAATCTGAACATGCTGACCATCTATAGTTTTATTATGAGTATAATATTGGTCAAGCCATTCTAATTTTCTAGCTCCAACTTTGAAAAATGACATAGCATTTGATAATTCTTCCATCTGCTCTTCAAGTTCTTTTGAAGATTCATGCATAGATGAAACTAATGAACTGTTTCCTTGAGTCTGAGCATCCATATTAGACATAGCATTATTAATACTATCTATACCTATTAATTGCTCTCTAGTTGTATTAGCCATATCAGTAATAACTTTTGTAGTTTCTTCTATCTTATTCTCAATATCTTCAAATAAAGTTCTTGACATATTTGCAGAATCAGTGGCTTTCTTTACTTTCTCATTACTTTCTATAATAAACGAAGTGATATTATTAACAGAACTTTGTGTTGTCTGTGCTAAATTTCTAACTTCGGATGCTACAACAGCAAAACCTCTTCCCTGCTCTCCTGCTCTAGCTGCCTCAACTGAAGCATTCAAAGCAAGTATATTAGTTTGAAATGCTATATCTTCTATAAACTTAACCAATCCGCTAATCTTCTGACTATATTCAAAAGCCTGACTAGTATTTTGTGCTGTTTCTGTAATAATACTTCCAGCTTCTTCTACAGCATTCCTCGCATCCATCATCATATCATTTATTATAGCAGCATTATCAGCTGTCTTTCTTATTGTAGCTGATATCTCTTCTGTAGCTTCTGCTGTTTTCTCCAAGTCTGATGCCTGACTTAAAGTTCTGCTAGCTAAATCTTTGTTTGAATATGATAAAGAATAAGCGGTCCTTTTAGTCAATGCCACATTTGAATTAGCAACATCTATAATATTTCTTATAGAAGTTTTCATATGTTCAAAACTGTTTATAAGTTCTCCAACTTCATCTTTTCTTTTAAGATATTTGCCGTTAATATCAAAAGTTAAATCTCCATTTGATATTAAATTTGCCACTCTCAAAGCTTCTTTAAGAGGAGATGTTAATCTTCTAGTGAATCCAACTATAATAACAGCTACTATAATTATTATAGATATTCCAAATAGTATAGAGAATATTAAAGTTTTTCCAATATATGAATATAATTCACTTTCTAATATTGTTATTAGAATATACCAATCTGTATTATCTATATTGTAATATGATATTAAATATTTCTGCTTATCAGTATCATCTCTATATCGGGCAATTCCGTTTTTATTTTTAATAACTTCGTTATAAGGAAGATTATTATCTGCTACAGTCAAAACTTTATTATTATCCTGATCAGCAAGTATTTTTTTACTACCATCAATTATAGATATTTTTCCTCCTTGTCCTATTTTTACATTCAAAATATATCTATTTATTAAATCTCCCCAATTGACATTTCCAGCTAATACTCCAATAGCTTTTCCATTATTATCTTTTATACCTCTCCATATTCTATATGTAGGGTTTCCTGTAGTAACAGATTTACTTATACTTGCCTCTCCTCCAAAATTATATCCGCTGGAAACGAATTTTTTCCATCCTTCATCAGTAGTATCAATAACTACATTATTTAATAATCCATTTTCAGAATCTATTATAGCCCTTCCATTCAAATCTAGTAATATAAAATTAATAAATGAACTTTTAGAAGTTTTGAAATATTTTAAAGCATCTTCTGCTCTAGCTCTTAATATCTCATCTTCAGGATTTGATAAAAAATTTATTAATGATGCAGAAGCAACAAAATTTCCCATAGAGGAATTATTATCTTCAAGCCAAAGATTAATTAAATTTTTATATGAAATCGATGTAGACTGAAATCCGCTAATAACAGCATCATCTATAGTTTTTATGCTAAGAAATAATACGCTGCCTACACTTAGCAATATTGATAAAACTATAGCACCTATAAATAAAACAGGAATTTTAAATCTTAAACTATATATTTTCTTCATATTGTATCTCCAGAATCTATCCTAATACTATAATATAACAATTAAAAGAAAAAATATCAATATGACAAACATTATTTATTGATAATAATTATTATATATAAAAAAATAATATTACACAATAAATATAATAAAAGTTTTTTATATTACAAAATATTTTTCTAATATATTAAATATTTTTTTAATATTATAAAATATATTATTATATACCTGCTATTTTTACAAATTCTTTATCCCATACTCCAATATGCTGTATAAGCCACTTACTTAATATATTAGCCATATCTAAAGCTGTAGTTTTCCAATCTTTAGCCGAATTCAATTCCTGTATTTTTTTATCAACTAAATTTTCAAAACTTCTATGCTGTTCAAAATGTTCTTTTATCTTTTTATATTTATTGGAATTTTCCTGCTGCAATTTCTCTTCATCTGAAAAATGATATTTAGTATAATCTAAAGTCATATTAAATATGTTTTTTACTCTATCAACATCATCTTCATATATGGCAGAATATATATCATTTATAAAATTAACTAATTTCATATGCTGCTCATCTATATGCTCATTATTTGTATTATAATTAGATGACCACTCTAAATGAAATACACCTGTCTTGAAAAAGCTTATAGCACTAAAGAAATCATTAGTTTGTTTTTCTAGCTCAGTTGATAGCCCCTTCATAATTTCAACCAAATTGGCATTATCTTTTGTTTTAGAATCAATATTAAGCATAGAAGTATTAATTTTAGAAACACCCTCCTGCTGTCTATTAATCTTTTCAACCATTTCCTTAATTATATTAGTTGTATTTTCTATTTTATTTTCTATTTCAATAAATAACTTTTGAGACATATTAGCTGAATCTGTAGCCTTTTTTATCTTATCATTACTATCAGCTATTAATGAAGTAATGTTTTTAGCTGATTCAGAAGTATTTAAGGCTAGATTTCTAACTTCAGATGCTACAACAGCAAATCCTCTGCCATGATCTCCAGCTCTAGCCGCCTCAACAGAAGCATTCAAGGCAAGTATATTAGTTTGAAATGCTATATCCTCAATAATCTTTACAATATCACCTATTTTTTTACTAGACTCAAATACAAGTTCAGTATTTTTAGCAGTATCAAATATTATAGAACCCACATTATTTATTTCATTTCTAGCCTCTATCATACCATCGCTCATAGATTTCATATCATTTGTAGATTCTTCTATTGCAACAGATATATTCTCCATAAAAGATGTAGTTTGATTTATATCTACAGCCTGCAATGTTGTTCTATCAGATAAATCTTTGTTGGAATAATATAAACTATATGCTGTTCTTTTAGTTTGGGAAATATTAGAATTTACAACTTTAATAATATCTTTTATGACTTTTTTCATTTTATTAAAGCTGTTTAATATATTTCCTATTTCATCTTTTCTGTTCAAACTTTTCTCTGAAATGACACTCGTTAAATCTCCGTTAGCAATATTTTCTGCCTCTATAACTGCCTCATTAATCGGAGATATTATATATTTTGAAAATGACCAAATAACAATAATAGATATAATAGTCAAAAGTATACCTATAAGGATAGGAAGCATAAGCATAAATTTAACAGGGTTGTAAAGTTCGCTTTCAGCTATTCTAACAATTATGTACCAATGAGAATAAATTATAGGGCTGAAATACATCATATATAACTTGCCGTCATCATCTCTATAATGCTTAATTCCTCTTTTTAAACTTGGAACATCTTTAATAGGCTCAAAATCAGATATATTTGTTAATATTTTATCCTCATCTATATGAGCAACAATATTTTTATCCTCATCAATTAACATAATATTACTAGTATCACCAGATTTAAAATTATATATAGAATGTCGTATAAAATCTTCCCAATCAATATGATATGATAAAATACCTATAATATTACCATTAGAGTCCACTATATCAGAATACATTTTAAATACAGGTTTACCATCTATGGAAGATTTTGCTACTCCCATTTTTTCATTCTTCAAATTTCTTTGGTATAGATAGAAATCAGGATCGGAACCATTATTATGAGCCATTAATGCGCCTCTCTCTGAGTCAAGCAGAATTTTGCCGCTAGAATCTAAAATCAAAAAATGAAGTGATGATCTTCTATAATTTCTAAATACTTCAAGAGAATTCATTGCTAATTCAGCATTTTCATCTATTGGATTCAATAAATAATTTACTAAACTAGCATTTGTAGAAAAGCTATCTACTATTGATTGTTGTTGTTCTATCCATAGATTAGCCGTACTTTCATAAGCTACAGCAGTAGTTTCAAATCCATTTTGAGCCGCTATATCAACAGACTTCAATGATATTAAAAACATTATAACTGTTATTACAAATATTGATAATGTAATAGAAAGTCCCATAATAAGCGGTATTTTAAA
>CALXXQ010000176.1 GCA_944392715.1 uncultured Brachyspira sp.
AATTTGATCAAGCAATAGAAAGAAAATTGATAGCTTCACAAAATGCATTAACTGCTCAAAATGATTTGGAAAAAGTAAAATATGAAGCTGAAGCTGAAATAACAAAAGCTAAAGGTATAGCAGAAGCAAACAGAATAATGCAGGAATCTTTAACTCCTCTTCTTATTCAAAGAATGTATATAGAAAAATGGGACGGTAAAATGCCGCAAGTTTCAGGTTCAGGTGTTACTCCTATGATACAAGTAAAATAATTAAATAATAAATGAAACTTTACAAACATATTATAAATAATATATTATCTTTAATATTTCCTAATCACTGTATAATATGCGGTGAATTAATGCAAAGTAATAATATGAATTATGTTTGTATTGACTGCATAAATAAAAATTTGGATTATATACATAAAGATGAATATATAAGATGTAATAAATGCGGTAAAGTTTTAGAAGATGAAAAATCAATATGTATTTGCAAAGATGAAGAACTTTATTTTGATGAATGCAAATCTATGCTTTATTATAATAGTCATACAGTAGACTTAATTCACAAAATGAAGTTCTCTCATAGATATTTGATATGTAAAGACTTCGCTGCTATGCTTAGCTATTATTATAAAGATTATATTAAAAGCTATGATGCAGTTACTTTTGTGCCTCTTGGTAAAAATAGATTTTTGGAAAGAGGATACAATCAAAGCGAGATTATAGCTAAAACAATATCTAAAATTCTAAATATAAAATTAATAGATGATATAATATTCAGGCAAAAAGAAACTAAAGCATTAAGTTCTTTAAACAGTAAAACAGAAAGACTAAATATGATAAAAAATGCTTTTGTAATAAATATCGGCTACAGCAATCATAATAAAATAAATCTTCTTATAATAGATGACGTACTTACCACAGGAAGCACTTTAAATGAAATTTCTAAAGAGATTAAGAAATTAGAATGCATAAATAAAATAGGTTTGCTTACTGTAGCCCGTGCTTAGTTTTTAATATCTTTTGAAACTTTATCCTTCAATTCAGCCTCATTCATTTTATCACATGCCTTAAAGAAATCATCATAAACTGTTTTTGAATAAGGATTATGTTCATTAATAAATGCTGTCTTTATAAAATCCCATAATAAATTAATATGATCATTATTTTCTATATTAAGCAAAATTTTTATTGCACTATTGACTATAGATATACCTGCATTAACTTTATAAAAAGCATTATTATTAATAGTCTTTATATCATCAATATTTATTAAAATGATATCCAAAGCCACATTATAATTTGAAAGCTTTATTAAATTTTCTATATATATACTTAAATATGATACCAAATAAAATAAATATTTTTTTGATAATGCTTGATTTTGTTTATTTTTATCATAATCACTTTTAACAATCTCATAAAGTTTTTTATTAGCTTCTAACTCACCTTCTTTATTTCCTATCTCAATTTCAAAATCTCTAAGTCTCTCTAAATTAATTCTATCCCATTTTTCAATACTTGATTTCCATATATCTATCAATTCATAATATAAATCTTTAAATCCCAATTCCAAAGCATAATGCATACAGTACTCAATACTTAATTTTTCTATATCAGTTTCAAATCTTACATTACTATCATATCCAATAGCACAATCATTATTAGCTTTCTTTGCCTTTTCAAATAAATCTTTATTATCTTTGCTGTATTTATTAAGTAAGAATGTCAAAGCTTCTAATGCAGTTCCTATTCCTTTGTACTTTGAAGTTTCTCTGTCTTTTAATTCTTCATTAAATAAATAAATGATTATATTTTTAACAGCCTCTTTATTTAAAGCCTCTAGATTTTTATAATAGATAATAGAAAATGAAAGTCTTGCTCTTAGTAAATAATTTTTATCTACATTATCTTCAGTATCGCATGAATACTTACTTATTAAGTTATTGTATTTATCTTTATCATTAAAAAAAGAACCTACTATATTATCAAAATCATTCTGATACATTTCTAAAACTTTTAATAATTTTTCCTGAAATAATTGCATAATTCAACTCCTAACTAATGAAGAACTATATCAAGAAAATAAAAAATTGTAAAGTGATTTTTAATAATTAGAATAGCTGTTTTTATTTTAGAATTAATATTTACACAAAATAAAAACTGAAGAAGAAATAATTTTATCTCCTTCAGCTTTTTAATAAACTAAAAAATAATATTATTGTAATATAATATCATATATTTCTAAGTCAGTTAATTCATCATACATTATTCTGTTTATTTTTTCAGTTTCATTTAATAAATCAGCTATCTCACTCATTAAATCCTGATGCTGATCATTATCTTCAGCAGCCAATGTAAATAGAAGAAAAACTCTATTTTTTTCATCAAAATCAATACCATTTTTAATTTTTAGAAGTGTAATTCCGCTTTTTATAACTCCGTCTTCAGGTCTCGCATGAGACATAGCCATACCATCTCCAAGCACAATATAAGGACCGCTTTCTTTAATATTATTAATAATACAATCAACATACCTAGGCTCTATGCATTTGTTTTCAATTAAGAGCTCTGCTCCTTTTTTGATAGCATCTTCCCAGCTATTAACGCTATCAACAATGTCTATTTTGTTTCTTATAAGTTCTTTTAACATATGTAACCCCCAAATAATAAACTTTTGATACTCATAATATTATACTTTTATTTTTATTATTTGTCAATTATTTATTTTTTATGTACAAAAAAGTTTCAAAAAGAGATAGGTTAATATTTTAATATGTAAATGTATAAAATCCGAAAATAAATAATTAAAATATAACAATTTTTTTATAAATAGGTTATATTATATAATGTAAATAATATTTATAATTAGGAAATTCTAATTGAGGCAAAAAAATAGATATTCTAGATTTAGAATGTATATAGCTACAACCTTGTTAGCTTTTATAATACCTGCTCTATTTAGCGTATCATTAGTATTATCTAATAAACAAAAATATTTGGATAATGTAATTGCTTATATAAACAGGGTAAGTCCTATAGATATATACATATCAGATATAAGCATATCATATAAATTAGAATTAGTTTTAGATAATGTCAAATTATATTCAAAGAATAGTAAAGAAGAATTCTTCAATATGGATAGAGCTTCTTTAAGATTCAATTTTTTTAGAATATTTGTAAAGAGAGATCCTTTATATCTCTTAAGCGATATAAATATTAATAATGCTGATTTTTATCCTGTGCTTATGGATACATCAATGTTCAAAAGCAGCAATACAAATAAAGCCTCTATTCAAGATACTGTAGAAATAATTAATAATATTGCTACTATATTTATGGATAAAAATATTAATATAAATAATTTTTCAACAAAGATAGTTGATAATAATAATGTTACGGAAGTATCACTTAACTCTTTGAATGGAAATTTTAGAGATTATGGATATTTTCTTTCATACAGTTTAAATCTACCTGATAAAACATTAATAAATTTCTCATTAGAAAGTACAACAAACTTATCAGAAATTAATTCTAAAATATATGCTCAAGATGAACATGGTGATTTATTTGACTATAGATTAAATATTACTAATAAATATAATATACTAGAAGCAAAAATACAAAATGAAAAAAATGATGAATTTTTAAATCTTGAATATAATTATAATTATAAAGATGCCAATTTTTCTATAACAAATATAAATATAAAGAAAGATGCAATATATAAATTAATGAATATAGTTTTAGATACCCCTATAATTTATAAATTTGTAAAATTGGATAATAAAACAATAACAACTATAAGTAATTCTATAAATACATTCAGAGATGCTAGAATAAATGCATCAGGCTACTATTCATTTGAAAGAAAAGAAGATTCTCATATAGATTTTAATTTAAATGTAAGAGATAAATTATTCAATGTATTAGTAGATGCTCAACTTACAAACAATAATATAATACTATCAAATGCTCATATTAATATATTAGAAGGTGATATTATAGCAAGCGGTATAGTACCATTAAATGACCCTGTATCAAGTTTGCTTTCTGTAAATATTAATAATATAAAAGCAGGGGCAAATTACTTATCAAGCAGAGTAAATTTAAAACCAGTAAGTGCAAATGAAGAAGAAATAAGAACAAGATTTAGAATATCATCATTAAGCTATGCTAATTCTATGCAAAATCCATTAACATTTGAATTTTTATATAAAAAACCTGAAAAAGAAATATCTATCAATTTAATAGATAATAGATACGGACAGCCTTTTTATGCAAATTATTCTTTAGATAAAAATAAACCTATATTAGCAACTGCTAAAGGAATAATACCTCAGGAAATATTTGTAGTGCTATTAGGACAAAATATAATAGATAATTTATCATCTCTTAATATAGATTATAGTATGAGCAATGCTATGTACACAGATGGAAAAGGAAATGTACATGTATTAAAAGCATCATCTAAAAAAATATATACAGAGGAATATTTAGTAAGAATAGGAGTATCTGCCTATAAAAATACTATAGATATTGATGATATTTATTATAGATTATCTGAAGACGGCGGAATAAATGCCAATGCTAAGATAGAATATGATAATAATTTCAATATAAAAATGAATGGAAATATTAATACTCCTGCTGGAAATTACGGACTTAATGGATTTACTACTACTTCAACTAATGGAAGTAAAATAATATATGCTTCTACTGACAATTCAGAAATTGTAGCAAGCGGAGTAATTGCCACAAATGGATTAATGGATTTAAATATTAAAACTCCTAAAATATTAAGCATAAAAGATATAGATATCAATTTAGATGTAGATATAAATAATTATACTCAAAGTCCTATATATATGTATGGAAATATAAAGGCAAATAAAAATTTGGCGCCGATATTCGCATTAAATACCCAATTTGAATTATCAAATCAAAATTTAGTATTTACAAATATTATTTTGGATTATGGAGAAAATAGAGTATCAGGAGATGGAATATTAAGTTCTGCAGATGGTGTTGGAAAGTTTACAGCATTATTAAAAGATATAGAAAATGACGGAATATTTGCTGTAGATACTTCTATTAATAAAAACAATATATATGGAAAAGTAACTGTAAATAATCTGCCTTTTGATATAAGCGGTAAGGCATATGGAGTATTAACTGCTAATGCCACAGTGATAGGATTAATTAATAATCCTGTAATTTATCTTGAAAAATTTGATGTAAAAGACTTTCAAATACCTGGAATGCAGTTTGATATATCTTTAAATGGATATTATAGAGCAAATGAATTAGAAATAAAAGATGCTCTGATAACCAAAACAGGTGATTTTGGTACTATCATTACAAAAACATTTGCCAAAAAACAGCAAATAAAAATTCCTTATGCATATTTCTCTAAAGAACTTCAAAATATGAAAGTAGAAGTAAATAATATAGTATTTTTAAGTTCATTTTCTGGTAATATAGATTATAATATGAGAAAATTAGCAGATGGAAAGCAGGAATATAGAATACAAACAACTCCAATTACCATAAATAAAAGAAAATTACCTGAATTTGGCACAACAGTTACATATGATGGTGAAAATATAGTATTTACTAATACAAAAAAACATGGTATAAGCGGTTCTCTTGTTAAAGAAGAAGATGGAAATACAAAAACTGATATAACATATGTATATAATAATGATAATATGCTCAATATAGACGGAGTTATAAAAAATACTAGAAAAGATCAAGTTGATTTATTAGTTACATCAGACATAATCAATGTAGAAATTTTTGAAATATTCAATGTATTATTTACAGAAATAAATTCTTCTCCTACTAACTTTATGGTAGACGGAAATCCATATACATTATATGCACATATACATGGAGATTCTGATAATGTAGCTATAGACGGAAGATTTTTAGGACATGGTAAAAAAGTAAAAATAGCTTATTTTAATGACGTATTTGATGATACAATAGTAGATTTCGATTTTGGAGGACATACATTTAGTGTAAATAATTTGACATTTACTTCAAAGAAAAAAAAGAATTTAAGTATAACAGGTGAAGCAGAAATATTCAAAAATACCATAAACTATATGGCATTTGACTTATTATCTTCAGATGAACAGCTTGGACTTTTAGATGGAAATCTCAATTTAGGTATTGCCAAAGTAAGAGGTCCTGTGCATGTTGATATTACTGTAGGCGGAAATATAGAAGCACCTAGAATAGGCGGAATACTCACTCTAATGAAAAGTGATGTACAGCTTTATATATCATCCCAAAATACTTATAGAGAAAGAGTTTATGGAATATTAAGTAAAATTTATTGGGACTTTACAATAGAAGCTTGGAGACAGGTAAGAGTGGCTCATAACTTAGTTGGAGATGTTTATCTTGAAGAAGGCTCTAAAATGAGAGTTTATAATACTCTTATGGATGGTATAGAACTTGCTGGAACTGTTAATGTAGAACGCGGAAGTATATATTATTTACAAAATATTTATCAATTGGAAAATGGTTCAGTTACCTTCCCTCCAAATAACAGTTTAGACCCTATAATACAGGCTACAGCTTATACTTATAAGAAATACTATCCTACAACAACTAGTACAACTTCTCAGTCATTTGAAAATGAACTTACAGGAGAAAATGTTACTTTATATATGGAAATGAATTCAAGGCTTTCGCAATTGGTATCTTCACAGGATGGTGTAATGTCTCCTGTAAAATTCTATACTATACCAGCTTTAGGACAGTATCAAGTAAATCAGCTAGCAGGAATACCTCAGGGTACATTTGGAAACAGAGAAGATCAAATGTTTGCTAATAGTACAGCAAATAGAAGTACTGTAAATAATGATCAGCTCCAGCAGCTTACTATGAATTACAGCGACTTACTATTAAGAAGTACAGTATTAAGACCTGTAGAAAGATGGTTCAGACAGTTTTTAGGAATAGATTATATTAACTTAAGCCCTACTGTAGTTAATAATTTACTATTTGTAACTAATAACAATAGTATAAGTCCTACATCTGTATGGGATAATACAAGTGTTGGTATTGGTAAATATGTTTCTAAATATTTATATTTAAAATACGATGTTACTTATAGGGTAAATGATACATCAAAACCTAGTATAAATGGAAGACCTGTAGACCCTTACTATTTTGACCATCAATTTGGTTTTGAGGTTTCATTATTAAAGAATTATAAGCTTGCAAATTTTGTTTTTGAGTATAAAATAAATCCTTTCGATATACTAGGAAAAGGACAAGATTTTAATATAGTTACTCGGTGGAGATTTTAGTGAAGTTTATCAGGAAAAATTGTATTATTTTATTTTCTTTTTTTGCACTTGCTGCTGTATTATTAATTGCAGCAGAAAGTGACTTTGAAAATTTAAAAACAGCAAGAAATATAGCTGTTTATGAAGGACTTGTAATAAATCGTATAGATGTTACAGGAGAGGCTAGGCTTACAAAAGATCAAATAAAAAATAATTTTCCTATAAAAGCTGGAAGTAAATTTCAAAGAACTCAAATCAATGAGGCTGTAAAGAAATTATTTGAAACTCAATTATTTGACAGAGTAGCAGTAGATGCCAATAGAGAGGATGACGGAGTTGTATTAAATATTATAGTATCTGAAAGATTTATAATAAAGGACATAGAATATATAGGAAATAAGCGTCTAAGCAGAACAGCTTTAAATGATGCTGTAAAACCTATAATGAAAGCTGGAGATCCTTATATACCTCAAAAATTAAATGATGCTGTTAATGCTATTATAACTAATTATCAGGATAAAGGATATTTAAAAGCTTATGTTGAGCCTAAGGTAATAGAAAATAAAGATACTTCAGATGTACTTGTGCAGATGAATATAGTTGAAGGAAATGAGGTAAAAGTAGCAAATATAAGATTCCATGGAAATACGCATTTCTCTGCCAATGAGCTTAAAAGACAAATGTCTACAAAAGAAAATGGATTTATGGCTCTTGGTAAATTCAATGAATTTAAATTTGAAGAAGATAAAACTAAAATAGTAAAATATTATGCTGACAGAGGTTATTATAGAGCTAAGGTTGATAATGTGAAGTTTACTTATCAATGGCGTAATCCTGAAATTAAAAATGAACAGGACTTAATAATAGATATCTATATTACTGAAGGTGATAAATATTATTTCGGAGATATAGGATTTAAAGGAAACTTTATTATACCTTCTGAAAATATACAAAAAGATATAAAAGCAAAAAAAGGTGCATTATATAATTATACTTATCATATGACTGATTACCAGGGTATACAAAATAAATATTCTGAAAGAGGATATATATTCAGACAAGTTATACCTGTAATTACTGTTAATGAAGAAAATAAGATAGTAAATATAATGTATGATATAGTAGAAAATGATAAAGCACATATAGAAAATATCACTATAGCAGGAAATACAAAAACTAAAGATTTTGTTATAGAAAGATATATAGATATAAAACATGGAGAAGTATTCAACACTGCAAAAATACAGAGAATTCAAGAAAGATTATATAATACTCAATTCTTTGATAATATCAATTTAGGTGTAAAACCAGGTTCAGCTGAAGGACTTATGGAGCTGAATTTAAATGTTTCTGAAGGTAAAACTGCTATGGTTTCTGCAGGAGGCGGTTTCTCTACAGGTTCTGGTTTTAAATTATTTGCTTCTATAAGAGAAAATAACTTTTTAGGAAGAGGATTACAGATTGGATTAAGCGGAGAGTTTGGAGAAACACAAAAACGTATAGCTGTAAATTTTGCCGAGCCTTATCTGCTCAATTTACCTATATATTTAGGTGTTGATTTATCATACTTTAATGAAGGTGTAAATACTGGTTATGAAATAGACAGGGATTCTTTCGGTATACCTAAATATTCATATTATACAAGACATGGTTTTGAAGGTATTGTAAGACTTGGTTATTATTTTGCAGACTATTATTCTACATTCATAACATTTGATACAATAGTACAGCAGTATCAGCAATGGCATGATCAGGGTGCTAATGCTAATGGTCCTAATTTTGTACTTAATGATATAAAAAAATATTTAGTTCATAGAGTTAATAAAAAAGACGGATCCTTCCAAAGATGGGAAAGTGATTGGTTTACTACATTCATTATATCATATTCTCTTCTTAGAGACAGCAGAAATGATTATTTAAACCCTACTAAAGGAAGCTTCTTAAGAGGTATGGTTGATTTCTATTTCGGACATACTCAATTAACAAGACTTAATTTGACAGGTTTCTTGGCTGTTCCTGCTACAGAATGGCTTTCATTTGCATTCTATGGAGAATTAGGACAAATAATAGCTACACCTGGTCTTCCTTTACAGAATGATGCAGATGTACTTTATTATCTTAACCCATTTGAAGATGTAAGAGGATGGGATACTTCTAAATATACTATATTTAAGAAAAACAGAGGCTTATCAACATATGATATGAAAGGAACTCCTGGTGCCGATGGCAGTGAAACTATTGACTCTTGGAGTTATGGTAGAGCTAAAGTAAGATTCTTTGCTGAGCTTCGTATACCTATAGTACCAAAAACTTTAGGACTTGTAGGTTTTCTTGATGCAGGTCAATTATGGATGCCTTATAGTACAGGATGGAATCAGGACGGAGATGCTCATACTTATCCTTCTCAATTTATGGATATTAAAGATATATTTGATCCTTCTCAGTATATATATTCTGTTGGACTTGGTATAAGACTTACAATACCAATATTTAATATAAGATTCTATGTTGCTAAAAGATTTGTATACAATAAAGATGATATTGGATTTGGTAAAGGTCTTCAAGACTTTGAAGGAGACGGATATACTCCTCTTGGAAAATGGCTTGGAAGAGGATGGGGAATTGCATTTACTATGAATCATCCATTCTATTAAAAATATATAAAATTAATTTTTATTAAATTAAGGAGATAAAAATGAAAAAGTATTATATTATGAGCTTACTATTTATAGCTGTTCTTACAGTATCTATTATTAGCCCTACATTATTCACACAATCATATAGGCTTACAAAAGTTGGATATATTGATCTTGAAAGAGTAATAAAAGAAATTACAAGCGATCAGGAACTTAATGATAAATTAAAAGAAAAATTAGAGCAATACAGATCTCAAGATAATCAAACAGGTATGGAAGATACTTCAATAGTTCAAAATAATAATAGAGATTATTCTTTAAGAGGAGAGGTAAAAAGACAGGTTGCTGCTGCTCTTATGGCTATAGTGAAAAAAGAAGGATATACTTTAATATTAGAGAGAACTGAACATGCTATACTTTATGCTGATAGAAATTTTGATATTACTGATGCTGTTATAGCAAATGTTAGAACATCTTTACAAAAATAATAAAAATAATTTATAATTAAAATTAATAACTAAAATGTATTATTTAATTTAATGCATTTTAGTTTTTTAATATTGGGAGAATATTTATCATGAAAATAAAAGATATAAGCAATTTTATTCAGGCAAAACAAATAATAGGAGATGAAAATATAGAAATATCTACATTATCTCCAATAAATGAAATAAAAGAAAAATCTATAGTTTGTATAGATAATAATAAATATCTTGAAGATGCTTTAAATAGCAATGCAAATGCATTAGTAGTAAGAGAAGATACTGCAAATGAATTAAAAGATTTAAAAAATAAAACTTTATTAATACATAATAATCCAAAAGAAGTATTTATAAAATTATTATATTTCTTATTTGAAGATAAAAAATATCCATTGGGTACTATAGAGAAAACTGCTGTAATAAAAGAAAATGCTAATATATCTGATGATGTATATATAGGAGATAATGTTCATATAGGAAAAAACACAATCATTGGAAAAGGAACTGTCATAGAGGCTAATGTATTTTTGGGAGACGATGTAGTAATTGGAGAGAAATGCATTATATATTCAAATGCTTCAATACATGACAGATGCATAGTAAAAGACAGAGTTATAATAGGTTCATCAACAGTTATTGGAAATGACGGATTTGGATTCTTTGAAGTTAATGGTAAACAAATGAAAATACCTCAAAGAGGAAATGTTATTATAGAAAATGATGTTGAGCTTGGTGCAAATGTATGTATAGACAGAGCAACATTGGGTTCTACAATTATAAGAGAAGGTGTAAAAGTAGACAATTTAGTTCAAATAGCTCATAATTGCGATATAGGCGAACATTCTATAATAGTATCTCAAGTTGGAATAGCTGGAAGCTCTAAAATAGGACATCATTGTATATTGGGAGGACAGGCTGCTTTGGCAGACCATGTAACATTGGGAGATAGAGTTATACTTGGAGGAAGAACTGCTCTTATGTCAAATGTAAAAGTGGAATCAAACTCTATTATGCTTGGTGCTCCTGGACAAAATATAAACAGAGAAAAATTAAAAATGATTGCTGAACAGAAACTTCCTGAGCTAATTAACCTAGTGGAAGAACGTTTTGGCGTCAAAATCAAAAGAATTAAATAATTTTTCATAAAAAAACTAAAATATACATATTATTTACTATAAAAGAATATTAATTTTATAAAATTTTATTGTTATTTTTCTTCATTAAATATATTATATATTGAAAATATAAAATTATTGGAGTATTCATGGAAAATAAAAAATCTTTAGGGCTTCAATTCAAAATATTTGTATTATTGTCTGTATCAATAATAATAATGTTTGTAACTATAATTGCATATATGGTAACTCATAATATTACAAATTCAAAAGAAAAAGGAATGGCATCAACCGAATATATGGTTGCTACATACGCCAAAGATATAGAAAAAGAAATGATATCATATATATCTATGCTTGAAACAATATCATTATCATTAAAAAATGATATAGAAAATGGTTCTGTTACTAGAGAGTCACATGCTATTATTTTAGGTGAAATGCTAAAAAATAATGACGGATTATTCTCTATATATGAAATGTGGGAAAAAAATGCTTTTGATGGAAGAGATAATGAATTTATAGATACTGATTATGGTTCTGAAAATGATGGAAGATATGGTCCTTCATATTTCTATGATGATAATGAAGTTACATATGATAAGGTTTATCAAGAGGAATTCGATGCTAATCCAAATTATTATACAATACCTAAAAGTACAAAAAAACTGTATATAAGTGATGTAGAAAGAGATGATACTTATGTCGGAGCTGATACGGTATATACTGTTAGCGTTGTAACACCTATATTAAATAATGCTGGAAATTTTTTGGGAATGGTTGGAGTAGATTTTTCAGCAAATAATTTAGTTAGAATAGTATCTGATATATCAACTAATAATGGAATGACTGGATATCTAATTAATCAAAATGGAACTATACTTGCTTCTACAAATACACAAAACATAGGAAAAGAAATATCAAGCATATATAAAGATCATGTTAATGAAATAATAAGCAGTATAAAAAATGGAAGTAAATATTCTTTCATTAATAAAATAGATAATCAAAAATCATTTAATGTTATTATACCTTTGACTGCTTTAAAAGATGAAAATAATTCAATAGTTCTTCTTGTCAATGTACCTGAATATATTATTGTAAGAGAAAATATAAAAAACGCTGTTATAACTTCTATGTTGGCAATTTTGGTATTGATAATATTTTTAATAATAATAAATATATTAATAAAGAAAAGTTTGATAGACCCTATATTAAAAGTATTGCATGTATCTGAAAAATTGAGTAATGGAGATTTAAGTTCATATGAAAATAGATCATTAAGCGGAAGAAAAGATGAAATAGGAATGATATTCAATTCTATACAAAATACTCAAAATATATTATCAAATATAATAAAGCAAATATTAGACTCTACATATACTATGGAAAATGCTAGTAAAAATGTGAGTGCTGGAAGTATAGATTTATCAAATAGAACAGAGAAACAGAGAGATGATTTAAAACTTATAAATGAAACTATGACTAATACTTTAAAAGTAATAGATAAAACTACTAATGACATAGTATTGACTAATGATAAAATAAAAGTACTTACAAATTCAAGCGAACATTGCTATAATTTATCAAAAGAATCAATGCTTCTTATGGATGAAATTACGAAGGCTACAGCTGAAATATCAAATATAACAAAAATAATAGATGATATAGCTATGCAGACAAATATACTTGCTTTAAATGCATCCGTAGAAGCGGCACGTGCTGGCGAACAGGGAAAAGGTTTTGCTGTGGTTGCAGCTGAAGTAAGAAATTTGGCTCAAACTTCTCAGGAATCTGTAAAGAATATTACAAATATTGTTAATAATAGTATAGAAAAAATAAATGAGGGAAATAGTAAAATAAAAGAAACTATGGATGCTTTGGAAGATATTACAAATAAAGCTAAAGAAAGCAGCGACATTGTAAGTCAGATGGTTGAGTCTTCTACTCAGCAAGATGCTTCTGCCCGTGAGGTGCAAAGTGCTGTTAATAATGTTGATATTAGCGCTGAACAAAATACTAATTTAGTAAAAACAAATGCTGATATAGTTGTAGATATGGAAAAAGAAACTGAAAAGCTTGCTGATTTAATGAAGTTCTTCACTGTAAAATAATATTAATAAAAAATGAGTATATAAAAAAAGAAAGGGCTAAAAACCCTTTCTTTTTTATTGTATTTATTATTGTTTATTATCTGCAAGTAGCCTTACCTGTTCTTACATTTATACCGCCAGCATCTGCTATCATTTTCATTATATTTTTATTTCCAGATTCACAAGCATAAGTATAAGCTGATTTATTTAACTGCTTGCTTACTATATTTACATCAACTTTTTTATCCAATAAGAATTTAACAGCCTCTTCTCTATTATTTCCAGCAGCAACCATAAGCATTGTCTCTCCGTCTCTTTTATCCTGCTCATTCAAATTCAATTTGCCCCCGTATAATGGATATAAATACTCTATAACCTTAATATTTCCTCCAAGTATTGCAGATTTAAAAGCACTAGTAACATCAGCAGTATCTCCAACATAAAGATTAGCACCTTTAGATATAAGATATTCAACTACATCTAAATATCCTATAAAAGCAGCCCAACCCAAAGCTGTTTGCTTTAAGCTGTATGTATCCTGAACCTCTATATCTTGACCAGCTTCTACCATTCTTTTTATTTCAGCAAGATTACCCTCTTTTACCGCATCAAACCATTTGGCATTAGGACCTTGAGAAGGTTTTGTATAAAATATTCTGTGGGATAGTCTTCTAGGATTTGCAAGATTAGTTAATTGCTCTGGAGTAAGTCTTGTAAATCTTGAAGTTTGAGAATAAAGCGGAATAGATAAAATTAAAATAAAAAGAATAGGAATTATTTTTTTCATACGATTTTCTCCTGTTTATTGATATTACTTATAAAACTTCATTTTATTTACTATATAAAAATTATTTTACTAAAAAAGTTGCATTATATTAATTATTGTAGTAGTATTATGATAACTAACCCTATAATAAGGATAAAAATATGATTAGAAAAATTTTATTTATTTTTTCAGCCATAATAACAATATTTATTTTATCATGTACAAATCAAGTAAAAGAAAGAAATCCAAAAGAACTATTTATTAATGCAGGTGAAGAACCTAAAACAATAGATCCTACTCTATCTGGAAATGATTTTGTATATCCAAGACATGTATTCGAAACATTAATAACAAAAGATAAAAAAGGTAATTTACAGGCAGGTGCTTGTGAAAGCTGGAATGTATCTGATGACGGACTTGTATACACTTTTAATTTAAGAACTAATGCTAAATGGTCTGACGGCAAAGATGTATATGCTGCTGATTTTGTATATGGTTTGCAAAGAGCCGCTGACCCTCAAAGTGCTGCTGAATACACATCTTTTATGGAATATATAAAAAATGCTGTTAAAATATTATCAGGAGAGCTTCCTGTAGAAGAATTAGGAGTTAAAGCTATTGATTCTTATACTTTGGAAATAACTTTAGAATCTCCTACAGGATATTTTTTAGATATTTTAACATATCCTATATTTGCCCCTATAAGAAAAGATATTATAGAACAGTATGGGGATAAATGGTCATTAAGCCCTGAAACATATATTGGAAATGGAGCTTTTATAATGACTGAAAGAAATCCAGATGAAAAAATAGTTGTAATAAAAAATACTAATTATTGGAATAAAGATAATATAATACCTGAAAAAATCACATTTGTAATGATGAAAGATCCTAATTTAGCACTTGCTGGAATAAAGGACGGTTCATTAGATTTTTCTGTTCAGGTCTTAGAACAGGATATAGAAAAATTAAAATCTGATGGAATACTTTATGTATCTCCTTATTTTTCTACCGTTGCTTTTGGAATTAATGCTACAAATGAAGTATTAAAAGATACAAGAATAAGAAAAGCTTTATCTCTTGCAATAGATAGAAATTATATAGTAGAAAATGTTGTACCTACAGCAAAATCTCCTACAAGTGCTTGGGTTGCTGTTGGAGCTTATGATGTAATAGGTGATTTCAGAGAAAATGGAGGAGAGTTTATAGATATATCAAAAGAAGGTTATTCAAATAATATTGTAATGGCTAAGCAATTAATGGCTGAGGCTGGATATCCTGATGGAAAAGATTTTCCTGTATTAGAATATAAAACAACTTCTGATTTATCATATATGCAAGTTGCTGAAGCAGTGCAGCAGATGTGGAAAGAAAATTTAGGAATAGATTTAATAATATCTTCTATGGAATGGGCTGCATATCAGCAAATGAGAAGTGAAAAAAATTATCAGCTTATAAGAACTTTATGGATTGGTGATTACAGCGACCCTATGACATTTTTAGAAAACTATTTAAGTTATAGAAGTCAAAATACATCAGGTTACAGCAATATAATATTTGATAAGTATATAGAAACTGCAAGAAATAGTGCAAATCAGGAAACTAGAATGAAAGCTATGCATGATGCTGAAAAACTTTTAATAGCCGAAGATAATTTACTTATACCAATATACAATCCTTCAAATCCATTATTAGTAAGTAAAAGATTAAAAGACTATGTTGTAACTCCTCTTCAGGAATTGCAATTTCATTATGCTTATTTAGAAACAAAATAATAATATAAAAATAAAAGCCTTAATCTGAAAAATTGATTAAGGCTTTTATTTTTATATATCTTTTATTTTTATATCTTTCTTGTTTTTATTATCTTTTGTATCTTCTATATTTTCTTTTTTTAATTTTTCTATTCTGATTTTAGTAACAATATTTCCGCTCTTTCCTACAACTGTAAATGAATATCCATTATATTCTATAGCTTCATTTCTCTTTGGAAGTCTTCCCAAATAAGAAAATAAAAATCCTCCTACAGTATCAGCCTCATCATCTGGTATGGCAGGCAATATATCATATTTATTAAAATCATCTATTCTAGCCCTTGCATCAACAAGATAACTTCCATCGTCATTGCTTTTCACCTCTTCATCTTCTTCATCGTATTCATCTCTAATATCACCTATAATCTGTTCAAGTACATCTTCCATAGATACGATTCCAGAAAATCCGCCGTATTCATCAACTACCATAGCAATATGAATCTGCTTCTCTCTGAAATTTTTTAATAATTCCATTAATGATATTGATATAGGTACAAATAAAGGTTTATGAAGAAATTTTTTCAAAGAGAAATTTTTCTCATCTGTATCAATTAAATCCTTAACATATAAAACCCCTACTATATCATCTATACCGTCTTTATACACAGGAATCCTCGAATTTCTATCCCTATTAAAAGCCTTTATAACCTTATCATACGAAGACTCTATAGGTATCATAACCACATCAACCCTAGGAACCATTATCTCTCTAACACTTTTAGATTTCAAATCAATAGTATTTGTTATTATTTCTCTCTCGGCATCTGTTAATTTTGATAAATTTACATAATTACTTTTTTCAAATTCTTCATCATTTTTTTTAGTAATTTTGGATATTAATTTTTTTATTGGCATTTAAATACATCCTTAAAATTATAATCTGATTTTGTTTCTATTTTCTTTTATAGTTTTTATTACTTCATCATATAATTTTTTCATTTTTTCATTATTTTCCTTTAAAGATTCATTTGTATAATCATGATGTATGCCTATAAGATGCAAAATAGAATGAATTATCAATTTTAATACAACTTTTTTAGTTCTCTCTTCTCTATATCTGCTTTTTACCCATTCATAAGAAATGACTATATCTCCGCCCTCATTAATATCACCCATAGGAAATGTTAGTACATCTGTGGCTTTATCTTTATTCCTAAAATCATTATTGAGCTTTTTTATATATTCATCATCGCAAAACACCAAATTAACCTCCCCGTCAATATTAGCAGTCTTTGAAGCAAAATATAAAAAATATCTATAATATTTTAAGTTTATATCATAATTAGTTTCATTAAACACATTTACTTTCATAATATGTTATTTCTTCACTGTCTCTTTTTCTTTTGATTCCTTATTATTATATTTTAATTCCTTTTCATCTTTTTCATTTTTATGCTTTAAAGGTATTTTTTTAGCTATTTTTTCTTTTATATTATCCTTACTGCTTTCTTTAACTTTTTCTTCTTTTTTAGTTTTCTTAGAAGAAGATTTATTATCCTTATTTGTCTGCTTTTCTTCTTTATCAGCCGCTTCATCATTATTATTTTCAGCCTTCTCTTCAGGAAGTTCTGGATATTTAATTCTTTCATGCAATGAAACTATAATTTTTTGGAATGATATTTTCTTTATAGTTTCAATATCGCTTAAAGTCAATCCGCTGTCATTTAATTCCCCATGCGACATCTTATCATCTACAATATGTTCTATAAGCATTTCTAAATCTTCTCTTTTAGGAGAATCTAAAGTTCTGCTTGCTGCCTCTATAGAATCTAATATCATTAAAATAGCTGTTATTTTAGATTGAGGACGAGGACCTGCATAAGTAAATAAATTAATATCAACATCAGGATTTTCTTTTAATGCCTCTACATAAAAATATTTTATCAAACTAGTTCCATGATGCTCTTTAATTGCCGCAATAACCTCTTTAGGAAGTCTGTATTTCTTTGCTATTTCAACACCCAAACGAACATGAGCTTTTACTATTGAAGCTGAAAGAGTAGGTTTTAATTTTTTATGCCTATTCTCATTAACATTGGAATTTTCTATATAATAGAGAGGATTTTCCATCTTACCTATATCATGATAATATGCAGATACACATGCAAGCCTTGCATCCTCCCCTATTTCTTCAGCTATAGTCTCTACAAGATTAGCCATACTTATAGAATGGTGATAAGTACCAGGAGCATTCATCTGAAGCTTTCTTAATAGAGGATTATTCAAATCTGATAATTCCTGAAGTCTGAATATAGTAGCAGTTTCAAGCATATATTCAAAAATAGGAAGAAATATCATAACAAGTATAGCCTGAGTAAATCCGCTTACAAAAGCAAATACAAAAGTTAAATAGCTTATCTTTATATCATTATTAAGCATCATACCAACTAAAGACATAACACTTAAATATGCCCCTATTAAAAGACCTATCCAAAGAATGGCATATCTATTATTAATTTTTCTTGATAATATAGATACAAATATTGATATAACGAATAATGAAGATATCTCAAATATATTAGCCTGTGCTATATTAGCAGCAAGCAAAGTTATACATAATGTAATTATAGATGATATACCTCTTCTAGCTCCAAGTAGTGAGTTTATCATACCAAACATAGGAATAAATGTATAAATATAAAAAGGTATATATATATCTAATATTTTATATGATATATGATTATAAAATAGATATGTTATTGAAATTATAACAGCATACTCTGCAGAGAATAATAAGAAATTCTTAAAGTTTATATAAAAAGGTATTTTATATTTTAAAATAATAAATCCAATAAATATAAACAATAGCAAAATAAATAATCCCTGCCCTACAAAAATAGATATATTATAAGTTTCAAAATTATTTCCAAATAAAGTTCTAATTAATTCAGCTTTCTCTTCTGTTACTCTCTCCCCTACTTTTAAAATTGAAAAACCTTTTTTTATTGTATTATAAACTGGAGGTATTGATGATGATACTTCATCTATTCTCTCTTTAGTTCTAGTAGAATTAAATATTAAATTATCCCTCAAAAAAGAATTAACTATAGATGATATAGTATTAATATGAGTAATATTAAGATTTCTATATTTAGCTCCTACAATAGAAGGAAGCTCCATTCTCAAATCCTCTAAAAAGAAAACTCTGTTTCTAGGCAATATTCTCTCTTCTACCATATAATCATCAAATCTATATAAAAATATTCCATTATCAAGTATCAAGCTTAATGTATCAGAACTTAAATTGCTTCTCGATATAATACCAATATCAAAAAGTTCTTTAATAGTTTCTATTATCTTTGCTTCATAACCAATACTTAAATCATTAACAACAGCATTAGAAAATATAGATTTATTTATAGGTTCATTATATAAAAGAAGAAATTGATTATATATTTCATCAATAGGAATATTATTATCATATGATATTCTCATAAAAGAAAATATATTGCTTATTTTTGATATAGTTTCATATTCTATATTTTTAGGCATATCAAATATAGGAGCTACAGCAGATTTTCCATAATATACAAGTTTCTGAGTTTCTGGTTTATTTTCATATCTTACATTTCTTTTTACTATTAAAGGCTCTTTTACTATATCGCCTACAGCTGGAATATTTACTCTTTGCATATAAGTTGGAAAAACTAAAAACAAAGTGAAAATATATAAAAATACCGCAATAATCAATTGCATAACTCTTTCTATATTCGGCGTTTTATTTATAACTGACTTCATTATCTTTTTATTTGTATTCATATTTGCATTACCTTTCTATAATTTATTAGAATTATCATTTTCATAAGCTTCTAATATCTTAGAAACTAAATGATGCCTTATAACATCTTTTTTTTCAAAATAATGAAAACTAATGCCATTAATGCCGCTTAATATCTTTAGAGCATGTTCAAGTCCTGATTCAATATTTTTAGGCAAATCGCTTTGAGATATGTCTCCTGTAATAACAACTTTGGACTTCTCCCCTATTCTGCTTAAAAACATTTTCATTTGAGATATAGTAGTATTTTGAGCTTCATCAAGAATTATAAAAGATTTGCTTAAAGTTCTTCCTCTCATATAAGCAAGAGGAGCAACTTCTATTTTTGCCTCTTCTGTATATCTTAATATCATATCGCTTGATAAAAGACTATACAAAGCATCATAAACAGGACGCATATAAGGTGATATCTTTTCTTTAAAATCTCCTGGTAAATAACCTAAACTTTCACCTGCTTCTACAACAGGTCTAGTTATAATTATACGTTCTATTTTTCCTTCTGAAAGTAAATTTATAGCATAAGCTACAGAAAGAAAAGTTTTTCCTGTACCAGCAGCACCTGTAGAAAATATTATATCGCTTCTTTGCATCTTATATAAATATTCACCCTGAGATATAGTTTTCATTTGTATGCTTCTTCCCAAATAAGGTAATTTTATACGCATTGATATTAATTGATTTTCTTTTTCATTATTAATATTATCTGCTATACTAATAACCTTTTGGCTGCTTATCTCTGATGAAGAATTATATAAATCTTTTAATATATACAAAACCTTAATAGTATCTTCTACTTTACTTGAATCACCTTCGATGGTTAATTCATTCCCCTTTGGATATATAGCAACATCAAATTTCTTTTCCAATATGCTGATATTAGAATCATTGATACCGCATATCGAAATAAAAGATTCATTATCTTTGAATTTTACTTTATTGTCCAATATCTTTTTATTAATATACAAAATCCTTTAATAAAATCAAACTATATATAATAGTATATAAAATTATATCTATTGTCAATATAAACTAAAAAAAATATTACAATTTCATACTAATAATATCTGATTTAAATATAACAAAAATATATTAAATTATCAATTAAAAAACAAAAATACTATTGACAGTATTAAAACATAAATGTATAATTAAGATTAGGAGAATATAAAATGAAAAAGTTGATATTAACATTATTAATTACAATAATGATATTTGTATCATGTACTTCAAACAATGCTAATAACAAAAACATTATTACAATTAATGCAGGACCTCAGCCTAAAACAATAGATCCAGGTCTAAATACAGCATTGGACGGATGTTATTATGTAATTCACGCATTTGAAGGATTAACTACAAAATCTAAAGACGGTAAAATAGTAGGCGGTGTCGCTGAAAATTGGGAAATACTTGATAGTGGAACTAGATATATATTCCATTTAAGAACAAATGCAAAATGGTCTGATGGAAAGCCTGTTGTAGCTTCTGATTTTGTATATAGCTGGCAGAGAGTCGTAGACCCTGCGGTAGGAAGTCAGTATAGTTTTCAGCATGAACCTGTGAAAAATGCAAAAGCTATAACAGCAGGAGAGATGCCTGTTGATAGCTTGGGTATAAAAGCCATAGATGATTATACATTAGAAGTTATATTAGAAGCACCTACAGCATACTTTTTAGATTTAGTTGCTTTTACAACTTTTTATCCTGTAAGAAAAGATATAATTGATCAATATGGAGATACTTGGAGTTTGAATGCAGCTACATATATAGGAAACGGACCTTTTGTAGCAAAAGAGATTAATCAAGATGAAAGCATAATAATGGTAAAAAATACTAATTATTGGAATGTAAATGAAGTAGTACCTGAACAATTAAAATTTGTACTTATGCAAAATGAAACAGCATCAGTTGCTGGTATAAAAGAAGGTTCTATAGATTTCTCAAGAATACTTCCTACACAAGATATACAATCATTAAAACAAGAAGGCTTACTTCAAATAAAACCAATGCTTGCATCATATTTCTATTGTTTGAATACAACAAATGAAGTATTAAAAGATATCAGAGTTCGTAAAGCATTGGCTCTTGCTATAGATAGAAATTATATAGTAGAACAAGTTACTAAAGGAGGCGAAACTCCTGCTGATGCTTTTGTTCCTTATGGTATAAATGATGCTGAAGGAAGCTTCAGAGAAAATGGAGGCGGATTCTTTGATATAAGCAGCGAAAATTATCAGAAGAATATAGAAGAGGCTAAAAAATTAATGGCTGAAGCTGGATATCCTGACGGCAAAGGTTTTCCTGTATTTGAATTCAAAGCGGACCCTGGTTTCCATATAGCAATATTTGAAGCTGTTCAGCAGATGTGGAAAGAGCATTTAGGAATAGATACAAAAATAGTACAAGAGGAATGGGCTGTATTTTTACAAACTAGATATGATAAAAACTTAACTATGTGCCGCGGAGGATGGTTTGGAGATTTTAATGATCCTATAAACTTCTTATCTTTATATACAAGCTATTCTCCTAATAATTATAGTTCATACAGTAATGATCAGTATGATGCTTATATACAAACAGCACTTACCACTGGAGATCAAAGAGTAAGAATGGAAGCTATGCATAAAGCTGAGGAATTATTGGTTAATAGTTTTGCTATAATACCTATGTATTTTTATACTGAGCCTTTGCTTGTTAATCCTAAATTAAAAGATGTTTATTATGATGCTTTATCTATGCATAAATTCACTTATGCTCATAAAGAATAAATAATAATATACAAGAAATAATTAAAAGAGCATTGATTTTTACATAATCTTTGCTCTTTTTTTTTATTAAAATTAAATAAAATAATTATTATAAAAAATAATAATAAAAAAAATTCAAAAAAATATATAGCTATTTTTTTTATTTATAGTAGTATATAATAGTTTAATAATGAAGTTTAATTTTAAGGGTACAAGTTATAAAACATAGCTTTGTTTATTTATTATGAGAATATTACTTGCTATAACAAGTTCAATATCTGCATACAAAACTCCAATGCTGGTTAGTATGCTAAAAAAACAAGGGCATAATATTATTTGTGCTGTTACAAAAAATGCTCAAAATATGGTAGGCGTAAAAGCCCTAGAAACCATGAGTGAAAATAAAGTAATAACTGATCTCTGGCAGGAAGATGATATTTTGAGACATATTAATATAAATAAAGATACTGATATAATGCTCATAGCACCTGCTGATGTAAATATCATAGGAAAAATAGCTAATGGCATATGCGATGATGCTGTCAGTACAATAGCCTGTGCCTATACCAAAAAAAAATATTTTGCTCCTGCTATGAATCCTCATATGTGGCTTAATAAAGCAAATCAAAGAAATGTTAAATACTTAATAGAAGAATTAGAATATGAATTAATTAAGCCTGAAAGCGGTGATATGGCTTGTAAAGATAATGGAGTTGGAAGACTTGCAAATATTGATACTATAATAAAAACTATAGGGTCATGTAATTCTTTAAAATATAATAATATTAATTTTACTATTACTTCAGGTGCTACAAAAGAATGGATAGACCCTATAAGATATATAACAAATAATTCCAGCGGAAAAATGGGAGCTTCTATATATGAGGAAATATTATCAAATGGAGGAAGATCAGTATATATAGAAGGACAAGTGAATACTCCTTTGAATGTAGATAAGGATGATAAAAAAATAAAAATAGATACTACAAAAGAATTACAAAATAATGTATTGAATGAACTTGATAATACTGATATACTATTAATGGCTGCTGCACCATTAGATTTTAGGCCGGCAAAATTTTTTGATAAAAAAGTAAAAAAGCAAAATATTAATTCTATAGAGCTAATAGCAAATGATGATATACTGGCTTCTACAAAGGATAAAAAGAAAAATAATACATTAATAGTATCTTTTGCTGCTGAAACTGCTGAAAATGATGAAGAGTTAAAAAATTATGCTGTTGATAAGATGAATAGAAAAGGAGCGGATATGATAGTTGCAAACAAAATAGAAGATGCTGTCGGAAAAGACACTAATAAAATAACTATCTTTTTTAAAGATGGAAGATTTAAATCTTATCCTATTTTAAAAAAATCAGAATGTGCAAGAGAAATAGTAAGTACTGCTGTTTCTGAATGGAAAAGAAAAAATAATATTAATGAGTAACTAAAAAATTAATATACGGGATTAAAAATAATGAGTTATCTTTATGAAATAAAAGAAATTAGTAAAATATACGGACATGGCGGCGGTGCTACGCAGGCATTAAAATCTGTTAACCTTACAATAGAAGAAGGAAAGCTTACTGCTATATTAGGACCAAGCGGTTCTGGTAAAAGTACTTTGCTTAATATATTAGGTGCTTTGGATAAACCTACAAGCGGACAGGTATTATTTTTGGGAGAGGATATTTCTCATTACAGCAGTAAAAATTTAGCAAAATTTAGAAGAGAAAATATAGGATTTGTATTTCAAAGTTATAACCTACTTCCAAATCTTACTGCTATAGAAAATGTAGAATTTTCAACAGAGATTACAGGACTTTCAAGAAGCAATGCAGAAGAAGCTTTGAAACTATTAGGGCTTGAGCATAGAGTAAAGCATTATCCTACAGAATTATCTGGAGGAGAACAGCAAAGAGTAAGTATAGCACGTGCCATAGCAAAAAAGCCTAAAGTAGTATTATGCGATGAGCCTACTGGAGCTTTAGATAATAAAACAGGTGTTATGGCTCTTAAAATACTTAGAGATTTGAATAGGAATCTAGGAACAAGTATAGTATTAATTACGCATAGTAAGGAAATAGCTAAAATGGCTGATACTGTTGTAAAGATACTAAGCGGAGAAGTATTGGATAAATACGATGTAGAAAATCCTTTGAATCCTGAAGATATAGAATGGTAAAATATAAAAAATAGGTAAATTAGGTAGATAATGATAAATATAAAAACTAAATTATTATTCAGAAAAATAAATAAACAGCTTGCTATATTTATGTCGGCTGTATTCATAGTAACTTTGGCGGTACTTTTCTTTGTTGCTGTAAAAACAGTATATAGAGATTTTAAACTATCTGCAGAAAATTATTTCAATGAAAATGTATTAGATGATTTAGTGCTTTTTGGTTTATTCAATACTAATGATATAGAAATTTTGGAAGATATGAAAGGTATTGATAAGGTTGTAGCAAAACATAGATTTCAAGGAAAAATAGAAAATATTGATGCTATAATTTATGGCACTGACAATTCTAAAGATAGAATAAATAAGCCTTACATATATGAGGGAAAATCTGAATTAAATACTAATGAAATAGCTATTAACAAAAACTTTGCAGAAGCAAATTCTTTAAAATTAGGCGATACTGTAGAATTAATTTTTAATGATAAAACTAATTCATTTGTAATAGCTGCCTTAGTATCATATCCTAATTATGTATTTTTATTTAAAGATGGGGCAAGTACTGCTTCTGAAGCTAAAGATTTTGCTGTTATAGAAATAAGCGAAGATCATTTCAATTATGTACCTTATAATTCAATATATATAAAATATAAAGAAGATGCTAATAAAAAAAATGTTGAAAATTTAATAAGAACTAAATTAAAGCAAAAAATATTCTTCTTTACAGACAGAGAACAATCTGTAAATTATGTGAATTATGAACAAACATTGCTTCAAATAGATTCTTTTTCATATATATGTCCTTCTATACTCCTTCTTATGGCTATACTTCTTCTCTATATTATACAAAGAAGAAATGTTGCTGTTGAAAGAAAGCAGATAGGAATAATGAAAGCTATTGGACTTACAGATTTTTCTATAATGTTTATGTATATTAAATATTCTTTCTTGGTATCATTCTTTGGTATACTTTTAGCTTTTATTGCAAGTAAATTCCTACTTCCTCCTATATTTAAAGCACTTGGAAATATAT
>CALXXQ010000177.1 GCA_944392715.1 uncultured Brachyspira sp.
AATTATGTTTCTAAAACGTCATTAATTTTAAGAAGTGATAAATACGGACCTCCTATAACACCACATCCTACTACACCTTCAGAACCTAATTGGACTAAAGTTGGAAATATATATTATAGAATTGTAAAAACAGATTATCCATATGCACCTTATGATGAAATAAAAGCAGCAGCAAATAGAGGAGAAACTCAATTTACTATAACAGATGAGCATATAAAAAATGCAGGATTAAATTCATTTATGATGAGTGAAGTTCACCCTAATTATGCAAAAGGAGAAGATTGGAAGCTTATTACTCCTAATAATTATACAGAACAGAGTTTTGTTTGGCAGGGTTCTGAGTCTTATTTATTTAATTTTAATGATAAAATAGTAAGACTTGTAGATTATGATGATTTAACTGTTAGAAAAGATGATTATAATGGATTATTAAATGAAGCTAAAGATTGGAGAAAAAGAGGAGATGCAGGCGGATACACCAGTGATTATGGTACTGTATATGATAAAGAAGAATGTTATTTTAGGGCTATGTATGGAGAAGCGAGAGCGTATATGATAAAAAAAATAAGCGGTTTTGACGGAAAATATTATTATCCAGATGAGGCTGTCACGCATTATGTTGTGGAGTTCAGATACTAGGTTAAAGTTTTATGAGATATTTATATTTTATAGGTATTATTATTTTAACAGTATCTTATTCTGTATTATACTCTCAAATTAATATTACCTATAAAGATTTTATAAATACATATTTAAATGCAAGCGCAATGTATCAGGATATACCAAAAGAAACTATTGATATACTCACATCTAATAATCAAATGAATAAATTATTTGAAGATGGTCTTAAAAGTTTTACATTGGGAGAGCTTATAGGAATAATACAAAAACCTGAAAGCATATTAGATGCAACTACAAATGAATCCGTTATACTTCTTTTTGGAACTACTTTAGGATATTTGGAAGCAGCAAATTCACAGCTATATATGTCTCAAGTAGTTATTAATGCTCTTCAAAAAAAGGCAGCTTTTGATGCATCTTCAGGTAATCATACAGGGCTTCTAATACCTATGCATACTCCTATAGGAAGTTTAGGTATTAATATATATAGTGATGCTCCTTTGATGCAATTAGATTATATAAATAATCCCCCAAAGAATCAAAATGATTATGAATCTTTATCTAAAGCTTTGGATATACTTCCTATACCTCATATCAATGCATATTTACAGGTTAATTTAGGACCTATACCATTAGCTTTAACTTTAAGGGGAGGTATATCATTAGGATTTAAAGAAGTTTATGGGGCTTTTGTAAATGATGTTGAAATAGAATCTTTGGGTTGGAATATAGGAGGTTCTTTAAAGGCTTATCTTTTTAGAACAAAATATTTTTTCGGTGATATAAGAGCTGATTTGAATTATGACGAAGGAAATTTGAATTTGAATGCAAGAGACAGATACATATATATTCCTCTTCGTCTTGGTTTTTTAGGCGGTACTGATACAGGAGTTGTTTTTAACGGCAATGCATTTTTACAATCCAAATGGAAAACTTTTTCTTTAAGTCCTAAACTTGTATTCGGATTTAAGATGCAGGATAAAGTTCCTGTTATACAATATTTAGCTGCTTATTTTTCTGTTGGAGCTGATATAATATTTGGAAGTTTGGAATCAACTATAGGGATAAACGGAATAGGAAGCTATGCTAATATTGTTAATAATAGCATAAAAGTAGATGATTTATATATTCCAAATACTAGCTTGGAATCATTTTATAAATTTTATGATATGAGAATAGGTTTTTATTTTGATATATTTTATCAGTCATTTGCTATAGAATATGGTATATTTACAAAACAGTTTAGTGTTTCATTTATACCTATAAATATAAGGTTTTGATTATAAGGCTGTATATGAGATATTTTAAACTGTTATTGCTTTTACTTACCTCTTTTATTTTTATAGGCTGCTTTATACCAGAGAGAAGATTATATTTTTCTTGGAATAAGCCTATTGAAAAAATAGATTCTTGCAATTATGATTTTAATATAATAAACACTAATATGCGATTGATTAAAACTGATAGAGGATTTATATTTGATTTTAATGATGAAATATATTATAGAATAGGAGATGAAAAACCTTATAATATAAAAGAGTATTCTTATATTATAAATGAAGTTATTAGCTTTATGAGTAATAATAAAAAAAGTATTTTAATAGTAGAAGGGCATGCTGATACTATAGGCAATAGCAAAGGAGATATTAATTTAAGGCTTTCAGAAAGGAGGGCTAGTGTAATAAGAGATGTTATAATTTCTTCTGGAATATATTATAATAGAGTAAAAATTTTTGCATATAGTGATATAATGCCTAAATATACTTCTAATACTTATAAAAATAGAAGAGTTGATTTTTTAGCACTTAAATGTGAAAATGAATTAAATGATTATATGATGTTTTACAGTAATTATTATACTAATTACATTTATAAAAAATAAATATTTGAGGAGCGATAATATGAAAAGATTATCAAAAATTTTTTTATTTGGTTTATTATTTGTATTGATTATGAGCCAAATTTCCTATGCAAAAATAGGAGGATTTGAATTAATAGTCAATGTTCCAATAGGAGCAGGAATTACTCTAGTAGATAAAAATATAACCGTTGCAGGCAATCCTAAAATCGGCGGAAATTTTCAAATAGGTGTAGAAGCTGATATAGGATATATGTTTCAGATAAGAGAAAATATGGGAGTTAGTTTATTAGGTTCATTGGGTTATGATTTTACTAGTTTTAATTATTCAAAAAATAATAAAACTGAAATTTATAAAAATACAGTGCATGATATTTATATTGGTTTTTATCCTAAATTTAATATAGCAGGTTTTTCTATAGGTTTAAATGTGGGTGCTAAATTTGGACTTGGAAATAAAATTAATTATTCATCTGCCTCTAGTTCTTATAGTTATCCTTCTAAGACTGAACCTAGAACATATATAAGAGGTACTTTTGATTATTCAATATTTTTTAAAGAAAATATGGCATTTAATGTAGGACTTTATATAGGTTATGACTGGGGATATTATTGGCCAAGTGCAAATGAACAAATGAATGTTTTACAAAACGAAGGATACGGCAATTTAGAAATAGGTGCCCAAATAGGATACAGATTCGGACCTAAATTTTAATTAGATACTTTCAATAATCATATTTCTGTTTTTGTTAAGGGCATATTATATATTTTTATAATATGCCTAATTATTTATAATACTATTAAATCTGTAGGCGTATCATTCATAGAAACTCCGCATTCTCTTGTTACTATTACCATATTCTCTATTCTAACACCGCCTAAATTAGGTACATATATACCAGGCTCAACTGTAACTACACATCCGCCGTCAAGAACATGATCAACTAAAGGTGAAAGTCTAGGAGATTCATGTATTTCAAGTCCAACACTATGCCCTAAACCATGACCGAAATATTGTCCGTATCCATTATTTTTTATTATTTCTCTAGCAGCATTATCAACTTCTTTTCCTGAAATTCCTGAATGTATAGCTTCTATTCCTTTTATATGGGCTTCTCTAACTATATTATATATTTTACTCATCTCTTCGAAATTACTGCTTTTTCCAAAGAAGAATGTTCTAGTTATATCGCTTTTATATCCGTCTCTTGATAAACCAAAATCCATAAGTATATTATCGCCTAATTTTAATTTTCTATCTGAAGGTACTCCATGAGGTAAAGAAGTTCTATCTCCAAAGAGTAAAATTGTATCGAATGCTGTTTTATCTCCGCCTTCTTTACGCATTTGATATTCTAGTTCTGCAGCTAATTCCTGTTCTGTTACTCCTTCCTTTACAAATGCAAGCATTTTTGTCATTGCTTTTTCAGCTCTATTTAAATTATCTTTAATAATTTTTATTTCTTCTTTTTCTTTTATATTTCTTATACTATCAATATCAGCTTTGCTTATACCTATTTTTATAGAATTATTAACCATTGATGTAACTATATTTTCATAGTCTGAAAGATAAAGTCCGTTTTTTTTTTTTTTTATTTCTTTGATATTATTTTCTTTACAGAATTCTGCCAAAGCATCAGAATAAGTGCTTGCAACAAGTATAACAGTAGTTTTATGTGTAACTTTAGTAGCATGTTCGCAATATCTTGAATCTACGAATAAATATTTTTTACCTTCGCTTATTAAAAGCCAGCCAGCACTGCCTTTGAAACCTGTAAGATAAAATATATTTTCATTTTTAGTAATGAGAAGATTTTCTTTAGTTAATTTTAATAATCTCTCCAGCCTAGCATCATAATTAAATTTTCTATTTTCTCCGCTTTCATTTAATGTTAATTTACACATTTTCAAACTCCGTAATAATTTTAATTATTTCTTTTTTCTATTGATAATATATGCGCCAAAGCTAATATATAGCTATTATCTCCGAATCCTGTAATAACACCTAATGCTATATCTGATAAATAGCTTTTGCTTCTAAAATCGTCTCTAGCATAAATATTGCTCATATGAACTTCTATGAATGGTATATTAGTTGATAAAAATGCATCTCTTATAGCTATAGATGTATGAGTATAGGCACCTGCATTTATTATTATATAATCTATACTTTCATCATATGCTCTATGTATTCTATCTATTATAGCTCCTTCATGATTTGATTGAAAAAATGAAACTTTTGCATTTCCTAATGCTGCTTCTTTAATTTTATTTTCAATATCTCCTAATGTAATATTTCCAAAAATTTCAGTTTGAGCTGCACCAAACATATTTGTATTTGGACCATTTATAACTAATATATTCATATA
>CALXXQ010000178.1 GCA_944392715.1 uncultured Brachyspira sp.
GGTATGGTTGGTACTTGGATTGCTATGTTTGTTGATTGGATAGTTAAGGCTATAATATTTACATTCAGATATTTAAGCGGTAAATGGATAAAGTTTAAATATAGTTAATGATATTTAATAAATAAAATAAAATTGGTATGCCTTAATAATTTTAAGTACATACCAATTTTTTATTATTAATTAAAGCTAAAAAAATAGACTTGTTTCTAAACCAATTTTATTTATTAATTGTGGGGGCTAGCCACCGAACCCCCAGTTCTTTTGCGACTGAAGGAAGTACCTTTAGGTATGACACAAAGAACCTATATCCTCGACAGGCTCAGATACGCTTCGCGAAAGACAGCATTTTTAACCTAAATTTTAGGTATTACCATACATTTAATACGTATTCTAATGATATAAGGTTGTAGCATTTGCGTTTTTTGCAACTTTTTTGTGCGACAAAAAAGTTGATAATACATTTACAAAATATAAAAATTGACAAAATATAGTTGTTTAGTTATACATTGATTATACTAATAATTATATAACTAATTTTATAAATAAGTTTTGAAACGAGTATAATTTATAAACGTTTTATTACTTTAGCTGGATTGCCTCCTACTATAGTATTACTTTCAACATCTTTATTTACAACAGCACCAGCAGCAACTATTGCGTTTTCTCTTATTGTAACTCCTGGAAGTATAATAGTACCTGTACCAATCCATACATTTTTCTTTATTATAATTTGTTTTGGAATAAGTATATTTCTATTATTAAAATCATGATTAGGAGTTATTATGCTAACATTATGTGCTATCTGTACATTATCTTCTATAATTACTCCGCCTATATCCATTATAGTGCAGTTTTTATTTATAAAGATATTCTTTCCAAACTCTATATTGCCTATATCAACATGAAAATTAGGCATTATAATTACAGATTCATCTAAATTGGTTTCAAAAATTTGATTTAAAATTTCTTTGTTATTTTTATATGCTTGAAAAGTATTATTATACTTCCATAATAATTTTTCTGTTTCCTGCATTTTATTTGCTATATTTATAAACTCTTTGGAAAACATATCTATTGATTTTCCTGAACTATAATCTTTTATATTCATAATTAATATTCTCCTTTTTATAATATTAGAGTTATATCTATGTGAAATATGAAAAATATTTTTTAATTAAAAAAGTCTTTTTCTTCTAACTTTTTATTTAATTTTTCTAATTTTATTTTCATTTCATTAAAATGCTTCTGCATCAAATCTCTTTCATTTATAAGTATTGATTTCCTTTCGTTTATTGTGTTTTTTCCTTTTTTTGAAAGTTTAATATATTTTATTATGGAGTCTATTGATATTCCTAAATCACGCATTGATTTTGAAAACTCTATGCATTTTAGATTATATTCATTATAGTTTCTTATTCCGCTTTTGCTTCTTCCTATTTCTGGTATTATACCTATTTTTTCATAATATCTTAAAGTATCTTTTGATAAACCTGTTAATTCGCTAACTTCTGATATAGTCATAATCTCCACCTTCTATTATTGTTTATTTATGTGATAATTTTAAGTTATTATTGAAATATATCAAATACTTATATCTTATAATTAATTATAATAAAAAGGTATTGATGAATATTGATATTTATGATATTATACCAAAAAAATAAAATAGGTATTTAAATGGATATAAAGTCTTTAACATATTTTTTAACTGCTGCCAGAGAAGGAAGTATTACAAAAGCAGCAAATTATCTAAATCTCACACAGCCTAATCTATCAAGACAAATAAATAATTTAGAAAAAGAAATAGGTAAAAAATTATTTATACGAAGCAATTATAGTATAAAATTAACCTCCGATGGTATTTTACTCAAAAAAAGAGCAGAAGAAATTATTGATATGATAGATAAAACAAGAAAGGAATTTCAATCTTCAGATGATATTATAGCTGGAGATATTTATATAGGAAGTGCTGAAACTTATTATATAAAATTAATTGCCGATGTAATAAAAAAACTTAGACAATCTTATCCTAATATAATATATCATATTCATAGCGGGGCATATTCAGAAATCACAGAAAAACTTGATAAGGGGCTTTTAGATTTTGGAATTTTAATAGGCAATATTGATTCATCTAAATATGATTATATAGATATTCCTTATAAAGAGGTTTACGGATTATTAATGAGAAAAGATTCTTCATTTTCTAAAAAGAAATTTATAGAAAAGAAAGACTTATTTGATATACCTATAATATGTCCTAAAATATTTTTTAATAATAAAATACAAACATCAAAATTTAATGAATGGATAGAAAATGATTTTGATAAATTAAATATTATATTAACTTACAATCTAATTTATAATGCCGCTTTAATAGTTGAAGAAGGTATAGGATATGCTTTAACTATAGATAAATTAGTCAATACCACAAATACAAGCAATCTTTGTTTTATACCTTTAAAGCCAAAATTAGAAATAGAATTAAGAGTGGTTTGGAAAAAGAATCAGGTAGTTTCAGAGGCGTCAAAAATATTTTTAGAAGAATTAAAAAATAAATTATGAGTATCTTATTTTTAATAATTATAGAAGACACTCATAATTTTTTAATAGTTTATATAATTAATTATTTATTCTTTTTATAAGCATTATATTCTTCATCAGTAACATGCTCAAGCCAAGTAACATTATTACCGTCTTTATCTCCAGTAATGGCAATATGCTTCATTCTGCAGTCAGGCGAAGCACCATGCCAATGTTTTTTATCTTTTGGACAGTAAAGAGCCTCTCCAGCATAAAACTCTAAAACTTCTCCTCCTTCTTCCTGAGTAAGTCCTATTCCTTCAACTACAACTAAATGCTGTCCGCATGGGTGAGTATGCCATGCAGTTCTTGCACCTGCTTCAAATGTTACATAAGCTACAGAGAAATGTGAATCTTCATTAGGCTCTGTAAGAATCTCCACTTCAACATCTCCAGTAAAATATTCTTTTGCTCCTTTAAATTTTTTACCTTCTCCATTTTTTATAAATACAGTTTTTTCTGGTGATTTATTATATTTATAATCTGACATCTTATTTCTCCTTTTTATTATTTTATTTTTACAAATATATCTTTAATCCATTTCTTTATTTCATTTTCGGAACTTGCAGCAGAACTTCCGTATACACTTAATATTTTAGCTGTTTGTTTAGATTTTGATTCTTTTTCTATATCTCTTTTTATATTTCCAGAGCCTCCGCCTCCATGAGTACAGAATGGCATTATTATTTTATTAGAAAAGTCAAAACTATTTAAAAAAGTATTTAGAGGAGGAGCAATTGTATTCCACCAATTAGGACTTCCTATAAATATAACATCATAAGTATCTATACTTTTTATATTGTTTTTTAATTTTGGTTTATTATTAGTATTAATATCTCTTTTAGATTCATTTAATACTGTATTATAATTTGCTGAATATGGTTTTTCAGGTTCTGCATTAAATAAATCTATTTCAGTGTTTGGAAATTCTGATTTTACAACTTTTCCTATAAACTCAGCAAGTTTTTTAGTGTTTGATGAATGTGAATAATATGCTATTAATGCTTTCATTTTAATCTCCTATTGTTATTAATCAAAAATATTATCTGCCGACTCTTTCTAAATGCTCTTTTGGATATCTTTCCCCTTCTATAGTTATTTTTGATATTGCTTCATTTATTTTATTTAATTCTTCATTAGTAAACTCTACATTAATAGAGTATATATTTTCTTTTAATCTCTCTATTTTTCTTGTTCCTGGTATTGGTACTATAAATGGTTTTTGATATAATACCCAAGCTAATGCTATTTGCGATTTTGATACATTTTTTGTTTTGGCAATATCTTCTAAAATATCAATTAATACTTGATTTTGCTTTAAATTTTCTTTTTGAAATCTTGGTACAGAACTTCTAAAATCATTTTTTGAAAACTCTGAATCAGCATTGAATCTTCCTGTTAAAAATCCTTTGCCTAATGGAGAGAAAGGAACAAAACCTATATTTAATTCTTCTAATAATGGTATAATTTCATTTTCTGGTTCTCTCCAAATCATAGAATATTCGCTTTGTATGGCAGTTAATTTGCATATTTTATCAGCTTTCAAGATAGTGTTTGCTGCAGGTTCTGAAATACCCCAATGTTTAATTTTTCCTTCTTTTATTAATTCTTTCATTGTTTCTGCAACTTCTTCAATAGGCGTATTAGCATCAACTCTATGAAGATAGTATAAATCAATATAATCAGTTCTTAATCTTTTTAATGAACCTTC
>CALXXQ010000179.1 GCA_944392715.1 uncultured Brachyspira sp.
GATTTAAAAAAGCCTATTTATATGGATTTAGAAGAAAATGAAGAAGAAAAAACAATAGTTACAATGGGACAATTTGAAAATCCTGTAGAAGCTACTAATGTTGTTGTACGCTCTACTTTCAATGGACAGAGAGTTAGAATACAGGATTTGGCAAAGGTAGACAGCAGCTTCGTTGAAAAAACTATTTATGTGAGAATAAACAGTGTAGAAGGTTATTCATTAAATATATTAAAAAAAGAAAATGCTGATATAGTAAAAACTACTGAAAATATAAATGCATTCCTAAAAAATAATAAAAATTTAATACCTGAAAATATTGAAGTTACAACTATGGGAGAAACTTCAAGAATGGTATTAGCACTTACAAATGTAGCTACAAGCAATTTAATATTCGGATTTATTATAATATTAATAGTTCTATTAATATTTTTGGATTTCAAAAGTGCTTTATTTACAAGTATAGGAATGATAGTTGTAATATTTATCACTTTCTCATATATACATTTTTCTGATTTAACATTTAATATAATATCTCTTGCTGGAATAATAACAGTTATAGGAATGGTTGTTGATAATAGTATTGTTGTATGCGAAAACATATATGATTTTCAAAAGGCAGGAAGAACAGGGATTGACGGTGCTGTAGAAGCTGTAAAAGATGTTGTTAATCCTATAATGGTTGCCACTATGACTACCGTTGTTGCTTTTATGCCTATGCTTCTTACTAAAGATGTTGTTGGAAAATTGATTGCTCCTTTTCCTAAAGTTGTAGTTGTTGCTTTGATTGCAAGTTTATTTCAGGCTATATTTTTGCTGCCTAATAATTTGCAGGATAAAACAAAAAAGAATTCCAAATTTAATATTTTCAAAAAAATAAAAAATCCTTTGGACTTTGATAAAGAAAAATTATTTAATGCTATGAAAAATCCTTTTAATAGGGCTTTGAAAGTATTATTAAAATTCAGATATTTAGTTGTTATGTTTTTTATAGCACTTTTAATATTTTCATTTTTCCTAGCAAAAGACAGTCTTAAAAAATTCATTCTTATATACGATACAAGCTCTGATAGTATAATGATTAATATTGACTCTGGAATAGGAAACTCTATTAAAAACACTATTAAATATGTTGAGCAAATAGAGAATGTTATATATAAATCAGTTGATCCTAAAGATTTAATTGCTGTTAATAGTGTTGTAGGAAAGCAGGTCAATCAAAATATAGTAGATATATCTGAAGAATCGGCAAATCTAGCTGGAATAACTGTTTATTTAATACCATCAACTGAAAGAAAAAAAACAGCTTATGATATAATGGATGATATAAATGCTGAATTAGAAAAAACCTCATTGAGGCAGGAGCTTGATGCTTTGATGGTATCTGTTAAACTTCCTATGGACCCTGGAAAGGCTGTTGATATAAAAATTGTAGGAAATGATATTAATCAAACTAGAAAAGTAAGAGATGAAGTAAAAGCATATTTGCTTAGTTTAAATGGGGTTATAAATTATTATGATGATGATAAAATAGGAAAAGATGAGCTTAGAGTATTATTTAATTATGATGAAATAGCTCAATTAGGTATGAATGTTGCTAATGTTGCTAATGAACTTAGAACAGCATATAGCGGAACTGTTGCCACATATATTCAGGAACTCGATTATAAATTAGATTTTAGGGTTCAGCTTGATAGAGATTATATATATGATACTAATGTACTTAATAATCTTGTTATACCTAATACCTATAACAGACTTCTATATTTAAAAAATGTTGCTAATATAGTTGAAACTAATGGAGTATCTGCTATAAGGCATTATAATGGACAAAGATGTATAACTATAACTGCTGATTTAATTCAGGGACAAAATACATCTATACAAGTAATGTTTGCTATAAAAAATAAATTTAAAGATATAAGTCAGAGATATCCTGGTGTTATAATAGGTTTCGGAGGAGAGGCAGATCAAACAGTGGGAGCTTTGGACGGACTTACTGTTACATTATTTATAGCAATAGTTTTAATATATTTAATACTATTATTACAATTTAAAAAATTTGCTCAGCCTTTAATGATAATGTTTTTAATACCATTCACATTAACAGGAGTATTTATAGCATTTTTCTTACATGGCATGCCTATGTCATTTATAGGTTTTATAGGTATTGTGGGATTATGCGGAGTACTTGTTAATGACGGTATCATAATGATAGACTTAATAAATAAAATAATAGAATCTGGCAAAACAAATCCTGAAGCTTTGAGCAATCCTAGAAAATTTGCATTTAATTCAATAGTAGAAGGTGCCACTCAAAGACTTCTTCCAATATTCTTAACTACAGTAACTACAGTAGGAGGATTAATGCCTACAGTTTATGGTATTGGAGGAGATGCTGATTTGATAGTACCTATAGTTATGAGTTTAGCTTATGGGCTTATATTCTCAACATTAATAACATTGATATTTTTACCTTGTATGTTTATGATAGCAATAGATTTAAGACTTATAAAATTAAAATAATATATACTAAATATAATTAAGGCTTTACAATAATTACAAATTAAGTAATTTAGTAAAGCCTTATTTTTTTAATTAAAAAATTCATATTACTTGTTTTATTTATTTTTCAATTAACCATTCATCACCATATTTTTTAACCTCTAAAATAACAGACTCTCCTGCTTCATTACTTATGCATAAAGACTTTCCTTCATCATCATAAGTTACTATATCTTTAAGATTCATTTCATTAGTTATAATATTAAGATAATAATCAATCTCTTGTGTAGCTAAAAACCAATCAGCTTCCATACCCTCAACAGATCCGTCATTTTGTTTATTTTCTTCCAAATTCTTTTTTATTTCTTCAAAACTATTTTCTAAATTTTTAATATAATTGGCAGAAAAATATCCAGAGTTTTTAAATTTAGCTATATAGAGATATACATTCTCCATATTAATCTCATAATATCCGCCGCCCTCAAAATCGAAATCTACTATTTTATTAAAAATATCATTTAATTCACTGTAATTTTCAGCATACCATCTGCAAGCATTATAATATGCTTTTTCTTTAGTAGTTTTATCATTAGAAGATACAGCATCTGCATCATCTGTCATTTCAGGAGCTTTTTCATATATACCAGTAAATCCATAGCTTCCGTTAGGCTCTGTTACCATAATAGTATCAGAACTTATAGGCTGAATAGATATAATATAACCTCCATCCATTCCTACAGTTTCTTCATAATCTAAAGTCTGAGAACCTATAGCGCAATGAGGTTCAACATACTGATTTTCCTGCAATACCATTTTACTAACATCTGTACTTTGAATATTAGTTACTGTTTGTCCGTTTTCATCTGTAGTTATGTTAATAGCATATAAATAGAAAGTTTCATCATTATTTTTCTTTAATTCTATAGAAGAAT
>CALXXQ010000180.1 GCA_944392715.1 uncultured Brachyspira sp.
TAAAGATAATGAAAACGGATTAAAAGTATATAAACAAATAAAAGATATTGGCAGAGAATGCCTATTTATAAATGATAATATAGACAATGAAAAATCTATAAAATCATTTACAGATAAAATAATAGAAAAATTTGGAAATGTAGATTATTTAATAAATAATGCATGCTATTCCAATAAAGGACTTTTAAGCAATTGCAGCTATGATGATTTTTTAGAGATTTTCAAAATTGGTGCTGCTGCTCCTTATGAAATCACAAAAAATCTTATTAATCATTTCAATGAAAAAGCATGCATAATAAATATAGCTTCCACAAGGGCTTTTATGTCTCAGAAAGATAGTGAAAGTTACAGTGCTGCTAAGGGTGCTATTATAGCTTTAACTCATGCTATGTCTATAAGTTTATCTCATAAAGTGAGAGTTAATTCAATTAGCCCTGGCTGGATTAATACCATTGAAGAAGCTTCATTCAGTAAAGAGGATATACTTCAGCATCCTAGTGCAAAGGTTGGAAAAACTTCTGATATAGCCAGCACTGCTTGGTTTCTTTGTAATAATGATTTTATAAACGGAGAAAATATTACAGTAGATGGAGGCATGACAAAACTTATGATATATCATAATGATGAAGGCTGGAAATTAGATATTTGATTATATTAAGAATTCATTTGAACGCACGGTTAATAAAATTTTATATCTAACTAGAATCTTATTAATAATTAATATAAATATATAATTTCATTATTCGTGCGGTATAGAGATTAACAAATTTAAAAAAATTCTTGGGTGGGCAGCTAAAATTGCAGAAATTAATTCTAAAAAAATATAATATAAAAATAACAGATAAATTCAAAAAGCCTAGAGGGTGGGATTTAAAATAGGTAAAAAACCTACTTACATACCCCGCCCTTTATTTTTTGCTGCTTATTTTTTAAATTCTAATTTTAATTAATTTTATAACTTTATTTTCTAAAAGCATGCCCGCCCAAGCGATATTTAAATTTATAAATTTATTTTAGATAATCAGCTAATATAAGATAAGCCCCATATTCAAATCTTTCATCAGCATTCTTGAATTTTATTTTAATATCAATTTCATCTGAGGTATTAGAACCATAATAAAGATTTGAAGTTTCTATTGATATAGCAGCTTTATTATAGTAATCATATAAAAAATAAAAAATTATAAATCCTCCGTTTTCTACTTTATCCATACCTAATTTTAATGCAGTATTTTTAATACTTCCTGCTGTTGCTTTTTTAGGTATTCTAGAAATTAAATCTTCTTTAGTTTCTAAAGATAATTGATTAAAAGGCTGAACTATATCATAATCTGAAAGCTGATTTTTCCACTTTTCTATTAATTTTCCATTAGTTTCTATAGGACTTAATAAAGTTATTAAAGCATTATCTTCTATATTCATTTCCTCATCATCAGCATTATTGAATGAACCATCTTCCATATATCTAAAAGTACTTAATAAATTATTATCTTTATCATACACTCCCCAAATAAGCTTAACAGCAAAAGCCCTCATAAAAGGATTATCAAAAAATATTTCTTTCCATTCATTTAAAGTCCATTTTCTTCCATCCATTAATACTAATTGCAAACGTTCTGTTTGAGTTTTAAGCATTTTATTTATTTCGCTTTTTAATTTTGTTAATTCCTTTTTTGGAGTTTGAGGAAAATCTTTAGGCAATGTTTTATATTCTTTATTTTTTATTTCATCAAATATTGATATAGTAAAATCAGGATTCAATGTTATTTTAAATTTTTTATTATCACTTTCTATTATTCTAATTCCATTTTTATCAAAATCGAAATCAGGTATAATCTTATCAGCAAAAGCCTCTTTACTTATGCCTAATTTTTTAGTAATATCTTCTATAATAAATGAGCATGTATTTTTAACACTAGCCTGTTTGAATTTCCTTGAAGCTTCATACACTAATGCTAAGCCTTTTTTTGTCCCGCTTAAAGCAATAGCTTCCAACATAGAACATGCCAATTTAAATCTTCCGCTTGCAATAGATACAGCTCTTTTGTACAAATTATCAAGCTGTATATTATTAGCAAATATGCAGTAAGGATAAAGTATTGATTTAGTTTTATTGTTTTCATCCCAAGATTTATATACTTTTTCAAGAGTATCGCTTAAACTTTCATTATCTAAAGAATTACCTATCATATCAGCATTTCTTAATCTATAAGCCTCTTTTATATCTAAATATTCCCCTAAAATATATCTTATTACTTTACTTGAAACAGCAGTACTTTTATCTTTTACAAGAACATTCGATATTATAGAATCATCTATAAATGAAGTAGTTTTATCAAATTTTTTATTATAATTTTTTTCTACTATATTATTAATTTCTTCTAATGAAAGCATCATTATAAGCCTTTAAAATATTTTTATACAAAATATATTATTTAGAAAATAAAATCAATAATCAAATTTTAATCTATTATCTTCTTTGAATTTTTTTCTTGATGGATTTCCTTGAGCTATATATATTTTTTTATTTTTTATTGAATATATAGCAGACCAAACAGTATCAAAATTAAGTTTTCTATCATACTGACATAAAAAGCCATATTCGCCTGAAATGAGTTTTTTAGCAAAGTCTAAATCATAATCATAATTTTTAAATGCATTTTCCATAGTAATATATCTTTCATATGAATGAATATCATCTTCAATATCAGTATTATATTCTTTCATAGACTCGCTTACAAAATGATTCGATATAAATACATAATCATTTTTTATTATTTCTATATTCTTGCAATTACATTCTATTAATGCTATATCTCCTTTTTTATCTGACAATATTATATTCTGTGCCGATGAAATGGGTATATTTTTTAAAAACTCTAATGCCTCATCAACAGAAGAACATTTCTCTAAAATATATCTTATTATCATTCCAGCATTTAATCCATAATCTATTATTGTAGGATAAACAAAAGTTAATGCTGCTGCAAGTCCTTTTTCATTTATACCATCTTCAATTTCTATGAATGCTGTAGTATTTCCTATGAATGAATATGAACCATTTAATTTATAAAATACACTGTCGCAATAGTCTTTTATATCTTTTAAAAAATCACTGTTTTTGGCAAGTATTATATCTTCATCTGTTTTAAAAGCAAAAGATGAACATTTATTATCAAAAGTAAATGCATATATCGTAAATAAAAATTCGCATATATCTTTATAATCTATTTTTATATTCTCATTCGTATTTAATCCGTAAGCTAATCCTTTTATCTCTTCTATTATTTCAGGGAAAAATTTATTATATATAGGCATGCATTTATTAGCAAAATATCTTCTTTCATTTGAGATTTTAATTTTTTCTAATGGATTAATATTATTTTTAGAAAGCAATTTACCATATTTAAATCCTGCCTCATAATGACTGCCTTTAAATCTTGAATGATACATTTTATATACTCCTTACAATATTTATACAATTACATAATCATACAAAGGCTAGCATAATAAAAATTTTAAGTAAATATGAATAAAAATTTTTTAATAATATTAAAAGTATAAAATGGGGTGGTATGGTTGGCAAGATAAAACTGTCAAATATAAATGTATTTTTATTTAAATAAAAAACAAGGAGCTAATTTTAAGCCCCCTGTTTTTTAGTATTTTTCAATAAATAATAGTTTGTAGTATTTTTTATAAATAATCTTTAAGAATCTATATTAATCATCAAATT
>CALXXQ010000181.1 GCA_944392715.1 uncultured Brachyspira sp.
TATATATGCGAGAATGCTAATATTATAGGAATAACATGCAATCAAATGGCTAGGTTTAAATTAGATGAACTAGATGACATTTACGATTTAATAATTATAGATGAGGTATCAAAAAATACATTGCCTGAGATTTTAATACCTGCTTCATTTGCAAAGAAATTAATATTAGTTGGAGACCCTAATCAGCTTCCTCCTGTATTTTGTAAAGATGAAATAGAGACTATGAGTGAAATAGATACAAATTTACAAGATGAGCTTATTGATAATTCCTTAGTCGATAGATTATTTAATAATGTTGATAAAGAAACAATGTTTGGAATGCTTGATACTCAGTATAGAATGGAAGCTAAAATAGGTGATATTGTAAGTAAATTCTTTTATAGTGGAGAATTAAAAAATGGTACCGAATACAGCGATGATGAAAGTATATATTGGCTTGATTATAATACAAATGAAAGATTTCCTAATAATTATGGCGGAGAACTATATAATCCGATAGAAATTGAGTTGATCAATAATAATATTGAAAATTTAAATATTGATGCAGATACATCTATAGCTATTATAACTCCGTATAAAAAGCAAAAAAGAGAATTAAAAAATGTTATTAATAATAATGAGAAATTAAAATATCTAAACATAGAAATAGATACAATAGATGCTTTTCAGGGTAAGGAAGCTGATATAGTTTATTTTAGTGTCGTTAGAAATACAGGTTCGGCAAGATTTTTTTCTAATATAAAAAGACTTAATGTGGCAATATCAAGAACAAAAAGCAGATTGTATATGGTTGGAATGTCTAAGTATTGTAATAGAGTGGATATATTGAAAAATATTTATTTATCTTCAAAGGTATTATAATATAAATAGTATAGTCAATTTAACTATTATATTATTTTTGATAGTTAAATTGACTATAATAGTTTAATTAAACATTAGCCATTTTGAAAATATTATAAACATCTTCTCTATTTAAAGCTCTGAAATATTTGAACTCTATTTTACCATCTTTAATGCATCTTCTAGTTAAATCCTCTAAAACTTCTTCGCTTTGTATTCCAATTCCTAATTCTGTAAAATTAGTAGGCATATTTATTTGTTTAAAATATTCGATAGTTTTTTCTATACCTTTAAGCCCTGTATCATCATCAATATTCCAAACATTTTTTGAGTATTGAATAAATCTTTCTTTTTTATCTTTATAGCAATATTTAGCCCAAGGTCCCCACATTACAGAAAGGCTTGCTCCATGGGCACAATCAAATTTAGCACTTAATTCATGACCGAATTTATGAGTAATGAAATTAGATACTAATCCTAAACCTGTTAAAGTATTATGAGACAAGCTTCCGCACCACATAAGTTCGCTCATAGCATCATAATTAGTTTTATCTTTCATAGCTATTGAACCATTTTTTATTATAGTTCTTAATATAGCCTCAGCAATTGCATCTGTTGTTTGATTATTATCACCATTTATTGAACCTTCGCTGTCTCCGAAATATCTATCGAATGTATGCATAAGCATATCCACTATTCCGCATGCTACTTGATAATAAGGCAATGTAAATGTTAAGCATGGATTCATTATAGCAAATTTAGGACGATTGAAATCAGTATGCAATCCTCTTTTATCAAGAGTCTCTTCATCAGTAAGTACAGAAGCGGTACTAGTTTCGCTTCCTGCTGCCGATATTGTGAGTATGCATCCTACTGGTAAAGCTTTTTCTACCTTTTTTATACCAGTCCAAAAATCCCATATATCTGTATCTGAATTAGCAGCACCTATTGCTATTGCTTTGGCTGTATCTATTGCACTGCCTCCTCCTATACCTAGTATAAAATCAGATTTGAAATCTATTGCCTTTTTTACCCCTTCTCTAGCATAGGATAATGTAGGGTTTGCTTTTACTCCTCCAAATAGGTAATATTCTATATTTTCATTTTTTATTATATTTTCTATTTTTTCTAATAATCCGCTTTCTTTAACACTTTTAGAACCATAAACTATAAATACTTTTTTTCCTCCGAAATTTTTTATTTCATTTGCAACTGTATTTTCTGTATCTTTTCCAAATATTACTTTTGTTGGATTATTGTATATGAAATTTTGCATAATAGTTTTCCTTTAAATAAAAAAATTATTTATTAGAAGTATTATAATAATTTTTTATTTATTCACAATATAACTTTTTAAAATCTATTATAAAAAATATTTTCATTGCGGTGAGTAGATTTCATAATTTTATAAAATTTAATTTCACACTACATTATAATTATAAATTAATTTAAGACGCGGTATATGCATTATAAATTTAATTTAAACTAGGGCGGGCATTATAATTGCAGTATGCATTTTAAAAAATAAAAAAACAGAAATTTCAAAATATATTATTAAATATATAGGGTGGGGAATGAAAATAAGTTTTAAAACTTTAATTACATACCCCGCCCTTTATGTTATTTTGTTTAACTTTGAAATTTTCATTTTAATTTTTTTTAATACATATATAGAAATGTTAACACCCGCCCAAGCTTTTATTATATTTTTTGTGAATTTATAGTTGATTTTATATTTTATTATGATATTATTTTTTATAAATGGTGTTTTTTATATAAAAGTACTAAATATATTGTTTACTATTTGTGTTTTTATAATATTTTTTGTGTTATAAAAATATAAATAGGAGTTTTTTATGAGAAAAACCAAACTTACTTACTTACTTAATGATATTTTTAGTATTATTTAATTTTTATGCCTGTACAAAGCAGTCAGCTGTAAATCCTATTAATACACCAAATGTTATACCGCAAAGGACTTTAGAAATATCATTTGTTGATGACAATAATAATATCGTTAAAAATAAAACTACTAATGTATTAATGCAGTTAGAAGATGATGATAGCGGATTTTATATGTTTTCTACAAAAAAAGATGATAAAGATTATGTAGCATATTTAATTGATGCTAAAAATAATTCTTCTATATCAATGTATTATGAAAATGGTTCTTTATTTCCATATAAAATAATGCTGGTTCAAGGTGATGAATCTTTAGTTGGATATACTTCAAAGCATCGCAAAGACAGTCAGGACTTTGATATTATTTGGTATTCAGAAAACGGATTAGGCGAAACTGTAAAAAATATACCTTTAAAAAATTCTATATATGATCATAGTCCAAGTATAGGAGTTGAGTCGGATACTGATTATCAAATAAAAACTATAAAAATTAGCCTTAGAATATCTGATGCTATTAATGAATATGTTAATAATAATGATACAATTAAACCTATGGCTAGAGGATTGTGGAAATCATTTGCCAATTTTTGGAAAAAAATAATTGCTCCAATAATAGTAGTTGTTGCAGTAGTTGTTGCTATTTTTGTACCTCCGCTAGCTCCTCTTATGATAGAAGTTATAGATGGTGTTAATAATTTTACAAATTTTCTTGAAATAAAGGCAGCAGAAGAAGATAAAGCTAAAGCAGCTTCAGGAGCAAAAAAATTATTTATATCAAAAACCTCCAATATTTCTGGAGATAGTTTATATGAAAATAATGATGAAATACATCTTGATAAATTAGGCGACAGCTTTTATATATTTTTTACTGTTACAGAAGCTGAGCTTGATAAATTTAAAATTAAAGCTACAATGGAAAATGAGCCTAAAGGATATGAACTTATAAATATTTATTATAAAATAATATACAATGGAGAAATTAAAAAAGTTAATGATCAGCATATTTTGCTTAAAGAACAAAAATTGAACAATAATCAGGGTTTTTCTCTCAAAATAGAAAAAAATCACAATGATGGCGGAAATAATAACATATATGTAGATATTGAGGTTGGTGCTAATACTATGATAAATAGCAATGCCGCATCTTCATTTAGATTGATATTAAAACCTTAAATTAAAAAGGACTATTTATGAAAAATATACTAATAATACTATTTATATTTTCAAATATAGTATTTGCTTCTTCCTTTGAATTTGATTTCTCAGCATCCTATGGCACAACATTTGATTTCAGTTATAATGAAGGATATTCTTTTAAAAAAAATTTAGATGGCTTTAGATTTGGTACTGGTATTTCTGTAAATGTATTGCTGTCATTGGGCAGAAATGATGAAATTAATAATAATATTTTAACCAGCATAAGCAGTATGATTGAAACAGGATATAATTATTATAAAAGAGAAAGAAGAGGCAATAAAGATTATTATACTGATGATGGATATTATGTATATGATTATCATAGTATTATTTTAGGATATTTGCTTAGACTAAATTTTCACAATAAAGTTTCTTTAGGTATAGGAGGCGGAATTTTTATTCCTTTATATAGTATAGCTAATCAGGCAGATTATTCGTTTGGACTTGGTAATTATAGTGAGATGACAAAGTTTAATCAAAAAAATATTGCTTTTATGTATAAGCTTCCTTTTATGCCTTATGTAAAGTTAAATGTTGTAAGATATTTCTATTTTTCAGACAGATGGGCTTTCAAGATAGGAGGAAATTTAATATATAATTTTGGCATGGAGCTTGATACTTATAGATTAGGTTTTTATAATGTATATAGTAAATATAATTTTTCTTCTTTTGCTATAGAGCTTTATTTGGGTATTTCTTTCGGAAGGGCTAAATAATACAGTTTTTTATGATACTATTAACATAATTATTTAAAAAATAACTAATATCAAGTGCAGTGAGATTTTTTAATAATAATTTATCACTGTACTTGATATTTTGTTTATAAAGCATAATTTTTTATTTTTTATCAAATTTTTTGTAATATAAATTTTTATTGTACTTGATATTTATTTATTATCTAATATACTTATATATATTATTAATTATTTTATGAGATTGGAGTATTAAAGGTGAGACATATTAGATTATTAATTATATTATTTACTTTTAGTTATTCTATATTTGCATTAACAGCAGATGAAACTAATTTATTCAATGCTATTAATGAAAAGAATGCTGATAATGTATCAAGCATATTATCCAGTTCTACAAATATAGATATAAATACGTTGGATGATGAGGGATATACACCTTTACACAGAGCTATTTTTAATAGAGATTTAAATACTGTAAATGCTCTTTTAAAATATGAAAATATAGATGTTAATTCAAAATTGGATATGAAAGTTAGCATAGACGGCTGGTATTTAGGAGGAGCTACTCCTTTGATATTAGCTTCATATATAGGCGATACTAATATAGTTACAGCTTTACTTGATAATAATGCTGATATAAAAGCTAAAGATGATGTTGATGGAAGTATGGCTATACATATGGCTTCTGCTAATGGAAATAATGAAGTAGTAACAATATTACTAAAAAAAGATCCTACTACAATAAATGATGTAGATAATAGAGGAAATACTCCATTACATTGGGCAGCTATGAAAGATAAGCCTGAAACTGTTAAATTATTAATGGAAAATGGAGCAGACATAGAATCTAAAGATGCTGACGGATGGACACCTTTACATTATGCTGCTGCTTTCTCTTCTCTTCAAACAGTACAGACTCTTGTAGATTTGGGTGCTGATAAAATGAGTAAAACTAAAGATGGAAATGATCCTGTATATTATGCTAGACGCGATGATGTTAAAAATTATTTAGCAGGAAATGATAATATAGAAAGAGAAGGTACTCCTGAAGATAATTTAAATGCTGAAGAAGAAACTGCTATTGCTGAGAATAATGAAGAAACTGCAGAAACTACAGAAGATGAAAAAGTAACACCTATAGAAGAAAATGGTGAAGTTGCTCAAAATAATGATGGACAGACTAATAATGTAGAATTAGATGTTAAACAGCTTGAAATGTTAGTTGCTGTAAAAAATAATGATTTAATAGCTTTAAATACTTTAATTAAAGAAGGCGTTAATCCTAATTTTGCAGATGAAAATGGATATACTCCTTTGCATTTAGCTATTATAAATAATAATTTAGATTCAGTTGAAGCTCTTCTTACATATAAAGATATAGATAAAGAAGCTAAACTTCCTTATAAAGCTACTTTAAACAATTGGTATTTAGGAGGTGCTACTCCTTTAATCACAGCTTCATATGTAGGAAATGCTGATATAGTTTATACTTTAATAGAGGCAGGATGCGATATAAGAGCTAGAGATGATATAGATGGAGCTATGCCTATACATGTAGCTTCAGCAAATGGAAATGATGCTGCTGTTACATTGCTTTTAGAAAAAGATAAAACTTTAATTAATGAAACAGATAATAATGGAAATGATACATCTTTACATTGGGCATCTATGAAAGATAAGCCTTCTACAGTTGCTTTACTTTTGAAATATGGTGCTGATACAAAAATACAAAATACAGACGGCAATACAGCTTTACATTATGCTTCAATGTATGCATCTGCTGAGGTTATAAAAAATATAGTTAATGCAGATAATTCAAGTGTTAATATAGCAAATAATGAAAATATGTACCCTATACATTATGCAGCTTTAGAAAATAATGTTGATGCTTTGATATCTTTAGTTCAAGATGGAAAAGCTGATGTTAATATTAAAGATGCTAATGAGGATACAGCTTTACATTATGCTGCTGCTTATGGTAATATAGACAGCGTTATGTCATTAGTTGAAAAATGCAATGCTGATAAAACTTTAAAAGATAAAGATGGTTATACAGCTGCTGATTTAGCTTCTGATAATGGTTATGAAAATATAGCTAATTATTTGAAAGGTACTTCTCAATATATACCTGAAAATAATGATAAAACTGACAGCAAAGAGTTAATACTTCCAGAATATATAAGAAAACCAGACTTGAATAAAAAATGGTGGTAATTAACTTTTTATAATTACATAAATTATAGGCTTGAAGTTCTGCTATGAATTTCAAGCCTATAGTTTATAATAAAATATATAGAATAAATTTGCATTAGAGATAAATATATAATACAATATAATAATAAATATCTTAATTTTTTAAAAAAGAGGATAATAATATATGTTTAAGGGTACTACAATATGTGCAGTATGCAGGAATGGGGTTACAGCGATAGCAGGAGACGGACAAGTAACATTAGGTGAAACAGTAATGAAGCCTAATGCTGTTAAATTAAGAAAATTATATGGCGGAAAAGTTATTTCAGGCTTTGCAGGTTCTACTGCAGATGCTTTTACATTATTTGAAAAATTTGAAAAAAGATTGCAGGAGTTTTCAGGTGATTTAACCAGAGCTGCTGTTGAGCTTGCTCGTGAATGGAGAACAGATAAAATGCTTAGAAATTTGCAGGCTCTTATTATAGTGGCAAGTAAAGAAAAAATGCTTTTACTTTCCGGCAACGGCGATGTTATAGAAAGTGAGAATAATATATTAGCTATAGGAAGCGGAGGACAATATGCTAAAGCTGCTGCTATGGCTCTAAGTGAAAATACAGATCTTTCTGCTGAAGAAATAGCTAGAAAATCACTTGAAATAGCTTCTAAAATATGTATATACACTAACAGCAATATTTCTTTGGAGGTAATAGAGTAAATATGTCATTTGATGCAAAATTAGAAAGCGAACTTACACCTAGAAAAATAGTGGAAGCTTTGGATCAATATATAATAGGACAAGTAGAGGCTAAACGCTCAGTTGCTATAGCTTTAAGAAATAGATATAGAAGACGTCATTTACCAGAAGAATTAAAAGATGAGGTTGCTCCTAAAAATATCATACTTATAGGGCCTACAGGAGTTGGTAAAACAGAAATTGCTAGAAGATTAGCAAAATTGGTTAATGCTCCTTTTATTAAAGTTGAGGCTACAAAATATACTGAAGTTGGTTATGTAGGACGCGATGTTGAGAGTATGGTTAGGGATTTGGTTAATGTAGCAATATTTGATTTGAAATCGGCTATGATGAAAGAAGTTGAAAAAGAGGCTACAGAAATAGCTTTGGATAAATTAGCTAAATTACTTCTTCCTTCTGTTAAAAAAGAGGGTGATGAACATATATCAGAAGAAGAGGCAGAAAAGAAAAAGAATGCTAAAGAACAGATAAAAAAACGCATATCTAATGGTGATTTTGATGAAAGTTATGTTGAATTAAAAATATCAGGCGGAAATAACAGAATGTTTGGTATAATTCCTGGTATGGGTTTTGAAGAAAGCGATATGATTCAGTCTATGGTTGGAAGTATTATGCCTCCTAATAAAAAACATAAACGTCTTAGAGTTAAAGAAGCTAAGAAATATTTAATTAATGAAGCTTCTGAATCCCTTATAGATATGGATAAAATTACCTCTGATGCTTTAAGTCTTACAGAAAATATGGGTATAATATTTTTAGATGAGATAGATAAAATAGCAAGCGGTAATAAAACAGACAGTGCTGATGTTGCCCGTCATGGTGTTCAAAGAGATTTACTTCCTATAGTTGAAGGAACTACTGTTAATACTAGATATGGTCCTATAAAAACAGATCATATATTATTTATAGCAGCAGGAGCTTTTCATATTAATAAACCTTCTGATTTAATTCCAGAACTTCAGGGAAGATTTCCTATAAGAGTGGAATTAAAGGCTTTATCTAAAGAAGATTTTAAAGATATACTTGTTAATCCTAAAAATGCTATAACAAAACAGTATCAGGAACTTTTAAAAACAGAGGGCGTTATTATAGAGTTTGAAGAAGATGCTTTATCTGCTATAGCGGATATAGCTTATAATATAAATACTAATGTTGAAAATATAGGAGCTAGAAGACTTTACACTATTATGGAAAAAGTTTTTGAGGAAATTTCTTTCAGTGCAGATGAGCATAAGGGTGAATTTATAAAAATTAATGCCGATAATATAAAAGATGCTATGAAAGATATTGAGGACAATAGGGATATAAGCAGATATATATTGTAATAGTGTTTTTTTGTATATTGTAGATTTTCTGTTATTTTTTTATAAAATAATAAAATATAAGCAAATAAAAATGGAGTGAATGATGGATAATAATAACAATAACGAACAACAAGAAACCAGCGTATTTATCAAATGGGTGCCATTGTATGAAACAAGGCATAAGCTTATAGATAGTCAACATAAAGAATTAGTTAATATCGTTAATGAACTTTATTTGGCAACAGTAGATAATAGTGCTAATACTAATGAAGCATTCATTAAGGCCATTAAAAAATGTATAGATTATACTCAATATCATTTTAAAACAGAAGAAAAAATAATGGACTTAATTAATTACTCAGATGCTGAAAATCATAAGGCTATGCATAAGAGTTTCTACTTAGAAATAGTTGACCAAATTAGAAAATATGAAGAAGGTCAGCCATTTGTAGCTAATAAGTTTATTAAATTCTTAAAAGACTGGCTTTTGGAACATATAGGTTTCCAAGATAAAAAATTTGTAAACGAAATTAAAGAAGCCTTGAAGAAAAAAGAAGGTAATTAATAAAGCACTATTTGTAAGATACTGTTTGTTTAAAATATAAATATTAATTTGTTATTGCCCTTTAAATAATAATTTGTTGTATAAAAAAAAAATAGGATTTTTTTTAAGTGTCGAAAAGTAATTCATATATAGTTGGTGTAATCATATTAAGTATTATTAGTGCTATACTTCTATCTTTGGCATTTCCGCCCCTTAATTTATTTCCGATATCTTTCATTGCTTTTGTGCCCCTTAATATTATAATATTCAAGGCGGATAAATTTAGATATTATATAATAGCTTCATCAATATTTGTGCTTATATTTTTTGGTTATCTGTTATTATGGGTAACCTCATTTATGCTGAAAGAAACGCAGGCAGTAGTTTCTTTTTTAACTTTATTTACAATATTATTTTTAATAATATTCTTATTCTATTTCCCTGCCATGCTTTTAAGCGGTTTTCTATCTAAAAAATTGCCTAAATTTAGATTTATAGTTGTTCCGCTTGTATTTACATTTATGGAATATATGCGTAATGTAGGTTATTTAGGTTTTCCATGGGGAATTGTAGGATATTCACAATGGAATTTTTCATTATTTATACAGGCTGCTGATATTTTTGGAGTGCTTGGTATTAGTTTTTTTATCTATTTTTCTAATGCTATAATTACACATTATTTGCTTATGTATGCAGAAAAAAATAAATATAAAATAACATATATACCAGCATTAATATTTATATCATCATTCTTATTAATCATAATATATGGTGCCATAAAAATAAATGTTGAGGATTCTGCTAGAACATTGCAGCCTAAAACTAGTATTGCTCTTATACAAAAATCTTTTGATCCAAATATTTATTGGAATAGTATATATACAGGAGAGCCATTTAGAAAGGGTTCTAAAGGTATTCAAGGATTTGCTGAAAAATTTCTTTTAAAGCCTGAGAAGTTTGTAAGTGCCGAAAAGCCTGACGGAGTAACACAAAATGGTACTGTTTCTGTAAAGAGAATAGCAAATCTTGCTAGAGATGCATCATTATCAAAGCCTTCTTTGATAGTATATCCTGAATCTGTTACTCTTGATTCTTATGGATTTTATATATCTGAATATAAAGAAGCTTTTGATTATGGTTTAGCTTCAAATTCTATGTACCCTGGAATATATAATACATATATTTTATATGATATGATTAGATATACTCAGACTTATCATTTACTTGGTACTACAATTATTAAAGAAGATACTAATAAAAATGCATATAATCCTTATCAATATTATAATGGTATGGAGTTTATAAATGACAGGGGAAATGTAATAGGAGAATACTCTAAAATAAAACTTGTTCCTGGAGGAGAATCATATCCTTTTCAGGATAATGATTTTTTACTTAATACTTTCCCATTTAAAAATATCATAAACTTTATGTATGCGCAATTTGATAAGGCTGGAGCTAATAGATGGAATAGAGGCAAAAACTTAACAGTATTTCATCATCCTAATGGATATGCATTTTCTGGTGTTATATGTTTTGAAAGTGCTTTTGGAGATTTTGTAAGGAAATTTGTTTATAATGGGGCACAGACTTTAGCTGTAATTACTGAAGATGCTTGGTCTTACAGCGATGAATCATTACTTCAGCATTTCTATATGTCTGTATTTAGAGCTATAGAAAATAGAAGAGATATTGTACATAATGGAAATTCAGGTGTAACAGGACATATATCAAGTACAGGTAAAATAATTTCTACACTTCCTTTTTGGAAACCTGATTATATGATTGCAAATGTTGCATTGAATAATAAATTAACAATATACACTAGATTTGGGGAATGGTTTGTATATCTTTGCTTAATTTCTATTTTGGTTCTTTTCTTCTCTGCTACAACAAAAACTTTAATGGAACTTAAAGAAATTATAAAAAAACGTTTCTTTGATAAAAAATCAGAAATTATTACTGAGACAGTAGTTCCTTCAGCAAAAAGAGTTGATGAATATATTAATAATGATAATAATTATGACTTACCTAGTTTAGATGATATAGAAGAATCTGTTTCTAAAAATAAAAAAGTTAATGATGTAGATAAAGCTGATAACATAAACAAATTTAATGAAATAAATAAAGCTAATGATATAAATAAAGCTAATGATATTTTTGTTAGAAAAATAAGCAGGCTTGAAGAAAATAATAATAAAAATATAGATGTGTTTACAGATAAAGATATAGATTATACAAAAGAAATGTCTGATATAATGGAAGATTCAAAGATGCATGGCATATTTGAAGATAATAGTTTTACATCTGATATTTCTTCTGTATTGAGTACAATTATAGAGGAGAATGAGGAAGGTTTTAATAGTAAAGATATTAAAAAAAATAATAATATAAAAAAAGAGGATTAGAAATTTATATATGGGAGCTATTAAAGTACTTATAGCTGAAGATTCTAAAATGATTAGCAGTATATTAAATGATGTGTTATCTAATCATTATAGAATAGAAGTTTCAGGCATTGTAAATAATGGTATAGATGCTTATAAGTCTATAATATCAATAAAACCTGATTTTGTTGTAATGAATATAGATTTGCCTTTAATGGGAGGCATAGAGCTCCTAAAATTATTAAAAAAAGATAATATAAAAATAAATATTATAGTTTTGAGTTCCTTAGCACAAAATAAAGATTTAGCATCAAGAGCTTTATATTTAGGTGCTTTAGATGTAATATATAAACCTAGAAATATTTCTGCTGATTTTATTAGAGATAATGTATTAAATAAAATATTAGAAATAGTTAAAAATGATGTAAACATTAAAATGGATTCCAGTTTTGATTATAATTCTAATGTTTTAAATGCAAATAGTAATGTAAAGGAATCGCTGGAAGAGTACGAAAAGACGGATATGGATAGATTTGATGACAATATAAGAATAATACCTTTTAATCAAAAAGAGGTTGCAACTGCTTTAAGTAAATCTTTTAGAAAAGATTTTAAATCTCCTCTTTTGGTTGCTATAGGAATATCTACAGGAGGCCCTAGAGCTCTTAGGATAATGCTTCCTAGTTTTCCTAAGGATTTTCCACTTCCTGTACTTATATCACAGCATATACCTAAGGAATTTTCATCATCGCTTATTTCTAGTTTGCAGGATATATGCAAAATTAAAATAAAAGAAGCACAAGTTGATGAGGAGATATTTCCTTCTATAGTCTATATATCTCCTGGGGATAAAAATATGGGGGTATATATGGACAGTGTAGGCAGACTTAGAATAAAATTTTATCCTGATCCTGATAAAAAATTTATTTATACTCCTTGTGTAGATTATTTATTTGGTACTATTAATGAAGTTGTAAAGGATAGAGCTATAGCTATTATAATGACTGGAATGGGAAATGATGGTACTGAAGGGATGAAAAAATTATATGATAATAATAATTTAACAATTGCACAGGATAAAGCTAGTTCTACTGTATATGGTATGCCTAGAAGTGCTATAGAAAATAAAGTGGCGCATATAGTATTGTCTTTATATGATATTGCAGAGTTTTTGCAACAGTATTTGAGAGGTAAATTATAAATGAAGAAAAATATTGCATTAATTATAATATTGATTATTTTCCTATTTTCTTGTAATAAAAATGAGAATATGGGTATTGAATATAGTTTATATGAATATGAAAGTTATATATCTACATTAATATCAAATAGGGATACTTTGGAGTTTACTTCTAATTTTGCTTTAAATATAGATGATAAATTTATATCTACTTTAAATGAAATGACTTTAATATATGAATTAACACCTGTAAATATTATAGAGTCTATAAAAAATAGAGGTGCTGTATATCAGAGGATATTTTCAAATAATGATGACTCTCTTTGTAATTATTTGCCTAAAGACGGCGGATATTATGATGTTAGTGTTACTTGTAAAAAATATAAGGATATTATTGTAGCTCAAATTGAATATCCTTCTTTTAATAAAATTTCTGAGAATTCCATTGAGTTTGTGGCGATTTATTTAGATAATAAATGGAATTTAATCACTATTAATTTTTTAAATATTTAATTGGAAATAGGATTTTTTAATGAAAAAAATTTTTATAATATTAATTATTTTATCATCATTATTATTTGTATCTTGTTTAGAAGATTTAGACAGCAGCAAGAAAAAATCTTTATTTATTTTTTATGATAATATGAAAAATGAAATATTGAATGATAATATAAATTGGATAGAAAAAAATTCTAGTATAGAAAATATTGATAATATGAAAGATATATTAATAGATAATAATGATTCTATTAAGAAATTAATATCATCTTCAAATAAAGAATATTCTGTAACTATAAATTATACTATAGGAGACAGTACAAATCCTTATATGGGATATTATATTATTAGAAATACAGAATTTTCTCCTACTTATTATTATATCAGGCTTGTTAATAAATCTAATAAATGGGAAATAGAGTCTATAGATAAATTGCCTTTAAAATAATAATTAATAATATAAAAAGGAAAAATATGTCTGCATTAAAATCTCCTTGCAAAATAAATATTTCTCTTGATATAACTTCAAAAAGAGAAGATGGATATCATTTAATAGAGTCTTTATTTCATACGGTCAATTTATATGATATTATAAATATTGAAAAGTCTGATGAATATAATATTGCAACTAGCGGAAAATTTGCATTAGAAGACAGTGATGAAGAAAATATTGTAACAAAGATATTCAAATATTTTAAAAATAATATGAATCTCAATCATAATTATAATATTCATATAGAAAAGAACATCCCTACAGGTGCTGGTCTTGGAGGAGGGTCATCTGATGCTTCTAGTATTATTAAATTTTTTCTTAATGAATTGAATATTGATATTAATGATGATTTGATTGAATCATTTTCTAAATTTGGAGCTGATATTCCTTTTTTTATCAGAGGAGGCTGTGCTTGGGTTTCTGGTATTGGAGAGAAAATAAAAAATTATGATTTTATATTGCCTTATAATATTATTTTAATATATCCTAATATTCATGTATCAACTAAATTAGCATATTCAAGATTTAAAATAGATGATTTTAATAAATCAGATATATTTTCTATAAAAAATATGCTTGATAATAAAGATATTAATTTTGAAAAGATAGTTTCTAATACATATAATATATTTGAAAAAAATGTATTTGATTTAGAAAAAAGAATAGAGGAAATAAAAATAAAAATAGAAAATATTATTCATAAAAAAGTATCTATGAGCGGATCTGGCTCTTCTCTTTTTATTTTGTATGAATATGATGATGAAAATTTAGAAAAAGACTTTCAGAAATTAAAATCAAATATTGATATGGATATCTATAAATTAAACTTAATATAATTGTATTTAATGTTTTTTATGTTATAATTTGACAATACTATAAAAAGAGAATATTGTAAAATGATAAAGAAAATATTTATTATATTGTTGATATACACATCAGTATTTTTTGGTGCAAGTGCATCTTCAAAGCATTCATTATCCATTTTGGAAGCAGGAAGTACAAGATCAAGAGGCATGATGGGTACTAGCTTTTTAATAGGTAATGATTCATCTGCTGTATTTACTAGTGCTGCATCTTTGATGGGGGTGCTTAGAGACAGTGTCAATTTGAATTATACTATAACATCTAATCCTAAAGATGAATATATATTTAATGCTTCATATGCTCATATAGGTTCTTCATATGCTTTGGGTATAGGTTTTGCTTCTGAGATTAATAAAATTAATTCTTATGATGCATCTGGAATTAAAAAAAATGATATATACAGCGGACTTTATTTAATAAATTTAGGTGCGGCATATGCTATTAGCGAAAGTTCTTTTATAGGTGCTAATGTTAAAAGCGTTATTAATAATAGCGAAAAAGATAATAATTTCGGAGTATTTTTTGATTTATCATATATGCAGTCTATTTTTACTCCTAGTTTGAAACTTGGAATTGGAATTAAAAATTTTGGATTTTATGATAATGTTTTTTCCAAAGTTGATACTGATATATCAGCTTCTTTAGGATATGTAAAAAGCGACGGCAGTTTTTCTGTTACAGCTCAATATACTATATCTGTTCCTTCAGTAACTCATAATGTATCTGTAGGTATTGAAGCTATGATTATAGATTTTAATAAGCTTGGTTTATTTAAAGAAAAAAAAGCTTGGTATGATGATTTACCTGAGACTATATTGGATGCTCCTAGTGCTATACAGAAAAGACTTGCTCAAAAGCTTCCTAGCGGAGTTTTAGCAAGACTTGGTGTGGGAAATAAGGGTGTTTCTTTGGGTTTATCTCTTTATGTGGATTTATTTAGATTGGATTATGCTATTGTTTTTGATAATTTCAGTAAAGATAATATTTCACATGATGTAGGTATCAGTTTTATGTTTTAATTGAGTTTAGTAATTTTATGGCTATTTGTAAACAGAAAATATCTTCTACTGAGAATTGTCAAAGAGAAGAATATAAAGACGGATTATGCATTATACATCATAATAGCAATGATAAGCCAGACGGACTTTTCAGACGTACTATAAGGGACGATATTTATAGAGGATATTATAATTTCTCTTATATGATTAGTTATGAGGGATTTAATTTTGAGGGATTCAAAATAGAAAAAAATTCCAATATGATTTTTACAAATTCTTTATTTTACGGACCTTTTCAAATGAAAAATTTTAATTTGTATTCTTCTTTAGATTTTACAGATAGTAATTTTGAAAGCGGAATATTTATTACAATGTCTAATGTCTATAAAGAAATTATTATAAAAAATTCTAAAATAAATATCGATTTTAATATGTCATTATCCAATTTGCATTCTCTTGATATTGATAATATAAAAGTTAATTGCGATTGTAATATTTCAAACACAGATATAATTGATAAAGCCGCATTTAATCATATTCATTTTCAAAATAATTTTAGCCTTCTTAATACTAGTTTGCAAGGTGATGCCAGTTTTGAAAATATCATTATAGAGGGTGATGCTGATTTTAGAAATATTATGTTTTATAAATCATTAAAATTTGAAAATGTACAAATTAAAGGTAAAACAATACCAGAAGATATTATTAAAAATGAAAATATAGAATTTGTTAATGTTTCAATAAATGGTACACTTATAGAAGATAATCAAAAAGCGAAAAAAGAAGAAGAAAAAAAGAAATCTCAATTAGAAAAAGTTAAAGAAGCTAAAGACAAAATGTATAAAGAAACATTACTAAATGGTAAATATTCTAAGAAAAATTAAAGCAAATTTCTTTTATCCTTTAATTCATCTTTTTCTCTTATATCTTTTAATATGTCCTTGATTTTTGAGTCTTTATTATTAGGATATATCAAAATAACATCATTAGTTTTTACTATTGTAAGATTATCTATTCCATCTATTGCTATAAATGTTTTATCATCATCATTTATTATAATGTTATTATTAGATTCTTTTGCATATACATTTCCTACAATTACATTGTCATTATTATCTTTGTCATGTATTCTTCCAAGTGCAGAAAAAGCTCCCAAATCATCCCAAAAGAAATTTGATTTTAAACATATAATATTATCTAATTTCTCCATTATGCCAAAGTCAAATGATACTTTCTCTATAGTATTAAAAATTTCTATTTTTTTATTTTCTTCTTTTGTTTCTAAAGTTTTTATAACTTTATCATATGTATCAGGCATCAATTTTTTAATAGACTCTAATATATTATCAATTGACCATATGAACATACCGCTATTCCATAAATAATGCCCATCTTCTAAAAACTTGCACGCATTTTCATAATTTGGTTTTTCTACGAATCTATCAACTTTATATATATTATCTCTAATATTATCCCTTAATTTTATATATCCATAGCCTGTCTCAGCCCTATTAGGATTAATTCCTATGATAACAATATTATTTGTTTCTTTAGTAATATTAATAGAGTCATCTATAGTTTTTACAAATAACTCTTCATCTTTTATTATAGGATCAGCAGGAAATATTGATACTATAGCATTACCTATTCTTTCTTTTATATACAAAATTCCAAGAGCTATTGCTGCTGTAGTATCTCTTCCTATTGGTTCATATATTATATTATTTTTATCAAATGACGGTATATACTTTGTAAAAGCTTCTTCATATCTTTTACCAGTTACAATGAAAATATTTTCTTTTGATGTGATTTTTAAAGCTCTTTCTATTGTTTGTTCTATTAGAGATTTATTATCTATAATTTTTAAAAATTGTTTAGGTTTATTTTCCCTGCTTAAAGGCCATAGTCTTTCACCTATTCCCCCAGCTATAATGAGTATAGCTTTTTTCATAATATATACCCTTTTAATACTTAATTTTAAGTTTTATTATATAGAAAAAATAAATAAAAAACAATAATATTTTTGTATAATTGAAAATAATATTCAAAAAACTTTATTTACATTTTATACGTTAAAAAATAAAAAAGTATTTTTTTGTAAAAAATGTAGTTCTTATGTTATATTAATAAATATAAATGTATTAATATAACATATAATTTGAATATTTTTATTTGACAAAAACTTCATTATGTATTAATCTTTACCCTATAATTGGAGATTTTTAAATACTTGAGAGGTTATATGAATAATACTGAGCAATTAATATATGATGACGATGATATGTTGTCACCTATAGATGCTGCAAAAATAGTTGGAGTTTCGAGAACTACTGTTAATTATTGGGTAAGACATTATGGATTAAAGGCTGATGTTACTCCTGGTAAGAGATACAAAATACGTTATGCAGATTTGAAGGCATTTTTAGCATTCAATAAAAAAGAAAAAAGAATAAAATTAAAGAGAAAGCATTCTAAATATAAATTAGCAATAATTGAACCTATGGAAATTACTAGGAAAAATTATTTTGAATGGCTAAAAGATGATTATGATGTTACTTGCATTTCTAATTTGCTTGCACCTCTTAAAGAGCTTAAAAAGGTTTCTCCAGATATTATATTAATGGATATTAATTTATCAGAGGATAAAGACTATTTTTATCTATTAGATGAAATAAAAAAAGAAATTTCACTTAGAACAGCATTAATTATAATAATCACAAAAAGATATAATGAAGATGATGTTGTAAATGGGCTTGAAAAAGGTGCCTGCGACTATGTAAAAAAGCCTGTAGGACAGAATGAGCTTAAAGCTAGAATAAAAAATGCTATTAGATTTTATGTTGATGTTTAATATATTATAATGTTTTTTCATAGCATATTTATAGGATCTATATCTATTTCTATATAGTTATCCTTTTGTGCTATGAAATTATGTTGTAACTTATCAAAGAAATTTTTTAACAAAGAATGAGAAGGTGTTTTTATAAGTATATTCCATCTATAGTATTTATTTAATTTGCTTATAGTGCATGCAACAGCCCCAAGTATTATTATTTTATCTGAATTATCATAAGTCTCCATTCTAAGCATATCAGCTATTTTATTAGCATCGTTTTCAACTTTTTGTTCATCCAATCCCCTTATAACCAATCTTACAAGCCTTGAAAAAGGAGGATAATTTAGAGGAGATTTTCTATTTTTTATTTCTATATTATAAAATGATATATAATCATGATTTTTGGCGCATTCTATACTGTAGTTACTAGGGGAATAAGTTTGAATATATACAATGCCGTTTTTTTCTCCTCTTCCGCTTCTTCCAGCAACTTGTGTTATGAGATTGAAAGTTCTTTCAGCACTTCTGAAATCTGGTATATGAAGAGACATATCGGCAAATAAAACCCCTACTAATGTAACATTAGGAAAATCTAATCCTTTGGCTATCATTTGAGTTCCAATAAGTATATCTATTTCACCATCAGAAAATTTTTTTAGTATTTTTTCATATTTTTTTGTGCCTCCTACAGTATCCTGATCCATTCTCTCTACTACAGCATTTGGAAATAGTATTTTTAGATGTTCTTCTACCTTTTCAGTACCGCTTCCTATCTGCTCAAAATGTCCTATTTTACATTCATCGCAAAGCTCATCTAAATATTGAGTATATCCGCAGTAATGGCACATAACAACATTCTTCTTTTTATGATATGTCAAAGAAACAGAGCAGTTGGGACATTCTAGTACCTTTTGACAATATGAACAGCTTACAACAGGGGCATAACCTTTACGATTAAGAAATAGTATGATCTGCTCTTTTTTTTCTAATTTTTTATTTATTTCTTCAGCTAATTTCTGAGTAATCATAGGAAAAGCATCAGCCCTTTTTTCCTTTTTTAAATCCAGTATTTTTACTTCAGGCATATTGACAGAGGCAGCCCTTTTATTTAGGCTTAAAAGCTCTATCTTACCTATAGAAGCATAATAGAAGCTTTCTATTGAAGGAGTTGCACTTCCTAATAGTAATGTGGCATTTTCCTGCGATTTTCTGTAAAAAGCTACCTGTCTTGCATGATATCTTGGAGTATCTCCTGCTTTATAGCTTGTTTCATGTTCTTCATCTATAACAATTATACCTAAATTTGGAGTAGGGGAGAATATAGCACTTCTTGCCCCTATAACTATTTTTATTTCATCTTTTTTAATCATCTGCCAATATCTGTATTTAGAGTTAGGAGATAATTTACTATGAAGCACTGCTATTTTACCTTCAAACCTTTCAGCAAATCTTTTTATAGTTTGAGGTGTAAGAGATATTTCAGGAAGTATTACTATTGCCTGCTTACCCATATCAACTACTCTTTTTATAGCTTGAAGATATACTTCTGTTTTTCCGCTTCCTGTTACACCATGAAGTAAAAAAGTTTTAGGATTATTTGATTCTATACTTTCAAGAATTTTTTTTAATACATTTTCCTGTTCATCATTTAGTTTTAAATATGGTTTTTGTTTTGCAGGTATTGGTTTAGCTTTTTTTTCTTTTTTGGCAGGAGTACCTACAGGAAGTGCCGCAAATAGGGCTTCTCCGAAAGAAGAATGATAATAATTACTTATCCATTTAGCTAATTTGAATTCTTTATCTGAACATATAGGTTCAAGATCAATTCTAGCTTTGATAGGATATACTTTATAGTTTCCGTCTATAGTTTCAACTTCTTCTATTACAATACCCTTATTATTTTTACCTTTAATCGGAGCAACAACTCTGCATCCTATCAAGCTATCATTAATCTCATCTGGTTTTTTGTATGTAAGTATTTTATCTATAGGCAGATTGAAAACAACTTTAACATACATTATTACATTTTTTCACGACGTTTTTTATCTTCATATTTAGACATGCAATTTACACATCTTAAAGTATAAGGTAAAGCAGTTAATCTCTCTTCATTGATTTCTTCTTTACAGTCAATACATTTACCATATGTACCGTCATCTATTCTTTTAAGAGCATTATTAAGCATGTCTAATTTATCTTTTTCTTTTTGTGAGAAATTCATTAGATTTTGTTTCTCATAAGCCTGAAATGCTATATCTACCATATCCCCATGAGAATCATCTTTAAGAGCTTCATAAGTTTCATTTCCAGTTAATAACTCATCTAAAGTTTTTCTCTTTTCTTCTAATAATAAATCTTTAAATTTTTTTAACTTCTTAGCAGTCATTATACAAACCTTTAAGCAATATTAACCCAATAAAAAGATATCTTAACGTTTTGAGAATTGGAAACGTTTTCTAGCACCTGATCTACCGTATTTTTTACGCTCAACTACACGAGAATCTCTAGTAAGAAATCCATTTCTTTTTAAAGTAGTTCTGAAATCCTGACTTTCCCCAACTAAAGCTTTAGCAATACCATGTCTTACAGCATCAGCCTGAGCAGAAACACCGCCGCCATGAACATTAGCAAATACATCATATTTTCCAAAATTACCTGTTACTTTTAAAGCATCT